>NZ_JAVCWB010000005.1:0-235293 GCF_032656385.1 Nocardia canadensis
ACAGTGGACGCGAGCATCTTTGTTAGTAAGTGTTTAAGAGCGTACGGTGGATGCCTTGGCACCAGGAGCCGATGAAGGACGTAGGAGGCTGCGATAAGCCTCGGGGAGCTGTCAACCGAGCTGAGATCCGAGGATTTCCGAATGGGGAAACCCAGCACGAGTGATGTCGTGTTACCCGCATCTGAATATATAGGGTGTGTGGAGGGAACGTGGGGAAGTGAAACATCTCAGTACCCACAGGAAGAGAAAACAACAGTGATTCCGTGAGTAGTGGCGAGCGAAAGCGGATGAGGCTAAACCTCAAGCGTGTGATACCCGGCAGGGGTTGCGTTTGGGGTGTTGTGGGGTCATTCTTCTTGATTCTGCCGGATCAAGCGAGAGTAAGAAACCAATGTGTTAGTCGAAGTGGTCTGGAACGGCCTGCCATAGACGGTGATAGTCCGGTAGACGAAAACATGTTGGCTCTCGTGAGTGATACCCGAGTAGCAGCGGGCCCGTGAAATCTGCTGTGAATCTGCCGGGACCACCCGGTAAGCCTGAATACTCCCTGGTGACCGATAGCGGACTAGTACCGTGAGGGAAAGGTGAAAAGTACCCCGGGAGGGGAGTGAAATAGTACCTGAAACCGTGCGCTTACAATCCGTCAGAGCCTTCGTACTTGTGCGTGGGGTGATGGCGTGCCTTTTGAAGAATGAGCCTGCGAGTCATCGGTGTGTGGCGAGGTTAACCCGTGTGGGGTAGCCGTAGCGAAAGCGAGTCCGAATAGGGCGCCCTTTAGTCGCACATTATGGACCCGAAGCGGAGTGATCTACCCATGGCCAGGGTGAAGCGACGGTAAGACGTCGTGGAGGCCCGAACCCACTTAGGTTGAAAACTGAGGGGATGAGCTGTGGGTAGGGGTGAAAGGCCAATCAAACTCCGTGATAGCTGGTTCTCCCCGAAATGCATTTAGGTGCAGCGTCACGTGTTTCACGCCGGAGGTAGAGCTACTGGATGGCCTAGGGGGCCCACAAGCTTACCGAAGTCAGCCAAACTCCGAATGCCGGTGTGTGAGAGCGTGGCAGTGAGACTGCGGGGGATAAGCTTCGTAGTCGAGAGGGAAACAGCCCAGATCGCCGGCTAAGGCCCCTAAGCGTGTACTAAGTGGAAAAGGATGTGGGGTCGCTTAGACAACCAGGAGGTTGGCTTAGAAGCAGCCACCCTTGAAAGAGTGCGTAATAGCTCACTGGTCAAGTGATCCTGCGCCGACAATGTAGCGGGGCTCAAGTACACCGCCGAAGCCGCGGCATTTCAGCATTATCCTGCTTTCGAGCCAGGAGCTGGGATGGGTAGGGGAGCGTCCTGTGGCCGTGGAAGCAGCGGAGTGATCCAGCTGTGGAGGCCACGGGAGTGAGAATGCAGGCATGAGTAGCGAAAGACGAGTGAGAAACTCGTCCGCCGAATGACCAAGGGTTCCTGGGCCAGGTTAATCCGCCCAGGGTGAGTCGGGACCTAAGGCGAGGCCGACAGGCGTAGTCGATGGACAACGGGTTGATATTCCCGTACCCGTGTATCCGCGCCAAATATCGAATCAGTTGTGCTAAGTATCCAAAAGCGGATGGACCTCCTTCGGGAGGCCGGATGTGGCTGCATACGACCCTGGCTGTAGTAGGTAAGCGATGGGGTGACGCAGGAAGGTAGCTGGGCCAGGTGATGGAATACCTGGTGTAAGCCTGTAGGGCGTTGTGTAGGCAAATCCGCACAACATATAGCCTGAGAGGTGATGCGTAGCCGTTGTGGTGAATTCAGTGATCCTATGCTGCCGAGAAAAGCCTCTAGTGAGTTGGTACACGGCCCGTACCCCAAACCGACACAGGTGGTCAGGTAGAGAATACTAAGGCGATCGAGAGAACTGTGGTTAAGGAACTCGGCAAAATGCCCCCGTAACTTCGGGAGAAGGGGGACCTGCCCTGGTGACGAGTCTTGCACTCAGAGCTGGGGAAGGTCGCAGAGACCAGAGAGAAGCGACTGTTTACTAAAAACACAGGTCCGTGCGAAGTCGTAAGACGATGTATACGGACTGACGCCTGCCCGGTGCCGGAAGGTTAAGAGGACCGGTTAGCGCTTCGGCGCGAAGCTGAGAATTTAAGCCCCGGTAAACGGCGGTGGTAACTATAACCATCCTAAGGTAGCGAAATTCCTTGTCGGGTAAGTTCCGACCTGCACGAATGGCGTAACGACTTCTCTGCTGTCTCAACCACAGACTCGGCGAAATTGCATTACGAGTAAAGATGCTCGTTACGCGCGGCAGGACGAAAAGACCCCGGGACCTTCACTATAGCTTGGTATTGGTGTTCGGTACGGTTTGTGTAGGATAGGTGGGAGACTGTGAAGCTTGGACGCCAGTTCAGGTGGAGTCGTCGTTGAAATACCACTCTGATCGTATTGGACTTCTAACCTCGGACCATGATCTGGTTCAGGGACAGTGCCTGGTGGGTAGTTTAACTGGGGCGGTTGCCTCCCAAAATGTAACGGAGGCGCCCAAAGGTTCCCTCAGCCTGGTTGGCAATCAGGTGTCGAGTGCAAGTGCACAAGGGAGCTTGACTGTGAGAGTGACAGCTCGAGCAGGGACGAAAGTCGGGACTAGTGATCCGGCACCGGCAAGTGGAAGCGGTGTCGCTCAACGGATAAAAGGTACCCCGGGGATAACAGGCTGATCTTCCCCAAGAGTCCATATCGACGGGATGGTTTGGCACCTCGATGTCGGCTCGTCGCATCCTGGGGCTGGAGTAGGTCCCAAGGGTTGGGCTGTTCGCCCATTAAAGCGGCACGCGAGCTGGGTTTAGAACGTCGTGAGACAGTTCGGTCTCTATCCGCCGCGCGCGTTAGAAACTTGAGGAAGGCTGTCCCTAGTACGAGAGGACCGGGACGGACGAACCTCTGGTGTGCCAGTTGTTCCGCCAGGAGCACTGCTGGTTGGCTACGTTCGGAAGGGATAACCGCTGAAAGCATCTAAGCGGGAAGCCTGTTCCAAGATGAGGTTTCTCTCCCACTTGATGGGTTAAGGCCCCCTACAGACCATGGGGTTGATAGGCCGGAACTGGAAGCCAGGTAACTGGTGTAGGTGACTGGTACTAATAGGCCGAGGGCTTACTATCGAAGGTGTTACGCGTCCACTGTGCGGTATCTGAAACAACASACACTGCAGCACACCCGCCAGGGGTGGTCYTTTAGGGGATTRCTTTCTGGGTGGGGAGCGCTGTCTAGTTTCATAGWGTTACGGCGGTTATAGCGGTGGGGAAACGCCCGGTCCCATTCCGAACCCGGAAGCTAAGGCCACCTGCGCCGATGGTACTGCACTCGACAGGGTGTGGGAGAGTAGGACACCGCCGGAACATCATTGCGAAAGGCCCTCCAGCATTGCTGGAGGGCCTTTCGCGTTCGCGTCCTGGGGCCCGTGCGCCGGGTTCGGGGACTACCGTGGAAGCTATGGCGACCACGAGGATCGGCACGCACATCAACGCGCCTCGCGCGACTGTGTATCGACTGCTGCTCGAGGCGGACGCGGTGACGCAGTGGATGATGCCGGACGGCATGAGCTGCGAAGTACACCGGTTCGAGCCCGAGGCCGGCGGCTCCTTCTCGATCACCGTGACCAACGACGAACCCTCCCCGTCGGGCATAGCTGAGCTCCAGCACGACGCCTACTACGGACGGTTCCTGACCTTGGTTCCGGATGAGCGGGTGGTGGAGGTGATGGAGTTCGTCACCGGCAGGCCGGATATGGAGGGCGCGCAGTCCATCACGTTCTCCCTGAGCGACGCCGCCGGAGGCGGCACCGATCTGGAGGTGCTGCACGAGGACGTGCCCCAGGGGCTGACAGCGGCCGACAACGAGACGCACTGGCGGATGGGGCTGCGCAAACTCGCCGCCCTGGCCGAGCGCGGCACGGTCGACTGACCGGCCGCACCCGGCCGGTGGTCAGCGCACCGCGTCGTCGGCGCGCGGGGTGATGGTCGAGGCGGGGACCAGGTTCCACGCCTCGAGCTGCTTGCGGATCTGCTCGGCGGCGTCGATATTGAGCGGGCCGCTGGTCCACAGCGCGTACGGCAGGTTGAAGAACCGGCTGTCGCGGACGGCGCGCAGCCCGTTGATGCCGGGCTTGCCGCGCAGCAGTTCCACCTTCTGTGCGTAGCTCTGGCCGGGGTAGTCGACGAACATGATCGCGTCCGGGTCCGCGGCGGCCAGACGTTCCCACGAGACCTTGGTCCAGGTGTCGGCGACATCGTCGAGGACGTTGCGGGCGCCCGCGGCGTCGAGGATCGCCTGGGGCGCCCCGAACGTGCCGCTGGAGTAGATGGTGTCGGTGCCGCTGTCGAACAGGAAGACCGTCGGTGCCTTCGCCGGTTTCGGGGCGGCGGTGAGAGCGGCGAGCCTGCGATCGAGGTCGGCGGTGACCTCGGCCGCGCGGTCGGTGCGACCGGTGATCGCGCCCAGATCGGTGAGATCGGTGCGCAGGGCGGTCCAGGGTTCGACGGTGCCGCGTGCGGCAGCGCCGTCCTGCTGGCGGCAGCTCTCAGTGAGGACGTAGGCCGCCACCCCGTCCTTCTGGAGGGAGGCGGGGGTGAGGTTGCTCGCCTCGTCGTAGCCGTAGCTCCAGCCGGCGACCATGACGTCCGGGCGCTGGGCGAGGACGGTTTCGCGCGACGGGTACTCGGGGGCGACCGAGGTCAGCCCGTCGACGACGGCCGCACCGTAGTGCCTGCGCAGGGTGTCGGCGTCGCGCTGGATGCTCGACACCGCGGCCACCTGGTCCTGGGCGCCGAGCGCCAGGACCATCGAGACGAGGTTGCCGTCGTTGACGAACAGCCGTTGGGCGGGTGCGGGGAAACGGGTGTCCTTGCCGCAGTTGCGCACCGTGATGGTCGACGCGGTGTCCGCCGAGGTGCCGGTGCAGGCCGCCAGGACGGCGGCGAGGGCGGTGGTGGCCAGGATTCGGCCGGTGTTCTTCATCAGCGCGCCTTTCGCGGGGTGATCAACAGATGGTCCTCGCCGGTGACCGGGTGCCGGACCCGGGTGGCGTCCACGCCGAACACCTCGGCGACGACGTCGGGGGTCAGTGCCTCGGCGGGCGGTGCCGGTGGGCGGGCGATGCCGTTGTGCAGCACGATGATCCGATCGCAGTAGCGGTCGGCCAGCGACAGATCGTGCAGGGCGGCGACGACGGTGCGGCGCAGTCCACGGACCAGGCCGAGGAGCTCGAGTTGATGGGTGACATCGAGGTGGTTGGTCGGCTCGTCCAGCAACAGGACCGGGGTGTCCTGGAGCAGGGCTCTGGCCAGCAGCACCCGCTGCCGCTCGCCACCAGACAACCGGTGCACCGGGCGGTCGGCGAAACCCGAAAGGTCGACCGCCGCCAGTGCTTCCAGCACCTGCTGCCGCTCGCGCGGCGCGCCGAGACCCCACGGCGGCAAGTAGGGTGTCAAGCCCAGTGCGACCACTTCGCCGACGAGCATGTCGGCGGGCGGGCTCTCGTCCTGGGCCACCAGTGCCACCGCGGTCGCCCGCTGTCGTGGTCGCAGCTCGTGCAGCACTCGGCCCTCGACGAGCACGCGGCCGCGCGCGGGCTTGCCGATACCGGCCAGCGTTCGCAGCAGCGTCGTTTTGCCGCTGCCGTTGGGGCCGACGATGCCGATTGTCTCGCCGGGCGCGATCGAGAAGTCCACGTCGGCAACGATGTTCCGCCGGCCGACGGCGCACGTCAGTTCGAATGCTCGCACCGCTGCGGGCGGCGCGGGGTCGGGGCGGGCCATGCTGTCGACCCTCGCTGGGGATTCGGGGGTGTCGGCGCCACCGTGCTCTGTGCCGCGCACCCCGTCGCCGAGGAGGTCGTCGGTCACCGTTCGAGGGATGTGGTCGCGGGCTTCGCCGGGATCGTCGGCCGCGGTGCGTGCGTCGGACCGGTTGTCGTCGCGATGCGCATCGGCGGAATCGGCCGAGGGGGCACCCTGCTCGTCCGGCTCGGTGCCGGCGCACGGCGCCGAACGGGGAGCGGGGTGTTCGTGCGTGGTCATGACGCGCCGAACCGGTAGCGCCTGCGGCCCATCAGGAGCAGGAAGGTGGGGGCACCGATCAAGCCGGTGAGGACCCCGACGGGGATCTCGGTGGGGCGCACCAGGACCCGGGTCGCGGCATCGGCGATCACGAGGAACAGCGCGCCGCACAGGGCACAGGCGGGGAGGAGGTCGCGGTGGCGTGGGCCGACGATCATGCGCGCGGCATGGGGAACGACGAGGCCGACGAAGCCGATCCCGCCCGACACCGCCACCAGCACACCGACGAGAACCGCCAGCAGCACGAACAATCCGAGGCGCAGTTCCTTCACCGGGACGCCGATCGAGGACGCGGTGGTCGCGCCGAGGGTGAGCGCGTCGAGCCAGCCGGCGATGGACAGCAGGACACCACCCGCGAGGAGCACGACGACCAGCGGCAGCGCGAGTGTCGTCCAGTCCGCCCCGGCCAGGCTCCCGAGCAGCCAGAACAACACCGACTGCGCGGCGGCGGGATCGGTACTGCGGAAGACCAGATAGCTGCTGAACGCGGCGAAGGCCGAGCCGAGCACGGTGCCGGTGAGGACCAGCCGCAGCGGGGTCAGTCCGCCCTGGGCGAAGGCGACGAGCAAGACGAGCGTCGCCGCGCCGAACGCGCCGGCCAGCGCGCCGCCCGACAGCGCCCAGATGCCCGCGCCCGCGAACAGGCCCGAGGTGATCACCGCGGCCGCGCCCACGCCCGCGCCGGAGGAGACGCCGAGCAGGTAGGGATCGGCGAGGGGATTGCGGACCAGGGTCTGCATCGCCGCGCCCGCCAGCGCGAGACCGGCGCCGACCACGGCGGCCAGGACCGTGCGGGGCACCCGGAGCTGCCAGACGATGGTGTCGATGCCGAGATCGGTGGTTGTGGTCCCGGTCAGGCGGGCGCCCAGGGTGTCGAGCACCGCGGACACGGGGACGATCTCGGCGCCGAAGCCGGTCGCGCCGATCATGGCGGCCAGCAACAGCGTCCCGAGCAGGGGGAACGCGAGCGATGTCCGGGCACGGATCATCGCGGTATCTCCAGAGGCAAGGCGCGGCCCTTTCAGAGGGTGCCCGGCGAGGGAGGTCTGACTTTCGCCGCGAGGCGATCACAGTGGCGCGACCGTTCCGGAGTTGCACCGGATTCCCGCACCCGCCGGGGATGACGACCGAACTCTAGCGTGGCACCCGGTGCCAGCGGTCTACCGGGGGACCGGCCGGTAGACCGGTGTTCCAATCACGCTAAGGCTAATGCTATTCGGGAAAACCCCGGATTGATTCAATCCCTCTATGCACCGACCGAATACGTTCCTGCCCGGCCTGCGAGGCCGTGCCACCGCCGCGCTTCTCGCGGTGGCTACCGTTGCGACGCTCGGCCTGAGCGGATGCTCGAACGGCAGCGACGCACCGGTCGGCACCCCGGACGCGCCCCTGCCGACCGAGGTTCCCGCGGGCACCACGCTCGTCGTGGCCGACCAGCAGGAGCGGTTGCAGTCCGCGCTGCGGCTGTCCGGTGAGCTGGACAAGCTGCCGTTCAAGATCGAATTCGCCAACTTCGTCGGTGGCCCGGCCATTCTCGAGGCCTTCCGGGCCGGTGCCGCCGATGTGGGTCAGGTCGGCGACGTGCCGCCGATCCACGCGCTGGCCGCCGGTCAGGACGTGCCGATCGTCGGTTCGTATCAGACCAACCCGCAGGCGTTGAAACTGGCTGTCGCGCCGGGCCGTTCGATCAGCAAGCTCGCCGACCTGAAGGGCAAGAAGATCGCCTATGCCGAGGGCACCGCGCAGCAGGCGGCCGTGCTCAAGGCGCTCACCAAGGCGGGGCTGAAGCCCACCGACGTGCAACTGGTCCGACTGCAGCTCGCGGAGTTCCTCGATGCCGTGCGCACCGGTCAGGTCGACGTGGCGCCGCTGATCGAGCCCAACGTCACCCGGCTGCTGCGCACCCAGGGCGCCTCGGTGATCCCCGATTCGGAGACGACCGGGATCTACAGCGGCCTGGCCTACCTCTACGCGCGCCGCGCCGTCGTCCAGGACCCGGCCAAGGCCGCCGCCACCCGCGCCCTCGTCGGCGCGTTCGTCCGGGCCTGGCACTGGACCAACACCCACCGCGAGGAGTGGGCGACCAAGTACTACGTCGACAGTCAGAAGGTCAGCGCCGACGACGCCGAGCGGATCGTCGAATCGCTGGGCACCTACACCTTCCCGCACCTGGACCAGCAGCTGGTCGCCCGGCAGCAGACCACCATCGACGCGATCGACGCCGTCGGCGAGCTGCCGAAGAAGATCAGGGCCTCCGACGGCTTCGACCTGCGCTTCGACGCCGCGGTCACCGAAGCGGTCACCGCCGGCGGGGCGGCGTTCGCGCCGGCGGCGGGCTGATGGCCACCCTCGACGCCGGGGTGCTGCGGCGGATCCGCAGTACCCCGGCACCGGTCGCGGCGCTCGCGCCACGCGGGCGGGGCAGGCGCACACTCGGGCCGGGCAAGCCCATCCCGTTCGGCTTCGCGCTCGGTCCCGCGCTGCTCGTCGGCGCGTGGGTGCTCGGGTCGGCCAGCGGCGCGCTGGACCCGGATACGCTGCCCGCGCCGTGGACGGTCGCGCAGACCGCCGGTGACCTGATCGCCGACGGGCGCCTGCAGTCGAACCTGCTGACCTCGCTGCGACGCGCCGCGATCGGGCTCGGGCTCGGTGTGGTGATCGGCGTCGTCCTGGCGCTGGTGGCGGGTCTGAGCCGGATCGGCGAGGCGATCGTCGACGGGCCGGTACAGATCAAACGCGCGATCCCGACGCTGGCGCTGATCCCACTGTTCATCGTGTGGTTCGGCATCGGCGAGGAGATGAAGCTGATCGTCATCACGACCAGCGTGCTGATCCCGGTCTACATCAACACCCACGCGTATCTGCGCAGCGTGGACGCCCGGTACGTGGAGCTCGCCGAGACCGTCGGGCTGTCGCGGTGGGGTTTCCTGCGGCGGATCGCGCTACCGGGGTCGCTGCCGGGCTTCTTCCTCGGACTGCGGCTGGCGGTGACCATCTCCTGGCTGGCGCTGGTCGTGGTCGAACAGGTCAACGCGACCAGCGGCATCGGCTATCTGATGACGCAGGCACGCACCTACGGACAGATCGACGTCATCGTCGTCGGTCTGGTGATCTACGGACTCCTCGGGCTCTTCGGCGACCTCGCCGTGCGGGCGGCGGAACGGAAGGCGCTGGCATGGCGACAGACACTGGGCGACTGATCGACGAGGGCCGGAGCGTGGTGCGCACCCGCGCGCTCACCCGTGGCTTCGGCGAGCGGATCGTGCTGGACGGCATCGACGTCGAGATCCGGCGGGGTGAGTTCGTGGCGCTGCTCGGCCGCAGCGGCTCGGGCAAGAGCACGCTGCTGCGGGCGCTGGCCGAACTCGATGCCGACGTCCCCGGCTCCGGTGAGCTCACGGTGCCGACCCAGCGCGCCGTGGTGTTCCAGGACTCGCGGCTGCTGCCGTGGGCGCGGGTGCTCGACAACGTGGTGCTCGGGCTCACCGGGCGCGACGCCGCCGCGCGTGGCCGCGCCGCGCTGGCCGAGGTCGGCCTGGCCGGGCGCGAGAAGGCGTGGCCACGGGAGCTTTCCGGTGGCGAGCAGCAGCGGGTGGCGCTGGCCAGGTCGCTGGTGCGCGAGCCCGAACTGCTGCTGGCCGACGAACCGTTCGGCGCATTGGACGCGCTCACCCGGATCCGGATGCACGCGCTGCTGCAAGCACTGTGCGAGCGGCACCGGCCCGCCGTGCTGCTGGTGACCCACGACGTGGACGAGGCCGTGCTGCTCGCCGACCGTGTGCTGGTCCTGGACGAGGGCCGGATCGCGATCGACCAGCGCATCGATACGCCGCGCCCGCGCAGGCACGCGCACCCGGAGTTCATCCGGCTGCGTGAGGTCCTGCTGGCCGGGCTCGGCGTCGACACCGCCGAATTCGAGGAAGTGAAGCAAGCGTCATGAGTGCACCACGGCAACTGAGTCTCAACGCGTTCATCTACCCGTCGGGCCACCACGAGGCGGCCTGGCGGCATCCCGACAGCAGGCCCGACCGGATCTACGACGTCACCTACTACCAGGAGATCGGGCGTACCGCCGAGGCGGCGAAGCTGGACGCGGTGTTCTTCGCCGACGGGCCCGCGCTGCGCACCGACGTGCGCCACAATGCCGCGCCGGGCCTGGAGCCGATCACCCTGCTCACCGCGATCGCCGCGGCGACAACACATCTGGGCCTGATCGCGACCGCGTCGACCACCTACTACGAGCCCTACAACCTGGCACGGCTGTTCTCCTCGCTCGACCACATCTCCGGTGGCCGGGCGGGCTGGAACATCGTCACCACCGGCACCGATCTGGCCGCGGCGAACTTCGGCCTCGATCGGCATCCCGATCACGCCGAACGCTATGCCCGTGCCAGGGAATTCGTCGACGCGGTGGTCGCGCTGTGGGACAGCTGGGAGGACGACGCGATCCTGCTCGACCGTGCGGCCGGCCTCTACGCCGACCCGGACAAGATCCATCCGATCGACTTCGTCGGTGAACATCTTCGTGTGCGTGGGCCGTTCAACGCCGCGCGCACACCGCAGGGGCATCCGGTGCTGGTGCAGGCGGGCGCGTCGAACGAGGGCAGGGCCTTCGCGGGCAAGTACGCCGAGGCCATCTTCACCGCGCATCAACGGCTGTCGGACGCGCAGGCCTTCTACGCCGACATCAAGGCCAAGGCCGCGGAGTTCGGGCGCGACGCGAGCGAGGTGAAGATCCTGCCGGGGATCAGCCCGTTCATCGCCGATACCGAGGCCGCCGCGCTGCGGTTGGAGCGGGAGTTCAACGAGCTGACCGTGCCCGAATACGGGATCAAGCAGCTGGAGTCCATCACCGGGACCTCGCTGCGCTCCCTCGCGCTCGACGAGCCGGTGCCGGTCGAGACCTTCGCCGGGGCCGGTGATGTCACCGACAACGCGCGCAGCCGGTTGCAGGTGGTGGCGGGCATCGTCGAGCGCGAGCGGCCGACCCTGCGCGGGCTGCTGCACCGGCTGGCGGGCGCCCGGGGACACCGGGTGTTCGCGGGGACGCCGGAGCAGGTCGCGGACACGATCGAGGAGTGGTTCACCCAGGGCGCGGCCGACGGTTTCAACGTGATGCCGCCCTACTACCCGGGCGGGCTGGAGGTGTTCACCGAGACGGTGGTGCCGATCCTGCGGGAGCGCGGGCTGTTCCGCACCGAATACACGGGCACCACGCTGCGCGATCATTTCGGGCTCGCCCGTCCGCGCGGCCGGGTCGCGGTGGAACCCGTCAGCGTCGGATGAACCGGCTGGCCGACGAAAGCTGTTGTACCGCACGTCTATCGCAGGGGCCACGGGCCAATGCCGGCGACCGCCGACCCGGCGGTGGTGGGAACGTGGTGCCCATCCCTTCCGATCCGTCGGGCGCGACCGGGGTTCGGGTGGGTGCGCGCTGTCGCCCGCTGGATCGGTTCGGCAGCCGCGATGCCGGACGTGCGCAGGTGGCCTCGGGTCGTGATCGTCGGCCTCGGCCGGCCGGGTTCCGGTGAGCGCGGGGGTCGTCGGGGGCGTCGACTCGGTGCGGCTGCGGTCGCTGGTGTGGCCGGTGTTCGCGCCGATGGCGCTGTACGGCGTCGGAGCCGGGGCCGCCGCGCCGATGTACGCGTTGCGGGCGTTGGACCTCGGGGCGTCGGCGGGTGCGGCGGGACTGATCGTCGCGCTGAGCGGGCTCGGGATGGTACTGACGGATCTGCCCGCGGGGCGGATCGTCGCGCGGATCGGGGAGCGGGCGGCGATCGGCGTGGGCAGTGTGCTCGGCACGGTCGGGGTGCTGGCGGCGATCCTCGCGCCGAATCTCGGGGTGCTGGCGGTGGGTCTGCTGCTCAACGGGGCGGCGGGTGCGGTCTGGGGGCTGGCGCGGCAGACCTATCTGGTCACGGTGGTGTCACCCGATCAGCGCGGGCGGGCCATGTCGACGCTGGCGGGCGCGCATCGGCTCGGGTTCTTCTGCGGGCCGTTCCTCGGCGCGGCGCTGGTGCACGGGTTCGGTCCGGTGGGCGCGCTGTGGCTGCAGCTGGTGACCACGCTGCTGGCCAGTGCGGCGATGGTGACCATCCGCCCCGCCGATCTCGACGACGTGGCCGCGCTGCGGCCGCTGCACACGGTGCTCTCCGAAAACCGCAGGGCGCTGAGCACTCTCGGGCTCGCCTCGGTGGCGGTCGGCGCGGCTCGGGCCTCCCGCACGGCATTGCTGCCGCTGTGGGCCGCGCATCTCGGTATCGATGCCGCGACCACCAGTCTGCTGTTCGGGCTGGCGGGTGCGGTCGACGTGCTCATGTCCTATCCGGCCGGGGTCTGGCTGGATCGGGCGGGCAGCCGGGTCACCGGCATCGCCTGCGGCGTCTGTTTCGCGGCGGGCTACGCGGCACTGCCGTTCACCCACTCGGCGCTCACCATGGGCGCCGCGACCATGCTGCTCGGCCTGGCCAACGGCCTGAGCAACGGCCTGATCATGACCGTCGGCGCCTTCGCCGCGCCGGAGGACCGCCGCGCGGAATTCCTCGGCGCGTGGCGATTGACCCACGATGTGGGGATGTTCGTGGGTCCGGTTGCGGTCGGCCTGGTCGGCGCGGCCGCGGGCCTGGCGTCGGCCGGTGCGCTGCTCGCGATCGGCGTCGGGTTGGGCACCGTCGCGATCTACCGCTGGTTCCCGGGGCGCGTGCGGCCACGGCTGGTCAGCGACGAGTGATACTGCGGCTCAGGGTGGTTCGGGCCGTGGGTGAGGGTGATCGCGGAGGAGTGCGACGGCTCCCCGTTGTTTTCGGTTCACTGTGGATGCGGGGTCCGTGGGGAGCGGCCTACTGCCCGGCAGGTGCGGCGAGGCACCTGCCGGGCGGAGGTGCCCGGGTGTAGCGGTTTTACTTCCCAGCGGGATCGCGGCCGGTGAGGCCGAGGATGCGGTCGAGGAGGGGAGCGTCGGCGGCGACGGGGATCTCGGGGCCGTAGATGCCCATCGCGCGCCCCTGGTCGGCGGTCGCGGCGGTCTCGTCGAGGACGTAGTCGAGCAGGTCGTCGTCCCACTCGACGGTCGTACCGAGAGCGCGGGCGAGATCCCAGCCGTGGACGATCAGTTCGCCGACGACCATGCCGCCGACCAGCGACGCTGGCAGTTCCGTCGGCCCGCCCAGGCGGGTGGTGCCCTGCCACGCCGCAGGGTCGCGCCAGGCGGCGGCCAGCTCGCCGAGCTGGGTGTCGAGGGCGGCGGACCAGTCGCCGGCGGTCAGGTCGACCTCGGTTTCGGCGGCCGCGGGCGGAGCGACCGCCGCCTTGCTCGCCGCGCCGACCAGGGACGGACCCCAGAACAGCAGATGGTTCAGCAGGGCGCGGACATCGAATTCGGCGCAGGGCGTGGGGGCGGTGAGCTGGTCCGGCGTGAGGGTGCGCAGGAGCTTCGACAGTGGTTCGGCGGCGCGGGCGACGCGTTCGGTTTCGGACATGCACCGAGGTAACCACCGTCGACAGCGCGCTGTCTTGAACAAACGCGACATACACTCGCCGCGTGGAGCGCGATCCGCGGGAACTCGGGGGCGCCTGGCGTGCGGCGCAACAGCACACGTTCGCCGACCCGTCGGGGGAGCCCGCGCGCTATGTCGCCCGGTATTGGTCGGTGACCTGGGAGTACGAGCGGCCGTATCGGCAGTTGGTGGTGCCGCTGCCGAACGTCCACCTGAGCTTGCGGGACGGGCGGGCCGAGGTGCACGGGCCGTCGTCGTCGCACGTGTACCGCGAGTTGTCGGGGGCCGGTTCGGTATTCGGTGTCGCGTTCCGGCCCGGCATGTTCCGCCCGTTCCTCGGCGGCCCGGTGGCCGAGCTACGAGATCGGACAGTCGATGCCGCAACGGTTTTCGGCCGTGAGTTGCCGGTCGCGGCCGATGTCGACTCGGTGGAACGCTTTCTCGTCGAGCGCCGGCCCGCCCCCGATCCGCAGGCCGAGCTCGCCGCGCGGGTGGTCGATGCGATCGCCGGGGACATCGAGGTGACCAGGGTGGAGGCGATCGCGGACCGGTTCGGGCTGAGCGTGCGCGGGCTCCAGCGGCTGTTCGCCGAGTACGTCGGACTCGGCCCGAAATGGGTGGTGCGCCGCTATCGCTTGCACGAGATCACCGAGCGCCTCGCCGGCGGGGTCGTGATCGACTGGGCCGCGACCGCCGCGGACCTGGGCTACGCCGACCAGGCGCACCTCAGTAGGGACTTCCGCCGGATCTTCGGCGAACCGCCGACCCGCTACGCGCAACGGTACGAACCGCGCCGAGACGGTCCCTAGCGGACGCGCGTGCCCAGGATGGTGCGCACGCCCGCGATGAACAACTGCAGGCCGAAGTCGAAGCGCGCGGTCGGGTCGGGGGTGTCGTGCAGCGGTGAGGCGTCGTCGGCGAGCGCGCCGACGGAATCCATCTGCATCCGCGACTGCTCGTCCACGGTCTGGCCGAGCACGTAGTAGAGCAGGGTGTAGGCCGTGAGTTCGGCTTCCTCCCTGGTCATTCCGCCCCGGATGACGATGCCGGCCAGACGTTCGCGGGCCTTGCTGGTGGTCAGGCGCGAGGCGTAGGTGGCCGAGACCAGTTCGGCGCCGTCGCGGTAGGCGAGCAGACAGTCGCGCAGACGGTGGGCGAGTTCGGTGAGTTGCTCGGGCCATTCGACGGCGGTGATCGGCTCGTCCATCGGCGCCAGGATCCGGTCGGCGACCGCGCCGAGCAGCGACTGCTTGTCCTTCACGTGCCAGTACAGCGCGCCGGGCTGGACCTGCAGCGATCCGGCCAGCCGGCGCATCGTCAGGTCGCCGAGACCGTACTGGTCCAGAATCGCGACGGCGGCATCGACCACATCCGTCTTCCGCAGTTGCACGCGTGTCCTTCCCCAGAGATTCACCGACCCGAGTGTCGTGTCTCACTCGCACCCGCTACCCTAGCCTGAACACCGTTCAAGTTGCACGGCCACGCCGGGTGGATCACACCCGCGCTCGTGCACGCACCCCGTCGAAGGGACATCACGTCGTGACACAGGCACCCGTCCAGACCGACATTCTGGCCATCGCCCGTGAGCAGGTGCTCGAGCGCGGCGAAGGCCTCACCGAGGCGCAGACCGTCGAGGTGCTGCGCCTGGGCGACGACCGCCTGGAAGCGCTGCTCGAGCTCGCCCACGAGGTGCGGATGAAGTGGTGCGGGCCCGAGGTCGAGGTCGAGGGCATCATCAGCCTCAAGACCGGCGGCTGCCCGGAGGACTGCCATTTCTGCTCGCAGTCGGGCCTGTTCCAGTCGCCGGTGCGCGCGGCCTGGCTCGACATCCCCAGCCTGGTCGAGGCGGCCAAGCAGACCGCCAAGACCGGCGCTACCGAGTTCTGCATCGTCGCCGCCGTCCGCGGCCCGGACGAGCGCCTGATGGCCCAGGTCGCCGCGGGCGTCGAAGCCATCCGCAACGAGGTCGACATCCAGGTCGCCTGCTCGCTGGGCATGCTGAACCAGGAGCAGGTCGACCAGCTCGCCGCGATGGGCGTGCACCGCTACAACCACAACCTCGAGACCGCCAAGTCGCACTTCCCGAAGGTGGTCACCACGCACACCTACGAGGAGCGCTGGGACACCCTGCGCATGGTGCGCGAGGCAGGCATGGAGGTCTGCTGCGGTGGCATCCTCGGCATGGGCGAGACCATCGAGCAGCGCGCCGAGTTCGCCGCGCAGCTGGCCTCGCTCGAGCCCGACGAGGTGCCGCTGAACTTCCTCAACCCGCGCCCCGGCACCCCCTTCGGTGACCTGGAGGTGCTGCCCGCGGCCGACGCGCTGCGCGCCATCGCCGCGTTCCGCCTGGCGCTGCCGCGCACGATCCTGCGTTTCGCCGGTGGCCGCGAGATCACCCTCGGTGACCTGGGCGCCAAGCAGGGCATGCTCGGCGGCATCAACGCCGTCATCGTCGGCAACTACCTCACCACCCTCGGCCGTCCCGCCGAGTCGGATCTCGATCTGCTGGGTGAGCTCAAGATGCCGATCAAGGCGCTCAACGAAACCCTCTGAGACGCAGGCGCAGTAGGGTGACAGACATGGACGAGCGCTACAACCCGTTCACCGGCAAGCGGATCGTGCCGGGGCTCGACGACGCGATGCCCGCGGCCGCCGCGCTCGGGCTCGAGCCGCCGCGGTTCTGCGAGCAGTGCGGTCGGCGGATGATCGTGCAGGTGAGCCCGGACGGCTGGTGGGCCAAGTGCTCCCGGCACGGGGTCATCGAATCGGCGCAGCTGGAACGCCGGTAGTGGTCGCCGAGGTCGGCGCCGCGCCGCGTCCGGAGGTCCTGCGCCGTGAGGTGATCGGCGTCGGTGTCGTCGCGGTCGTCGTGCTCGTGGCGAGCGCGGCGGCCGGGGTGGCGTGGGGTCTGCTCGCGCCGACCGAACGGCTGCGGGTGACCCAGCCCGGCCGCGCCGCCGTGCTCACCGGCGAGAGCCTGCACCTGTTCGACGCGGTCGGGATGTTCCTGTGCCTGGGCGCGGTGGTCGCGATGCTGACCACGATCGCCGCGTGGCGGGTGCGCAGCGTGCGCGGTCCCGCGCTGGTCGTCGGGATTCTGCTCGCCTCGGGACTCGGTGCGGCGGTGATGATGTGGCTCGGCGAGGCGGTCGCCGAAGGCAGGCATCCGCGTCCGCACGATCCCGCGGTCGGGCAGATCGTCGCGTTGCCCGCGGAAGTCGGCACCGACCTCGCGCTGCTGGTGCAGCCCTTCCTGGCCGCGCTCGTGCTGCTGTTCCTCGCCGCGCTGCACCCGCGCACCGATCTCGGTTCGGGCTCGGCGGGCCTGCTCGGTGACCTGCGACCGGCCGAATTCGACGACTATCCGGTGGCAGGCCAGGCCGAGGAATATCGCCCCAGCGGCGATTTCGATTCGAGTCCGCAACCGCGCGTCTGAGCGCTTCCCCCGACCCCGCGCGGCGCTACCATCGCCGATATCGGCAGGTGGACGGCTCGGGAGGAGTGGGTCGTGGGATTCATCGGAGGCGGCCCGGTCGTCGAAGAGCTGGACGCGAAATTCTGGCGGCTCATCGAACCGCTCACATATCAGGGTGCGACGCAGACCTTCACGGTCCCGGCCGGATTCCGCACCGATTTCGCCTCCGTCCCACGGTCGCTGGTCTGGCTGATCCCGCGCTACGGCGCCTACACCCGGGCCGCGATCCTGCACGACTATCTGTGCCGCACCGAGACGGTCAGCCGCGCCGACGCCGACGGCATCTTCCGGCGCTGCCTGCACGAGTTCGCGGTCTCGACGCCGCGGCGCTGGATGATGTGGGCCGCAGTGCGTCTGGGCAGCCGCCTGCGCGGCGCGACACCCGGTGACCTCGCGCGCTGGCTGGTGGTCGCGCTGCCGTCGGTGGTGTTCCTGACGGTGCCGGTACTCGTGGTGACGCTGGCGCTGTGGCTGTTCTGGGTGGTCGAGCTGGCCTTCTGGGCGGTCGGCCGACTCGGCAGGCGGACATCCGCGCCGCCACCGACCCCGCAGATGAAGACGGCCTGACCGAACTTCACCCAGAACGGGCGATGTGCGCGGCCCGCGACCTCCCTAGCGTCGGTCCCTGGAGGACTGGGCGACACCGCGCGAAGTCTTCTCCGGCTGTGTTCACCAGACCGAGGGAGTGTCGATGTCCGAGCCGAGTACGAGCGCCGCGGCGCCGCCGTCCTGGATGATTCCCCGCGGGCTGATCGTGCTGTTGTCGCTGGCCGCGGGCGTGGTCGTGGTCGGGGGCCTGAAAGTCTTCTCCGGCATCGTCGGCCCGGTCTTCCTGGCACTCATGCTCACCATCGCGGTGCAGCCGTTGCAGGGGTGGGCGCAGCGCCGTGGCTGGTCCACCTGGGTGGGGATGGTTCTCGCCCTGGTCGCGGTGGTGGGAATTCTGCTCGGGATCGGTCTGGCGCTGGCGGTCTCGGCCTGGCAGCTGGCCTCGCTGCTCCCGGAATACGGCGACAAGCTGAACTCGCTGCTCGACAACGTCCGCGGGCTGCTCACGGATCTGGGCATCAGCTCCGACCAGATCCACAAGGTGCTCGACGGCATCGATGTCGGCAAGGTCGCCGAGCTGGTCGAGTCGCTGCTCGGCGGTGTGCTCGGCGTGTTCTCGAATCTGTTCTTCGTCCTGGCCCTGCTGCTGTTCATGGCCGTCGACGGGATGACCATGGACAAGCGGATGCTCGTGGTGCGCGAGCAGCGGCCCGCGATCGCGAGCGCCCTGCTGTCCTTCGCCGAGGGCACCCGCAAGTATCTCGTCGTATCCACCGTGTTCGGCGCGATCGTGGCGGTGATCGATGGTGGCGCACTGTGGTTGATGGGCGTGCCGCTGCCGATCCTGTGGGCGCTGCTGTCGTTCATCACCAACTACATCCCGAACATCGGCTTCGTCATCGGTGTCATCCCGCCCGCGCTGCTGGCGCTGCTCGACAGCGGGCCGGTGCTGATGATCTGGGTGATCGTGGTCTATTCGGTGATCAACTTCGTCATCCAGTCGATCATCCAGCCCAAGTTCGTCGGCGACGCCGTCGGTTTGGGCGTGACCATCACCTTCCTGTCGCTGGTGTTCTGGGCGTGGGTGATCGGCGCGCTCGGCGCGCTGCTCGCCATTCCACTGACGCTGCTGGTCAAGGCGCTGCTGCTCGATATCGATCCGTCGACCCGGTGGGCCGATGTCCTGATCGGCGCGCCGTTGCCGAAACCGGTCCCGGAAGAAGCCGAGTCGGAACAGGAACAGGAGCCGGAAGCGAAGCGGCCGTGACGACGACGATGGTGGCGGCTCCGCCGCGTCCGGTGTCACAGGGCGTCGCCGCCGGGATCACCATGCTGGCCGTCGCGCTGCTGCTCGTCGCGAGCATCCTGGAGATCCTGCGCGGCATCGCGTGTCTGGCCGGCGGCGAGATCTTCGACACCACAAGGCCGTACACGTTCGAACTGGACCTCAGCACCTGGGGGTGGCTGCATCTGCTGGTCGGGGTGTGCGGGGTCGCGATCGCCCTCGGCATGATCCTGGGCGCGCGGTGGGCGCTGGTGGTGGCGGCCGTCCTGGCCGGGGTGTCGATCATCGCGAATTTCGCGTCGCTGCCGTACTACCCGTGGTGGTCGGTGGTGGTGATCCTGCTCGATCTGGCCGTCGTCTGGGCGGTGTCCACCTGGGAACCCGAGCGCTACTGAGCCGATCGGGATTCCGCAGCCTCGACAGACCGGAGCCGCCATGTCAGCGCCAGCCAGCACGACCGCCGGTCCGGCGATCGGGACGGCGGGTAGGCGGCGCGCGGGGGTGGGCTCGGCGTCCGTCGTCGTCGGTCGGCTGGCGGGGTGGGCGGTGGTCGTCTTCGCGACCGCGCTTGCCTTCCGGCGGAGCTGGCGCGAGCTCGGTGTGCCCGTCGACAGCGGTTACGTGGGGTTCAGCGCTGCGCTGCTCGGTGTGATCGGCCTGGCCGCGCTCGGTCTCGCGCTGCGGCCCGCGCCGCAGGCGCCCCGGGATCGGGTCGCCGACCTGGTGCTCGGGTCGGCGGGTCTGATCACCGCCGCGGGCCTGCTGGGTCTGTTCACGGTGCGGCTGGGCGAGCAGTACGGTCCGCTGCGCCTGGATCTGCTGGCAGCCTGGGTGTTCGGGATCAGCGCGATCGTGGTGGTGCTCGGGGTGCGGCTCGTCGTCCGGTTCTGGCCGGTGTGGGCGATGTCGCTGGCGTTGCTGCCACCGGTGTACGGGACCGGGTCGGCGCTGCTCGGTGGAGACCGAATCGCCGTGGGCGGGGTGCTGGTGATGCTCGCCTCATGCGCGGTAGGGATCGTGGTCCGCGATGTCGTCGCGGTGGCCGCCACCGTGCTGATCGGCGTGGCGGCGGTGGTCGCGGTCGATCGGTGGCTTCCACTGTTCAGCTACCAGGTCGTGCCGCTCGTCGTGGGCGTGACGGTTGTGCTCGCGGCCCGCGGGTCGTCGTTGGGGCGGTCGAGCTCGTTCGCCACGGCCATCTCGGGGGCGGGTGCGTGGCCAGGTCGATCGGCGTCGGCGGTCGTCCGTGGCGGTGGAGCGCGCGTCGCACGGTCCGTCGACGGCCTGGAAGGCGATGCGCGGTGCTGTCGTGCGCGGTCGGTACCGGGTGTCGATCTCGGACGCCACCTCCGTGGCGAGCGTCGGCTCGGGCGGCACGGTCACCGGCAGCCGGTGCGACTCGGGATGTGCGGCGCCGGTGTGGTGGTGGCCGTCGCCGTGGCTCTGGCGTGGATCCCGCTACCCGGTGACAAGACCGCCGAGTTCACCACGGTCGCGGGTGTCGTCGCGGGCGAGCGGGTCACCGCGCCCGGCTGGAGCGTGGTCGATCATCACGAATACCCGTGGATACCGGACTATTTCGGTCCGGCAAGCTCCGGCACCCGGCAATTGCTCGAGGCCGACGAGGTCGATCTCGGCTGGGACTCCGCCGGAGACAAGCGCCGGGTGGCGGTCGACGTGATCAGCGCCGCGAGCGGCGAGAGCATCGGCAGATACCCGGAATTCGCGCTCTATCGGCTGGCCGAGCCCCGGTTCGGTCCGGCGTCCTACTTCGATCTCGGCAACGGCATCGTCGGACGCATGCGCACCGTCGTCGACGATCGCCCGGCCCTGCGCTGGACCTGGTTGAGCTGGGACTGGCAGGGCGCGGGTGGCGCGGAACGGGTGACCTTGATCGCCTCGACCGACCACCTGCCCACCGCGGTGTTCCCGGAACCGGACGGCTCGCTCGGCACCTCCGCGAGCACGATCCTGCGGCAGATGGCGCGCGGACGGCCGGTCGACGGCGGACCCGCCGTGCTCACGGACACCGACCTGCTGCTCACGCTGGCGCACCTCGTCGTCGCGGTCCGCACGGGCGCACTGTGACCGTGCGGAAAACCGGTGGCGTCCACGGTGCCGCCTCACCTACCGTCGACCGGTCGATATCTGCTCCGGGGGAGGACCTGGCCGTGCGCGCCACCGAGAACACCAGCACCGAACAACCCGCCGAGCGGCCCGATCTGGCCGCCTGGCGACGTCGGCACGCGCTGCGCAGCTCGTCGGCCGCCACCGCCGTGCCCAGCGGCCGCACCTACCGGCGCTCCGCGAAGCACCGAGATCGCCGGTATGACAGCTGAACGGGCGCGGCCGACGACTGGGTCCGGCTCAACCGGGCGCACTGGGACGAGCGCGCCCCGCTCCACACCCGCTCGGACCTCTACGACGTCGAGGGCTTCGTCGCGGGCCGGGAACACCTGCGCGACTTCGAGATCGGCGAAGTGGGCGAGGCCCGCACGGGCGCTGGCCGGGCGAATCGGCGTCGCCGACGCCGAATTCGTGGTGGCGGAATCCCACCCGTTCGGGGACCTGCTCAGCCCCGACGACGGCCGCACCGTGATCGACGACTACTGCGACCCGGAGCCGGTCGTGGAACTCGTCCCTGGCAACTATGCCGCGCCGGACGCGGTGACCACCGCCGATGTCACCGTCGGCTGGCGGCACGGGCTCGGCGAGGTCGTCTCGGCCGTGGCCGCGGCCGGACTGCGCGTGGAGTTGCTGCGCGAGCACGAGGTCACCGTCTCCCGGCGTTTCGCCGTCCTCGAACCGGAGCGTCGCGGGTTCCGGTTTCCGGTGGGAACGCCGCGCGTGCCGCTGCTGTATTCGCTGCGCGCGGCCGAAGTCTGACCCGGACCGGACCCGCGGTCCGGGGTTCGTGCCCCGGCCCGCGGGGCGCGGTGCTCAGCTGTCGGCCGAGTACCGGCGGATCGCGATCGGCACCGCGAGGGCGAACAAGACCGCGATCCACAGGGCCGCCGCGGCGACCGGGTGCTGCATCGGCCAGGCGCTTCCGGCGGCGACGGGCAGGTCGGCGCCGAGCAGGTCCCGCAGCGCGGCCACGATGGCGCTCACCGGATTCCACTCCGCGATCGTGGCGATCACCGACGGCATGGTCGAGGTCGGCACGAACACGTTCGAGAACATGATCGTGCCGAAGATCAGCGGTGCCGTCTGCTGGAGCATCTGTTCGTCGCGGACCGCCGAGCCGAGCGCGATCCCCAGCCACGACAGCGCGCAGCGGAACGCGAGCAGCAGCGCGATCGCCACCGCGATCTCGCCGGGCGTGGCCGCCACCCGCCAGCCGAGCAGCGCGCCCGCACCGGACATCAGCGTCAGCGCCAGCACCCCGACCACCGTTTCGGCCAGCGCGAAGCCGGCCGGCGCGGCCGCCGAGGACACCGGCAGCGCGCGCAGCCGATCGGTGAACCCGCTGTGCAGATCGGCGTTCGCGGTGGACGCCGTCGAGGTCAGCCCCATCGCCGCCACCAGGACCAGCACGCCCGGCACCAGGTAGGCGCGGTAGGCGGTGGCGTCACCGCCACCGGACAGCGCTCCGCCGAAGACGAAGCCGAACAGCACCATCATGCCCAGCGGGGCGGCCAGGGTGATCGCGAACAGGCCGGGGGAGTTGCGGTAGTTCGTCAGGACGCGTTCGAACAGCACCGCCGCTGCGGTGACCGCGGAGACCGAACGAGTCTCGGTGGCGCTCATGCCCGCACCTGCGCCGAGCCGGCGGTCGCGACCCGATCGCGGCCGGTGAGCGCGAGGAACGCGTCGTCGAGCGTCGTCGCGCGGGCGCCGATATCGCGCACGGCGATGTCGGCGGCGTCGAGCGCGCGCAGAACCGGGAGCAGGCCGGGGGCCTCGCCGGGGAAGGTGAACGAGACCTCCAGCGGCGAATGTCGTTGCGTAGGTGGCGGATCCGAGGGTGTGCCGCCGAATCTCGACAGCACCGCGGCGACCTCGTCGTAGCGGTCCGGATCGTCGACGATCAGGTCCACTCCGGCGGGTACGGCGGTGAGGATCTCCGCCGGCGTGCCCGCCGCGACGACCCGGCCCGCCTTCAGGATGGTGATCGCGTCGGCCAGGCGTTGTGCCTCGTCGAGATACTGGGTGGTCAGCAGGACGGTGGTGCCCTCGGCGACGAAATCGCGCACATACCGGTAGATCTCGTTGCGGCTGTGCGGGTCCAGCGCGGTGGTCGGCTCGTCCAGGAACAGCGCGGCGGGACGCACGATCATGCCCGCGACGATGTCGAGCCTGCGTCGCATCCCGCCGGAGTAGGTGCGGACCACCCGGTCGGCCGCCACGGCAAGGTCGAAGCGGTCCAGCAGCTCCTTCGCGTGCCTGCGGGCAGCCGCCGCGCGAAAGCCGTTGAGCCGGGCCAGCATCACCAGATTCTGCCGCCCGGTCAGCCGCGGGTCGACGGCGTGGAACTGGCCGACCAGACCCAGTTGCCGCCTGGCGTCGTCGGCCTGGCGCACGGTGTCGAACCCGCCGATCGCGGCCCGGCCCGAGGTGGGGCGCAGTAGCGTCGCCAGCATGCGCACGGTGGTGGTCTTGCCCGAGCCGTTCGGGCCGAGCAGGGCGTGCACCTGGCCGGCCCGCACCCGCAGGTCCACCCCGTCCACCGCGGTGTTGTCGCCATAGGTCCTGGTCAGTGCAGTGGCTTCGATGGCATGCACGGCAATCTCCCTTCATTGGGAACAGTGTTCGCAATTGCAGGATACGCATCTGCTAACGCTGTTCGCAACTGGCGATCTGCGGCATGCTGGCAGGTATGACGCACACCGGAACCTCGTTGTGGTCGCGCGGCGCGGCGCCCCGGCCGGGACCGCGCCCGGCGTACACCCTCGATCAGCTCGCCGACGCCTGCGTGCGGCGGGCCGACGCGGGTGGTCTGCGCGCGGTCTCGATGCGCGGCGTGGCCGACGAACTCGGTACGGCGGCCGCCTCGCTGTACCGGTACGTCGACGGCAAGGACGACCTGATCGCGTTGATGGTCGACCGGGTGGCGGGGGAGTATCGGTACCCGGACCCGACCGGCGATGTGCGCGCCGACGTCCTCGCGCTGGCCGAGCAGTCGCGCGCCCTGCACCGACGGCATCCGTGGCTGGTGGAGGCGAATCCGTCGAGCATGGGCCCGAATTCGGTGCGCTATCTGGACCGCATGGCGGGCACGCTGGCCCAGGCCGGACTCGACGCGGGCGCGGTCATGATGGGTGTCGCGATGCTGTCGGGCTGGGGCGCGAACTTCGCCGCGCGGGAGCGCGCGGGCCTGTCGACCGGCGATCCGGCCGGCGCGCTGACGGCCTCGACCGGTGACCCGGCGCGCGACTACCCCCATCTGACGGCGCTGTTCGGTGGCGCACCCGCCGGGGCGAGCGCGCCGGTCGACAACGACGCGCTGTTCGCAGCGGGCATCGACGCCCTGTTGTTCGGCATCCTGCCGCGCGGCTGAGCCGTCGCGCGACGGGCGAAGTCGTGCCCGAGCGCGGCCGCGCTCGGGCGTCAGCCGACGGGTATCACTGCGCGCGGCGCAGGATCACCAGTGGCAACGGCTTGTCGACCTTGGCCTGGTACTCGGCCAGCAGTGGATTCTCGGCCAGGGCCCAGGCCGCGAACTCGTCGTAGCGCTCGCCGGTGAGCACGTCGGCCGTCGCCGCGAATCGTTCGCCGCCGAGCTCGATCGTTACCCGCGCATCGGCTTTGGCGTTGTGATACCACGCCGGGTAGCGGTCTTCGATGAACGAACTGACGTACAGCACGTCTCCCCGGTAGAGGGCTCCGAGCGGGACGACGTGCGGCTTGCCGCTCTTGGCGCCGGTCGTCGTCAACAGCAGCAGGGTCGCGCCCTGGTAGTCGCCGCCGACCCGCCCGTCGTTCTCCCGGAACTCGCGGATGACGTCGTCGTTCCAGCCGGCCATCTCATCCGGGTCGAATTCCCGGTTCCACGGCGCGTCCGGATCGTCGTAGGAGGTGATCTGTGGCTTCGCGGTGTCTTCGCCCATGCTCGGTAGTGTGACAGCGGCCACCGACAGGTTCGGCGGGGTGAGCGCTCAGCTCGGGGGACGCAGGGCGGCGAATTCGTCGGTGACGCGCAGGCCGGAGTCGGTGAAGCGGTAGAGCGCGGCGGGGCGACCGCCCGCGCGGCCGGAGGGCGCGGTGTCGCCGGTGGGGGTGATCACTCTGCGGCGGGAGAGGACGCGCTGGAGGTTGGTCGTGTCGACATCGTAACCCAGTGCCGCGCAATAGATTTCGCGCAGGGTCGACATGGTGAAGGTGTCGGGGGCGAGCGCGTAGGCGATATTGGTGTAGGAGAGCTTGGCGGCCAGGCGGGTGCGCGCGTGGTCGACGACGGTGCGGTGGTCGAACGACATATCCGGCAGCGCCGAGACCGGGTGCCAGGTGGTGTCGGCCGGGAGGGCGGGCTCGGTGGTCAGCGGCACCAGGCCGAGGTAGGCCGAGGCGATGCGGCGCGGGGCCGGGACGCGATCGGGCGCGCTGAACACCGAGAGCTGCTCCAGATGGGCCAGCTCGCGTACGTCGACCTTCTCGGCCAGCTGGCGCCGGGCCGAGGCGTCGAGGTCCTCGTCGTCGCGCAGTCGGCCGCCGGGCAGCGACCAGGTGCCCTTCTGTGGGTCGAGCGCTCGCTCCCACAGCAGAACCGCCAATTCCGGGTGCCTCGATCGACCACCGGCACTCCTACCTGCGGAAACGTCGGCGGGGAAGCGGCGAACCTGGAACACCGCGGTGAGCGATTCGTGGATGGTGTTACTATGGGGCACGTTTTCGATTCTAAGTCGAAAACCTGGTTAGGTGCGAATCGAGGCGATGGCGCCGTTCGCACGAGGAAGGGAGCCACCATGGCGACGACGACCGCACAGCCGACGCTGATGGGTTCGGTCTTCGACGGACCCACGGGGTACACGGGTGTCGAAGCGACGCCGGAGTGGGCGCGGGAGGTGCGGCGGCTGGCGCGTGAGCGCAACGCCACGATCCTCGCGCACAACTACCAGCTGCCCGAGATCCAGGACGTGGCCGACCACGTCGGCGACTCGCTGGCCCTGTCGCGGATCGCGGCCGAGGCCGAAGAGGACACCATCGTTTTCTGCGGCGTGCATTTCATGGCCGAGACCGCGAAGATCCTCAGCCCCGCCAAGACGGTCCTGATCCCGGACCAGCGCGCGGGCTGCTCGCTGGCCGACTCCATCTCCGCCGAGGAGCTGCGGGCCTGGAAGGCCGAGCACCCGGACGCGAAGGTGGTGTCCTACGTCAACACCACCGCCGAGGTGAAGGCGCTCACCGACATCTGCTGCACCTCGTCCAACGCCGTCGACGTGGTCGCCTCGATCGACCCCGATGTCGAGGTGCTGTTCCTGCCCGACCAGTTCCTGGGCGCACACGTCAAGCGCGAGACCGGCCGCGCCAACATGCACATCTGGGCGGGCGAGTGCCACGTGCACGCCGGCATCAACGGTGACGAGCTCACCGAGCAGGCGCGCACCCACCCCGACGCCGAGCTGTTCGTGCACCCGGAGTGCGGCTGCGCCACCTCGGCGCTGTACCTGGCGGGCGAGGGCGCGTTCCCGGCCGAGCGGGTGCACATCCTGTCCACCGGCGGCATGATCGACGCGGCCAAGGCCTCGACGTCGAACCAGGTGCTGGTGGCGACCGAGGTCGGCATGCTGCACCAGTTGCGCAAGGCGGCGCCCGGGATCGACTTCCAGGCCGTCAACGATCGCGCTTCCTGCAAGTACATGAAGATGATCACCCCGGCCGCGCTGCTGCGCTGCCTGGTCGAGGGCGCCGACGAGGTGCACGTCGACCTGGCGATGGCCGAGGCCGGTCGCGCCTCGGTGCAGCGGATGATCGCGATCGGCAACCCCGGCGGTGGGGAGTGACCGCGCCGTTCGCCGCGCGGTCGAACCGGTAACGACCATGACGGCGACGGTTCCGGTCTCCTGGGAGGCCGAGGTCGACCTGGTGGTCATCGGTGGTGGCGTCGCGGGACTCACCGCGGCCCGCACGGCATCGCTGCGCGGGCTGCGGGTGCTCATCCTCAGCAAGGGCGGTCCCACCGACACCTCGACGCAGTACGCGCAGGGCGGCATCGCGGTCGTCGCGCCGCAGGGCGATTCGGTCGACTCGCACGTGCGCGACACGGTCGAGGCCGGTGCCGGGCTGTGCGAGGTCGAGGCCGTGCGCTCGATCGTCGCGGGCGGTCAGGCGGCCGTGGCCGCGCTGACCGACCTCGGCGCGGTGTTCGATCTCGGCCGCGACGGCCAGATCTCGCGCACCCGCGAGGGCGGGCACAGCACCCGAAGGATCATCCACGCCGGTGGTGACGCCACCGGCGCCGAGGTACAGCGCGCGCTCAACGCGGCCGGACTGCCGGTGCTCTTCGGCGCCGCCGCGCTGCGGGTGCTGACCGGTCCCGAGGGTGTGCGCGGCGTTGTCGCGATGTCGGACAACGGTTTCGGTGTCGTCCGTACTCCCGCGGTGCTGCTGGCGACCGGCGGGCTCGGCCAGCTCTACGCCTCGAGCACCAACCCGCCCGGCGCGACCGGCGACGGTGTGGCGCTGGCTCTGTGGGCCGGGGCCGCGGTGGCCGATCTCGAGTTCGTGCAGTTCCATCCGACGGTGCTCTACACCCCGGGCGGGGTGGGCCGTCGGCCGTTGATCAGCGAGGCCGTGCGCGGGGAAGGCGCGATTCTCGTCGACGCGGAGGGCGAATCGGTGACGGCGGGGGTACATCCGCGCGGTGATCTGGCCCCACGCGATGTGGTGTCGCGGGCCATCGCGGAGCGGATGCGGGCGACGGGTACCGATCACGTGTTCCTCGACGCGCGCCACATCGCCGGCTTCGCCGCGCGGTTCCCGACGATCACCGCGTCCTGCCTGGCCGCCGGGATCGATCCCGCGGCGCAACTGATCCCGGTCGCGCCCGGCGCGCACTACCAGTGCGGCGGGGTGCTGACCGATACCGAGGGGCGCACCGAGGTGCCCGGACTCTACGCCGCGGGCGAGGTCGCCAGGACCGGGCTGCACGGGGCGAATCGGCTGGCCTCCAACAGCCTGCTCGAAGGGCTGGTCGTGGGCGAGCGCGCCGGTGCGGCGGCGGTCGAACGGCGCGGTGCGCGCACCGATGTCGAGGAGATCCCGGCGTGGACGGTGGACTTCGCGGAGCGGGCGGTCGTGCAGCAGGCGATGACCGAGCACGCGTCCGTCGTGCGGGACGGTGCCGGGCTCGGCATCGCGCTCGCGCGGATCGACGCCGCCCGGTCGGTGGTGTCCCCGCTCGATGCCGCCGCGCCGCGGGCGGTCCAGCCGCTGGATGGGACCGGCTCCGGCGAGGGAGTTTTCGACGCCGCGCGCACGTTGCGCCGCATCGAGGACGCCGCGCTGACGCTGACCGCCCGTGCGCTGCTGATCGCGGCCGCCGACCGGGCCGAGAGCCGGGGCTGCCACACCCGCTCGGAGTATCCGGGTCCGGTCGAGGATCAGCGGCACAGCACCGCGGTTCGCCTCGGCGCGGACGGGGCGCTCGGACTGTCCACCGTCGCGGTCGATGCCGTCGCGGTGTCGATCGGTGCGCGGTGAACGACCACCCGCAGGCGTGCGCATCGGTGCGCGGCGAACGCCGGGCCCCGTCACCGACCGGTGCACGCCGCGCGGCGGTGATCATCGACGGCGTGGTCTCGATCGAGACGGCCCGGTGCTCGGCGGACCGGTCCGCACCGCGCCGAGGTGCGCCCGGCTGACAGTACGCGGCATCAGGTGCCGCACAAGCAATTCCGGCGGGCCGGTGAGGATCTCCGCTGGATCGAACGGGCGCATGCCGCGCCCGAGAACAGGAGTGCAGTGATGGCTCTGGATGCCGCCCTGGATCGTGCGGAACTGCTGACGCTGATCCGTACCGCCCTCGACGAGGACCTGCGCTACGGACCCGACGTCACCACCGTCGCGACCGTGCCCGCCGACGCGGTGAGCAAGGCGTCGGTGGTCTCGCGCCAGCACGGCACCGTCGCGGGCCTCGACGTCGGGCTGCTGGTGCTCGACGAGGTGATCGGCGCGGGCGACTACACCGTCACCGACCGCGTCGCCGACGGCACCAGGGTGGAGCCGGGTACCTCGGTGCTGAGCATCGAGGCGCCGACGCGGGGCTTGCTCACCGCCGAGCGGACCATGCTGAACCTGGTGTGTCACCTGTCCGGCATCGCGACCGCCACCGCGGCGTGGGTCGACGAGGTCGAGGGCACCGACTGCAAGATCCGCGACAGCCGCAAGACGCTGCCCGGGCTGCGGGCGCTGCAGAAGTACGCGGTGCGCGTCGGCGGCGGCGTCAACCACCGGATGGGGCTGGGCGACGCGGCGCTGATCAAGGACAACCACGTCGTCGCCGCGGGCTCGGTCGTCAACGCTTTGCGTGCCGTGCGCGAGCTGGCCCCCGAGATCGCCTGCGAGGTGGAGGTCGACAGCCTCGAGCAGCTCGACGCGGTGCTGGCCGAGAACGTCGAGCTGGTCCTGCTCGACAACTTCCCGCTCTGGCAGACCCAGGCCGCCGTGCAGCGTCGCAACACCGCCGCGCCGAACACCAAGCTCGAGTCCTCGGGTGGTCTGTCGCTCGAGCAGGCCGCCGACTACGCCCGCACCGGGGTCGACTACCTGGCCATCGGCGCCCTGACCCACTCGGTTCGCGTCCTGGACCTCGGGCTGGACATGTGAGGCGATCGCGGGCCTGACGTCCGCAGCGCGGGACCAACGGCAGGCAGTTCTGTTCCCGGTGGGGGCGTACGGTCGTCGACGGCGATCAAGGGGCGCGATAGCCCAGCGGTGCTCTAGCGTGGGGGCGTGGAGTTCTCGCAGGGGTGGGACAGCCTCGCCGTCCTGGTCGACGGCCGCTGGGTCGAACGCCGCCCGCGCCGACCGGAGGTCGCCGACCAGCTCCGGCGCGAGACCCGGTTGCTGCCGTGGCTGGCGCCGCGACTGCCGTTACCGGTGCCGGTCCCCGCTGTCGTGACGGAGTCGCCGCTGGTCGTGCGTCATGCGCTCGTCCCCGGCCGGGCGGTCGAATCGCTTACTGCCGAACACGGTCTCGCGATCGGCGCATTTCTTCGCGCCCTGCACGACAGCCCCGGCCCCGAGGCGGTGCGGCACGGGTTGCCCTCGGCGACCGAGACCGGCGACGACCGGGAGGCGACGCTGCGGCGGTTCCGGGCCGAGGTCGTGCCGATGCTGCCTGCCGCTCGCCGGGCTCGGGCACAGACGATTCTCGATGCCGCGCGGGATCTTCCCGCGGACACGATCGTCCACGGTGATCTGGGACCCGAACACATCCTCGTCGAGGGTGACCACGTCAGCGGTGTGATCGACTTCGGCGACACCCACCTCGGCGACGCCGCGAACGACCTGGCATGGCCCCTGTACGGCGCACCGGCCGCCTTCGCCGCCGCCGTCGCCACGGCCTACGGCCGCACCGACTCCCTGCGCCGCCGCGCTCTGCTCTGGCACCAGCTCGGACCGTGGCACGAAGTGACCTACGGCGCCGATATCGACGACGCCGAGACGATCCGCAGCGGCCTGGCCGGAGTCCTCGACCGCCTGGATCTCACCGCCGACTGACTTCGGTGCAGGCTGCCGGTCTTCAGCTGATCCTCGTGCTGCGCTCGGTGGCCGCGTGCCACCACCGGGCGGATGTGTTCGCGTCACCCAACGTGGTGTGGTCCCCGGATCGGGCAGCCGCGAGCCGCGCCGGTGGCTAAGCCGTCAGTTCGCGCTGGAGCGGGGTGCGGAAGCGGGGGATGGCGCGGATGTCGCCGAACCAGGCGGTGGTGCGGTCGGTTTCGGCGTCGATGAGTTTCCTGGTGTCGCTGCCGACGTCCTCGAGCAGGTGGGTGACCACCTCGCCGTCGGGGCGCTGGGCCCAGCCGCCGACGATGCGGCCGTCGGCCCAGATGGTGGGGCCGATATTGCCGTTGCAGTCGAAGAGGGCGGGGGCGTGGGGGCCGAGGAACCAGTCGCGGGACTGCCAGCCCATGGGGGTGGGGTCCAGGGCGGGGAGCAGGGCGGCCCATGGTTCGGGGGTCGGGACCGGAGCCAGGTCGTCGGCCAGGACGATGCCGGTGGTGCCGTCGTCGAGGTCGACGTGGGCGATGTCGAGCTCGGCGAGGGTTGTGCGGACCTCGCCGAGGGTCCAGCCGGTCCACCACTTCAGGTCGGTCACCGGGGCGGGGCCGAACGCGCGCAACCACCGGCGCACCAGCTCGACCCGCGCCTCGGCGGCGGGGATCGGGGAAAGGTCTGGGGGGAGCCAGGTTTCGGCGGGAGCCCAGGTGTACTGACTGCTGGTCCAGCTGCCGTTGGGGCGGCCGCGCACGATCCGGCCCTCGGCGCCGAGCACCACCAGCACCCAGGTGGTGATGCTGGTCGGCTTCGAATACGACTTGCCCGGCGCGGTATCGATCTGGGTGCGCAGCCGGGGGACGTCCTTGCTCAGCTGGGCGCCGGTGGCCGCCCCGCGGGCGAGCAGGGCGGCGTGCGTCTCGGCCTCGACATCGGAGAGCCATTCCTGCACATCGCCGTCCACGACACCCGCCTGCTCGAGGTAGCGGCCGTAGGCCTTGCGCTGCTTGATCGCCAGCGCGTCGCAACACGAGGACTGCAGCACCGGGACCAACTCGGTCGGGGCGACGAACATGGTGCGGCGCATGGCGAGCAGGCGCACCAGGGTGCGCTCGTCGTAGAGCGCGCGCTCCACGTGGGCCGGGGTGAGGTCGACGCCGCGCGCGCCGACCGACAGATAGACCGTAGCCGGATCGGTGGCGTGCAGGACCACCATCGAACGCGCGATCTCGGTCGGCTCGGTCGAGCGGGTCGACGGCGCGAGCCGATGCCTGGTCGCCAGGCGGGCCCGGCGTTGCGCGGTATCGATCGAAGGCATGCGCGGATCCTAGGCGGACCCACCGACATCCCCGCGCCACCGCCTGCCGAGTGTGCCGTCCCGGTCGCAGCGGTCGGGTGGATCGTGCTGTGACACAACGCCGAAGGCCGGGGGTTCTGTCACTTTTGTACAGAATTCCCGGTCGCCGTTTTCGCCGCCGGGCGCCTGCCGGTGTTGTTATCGTCGCGCTCATGAGCGCAGCGCCACCGGTCGTGACCTCGGCCGAACTCGGCGTCGACGACCAGGAACGACCGGCCCGCACCCTCACCGGTTTCCCGGCCCGGCTGGTCGGCGTGGTGGCGTTCGCGCTGGCGGCGCTGGCGTTGTGGCAGGTGTTCCGGCCGCTGCCGCAGGGCAGCCAGTACTACCTGGTCGTGTTCCTGGCGATCGCGCTGCCGCTGGTGTTCCTGAGCTACCGCTCCGGCTGGGGCAGGCTCGACAGGGCCGACGCGCCCGCGCCGCTGGACTGGGTGCTGGCCGCGGTCACCCTGGTCGTGTGCCTGTATCCGGTGCTGCCGTTCACCCTCGGCGCGGGCGGCGGCGGATACGACGCCTTCCTGGACCGGCAGGGCATGCTGGCCCCGGTCGACGTCGTGTTCGGCGCGGTGCTGCTCGTGCTGATCCTGGAAGCCTGCCGCCGCACCACGGGGTGGATCCTGCCGCTGGTCTGCCTGGTGTTCCTCGCCTACGGCTACTACGGCGGCCTGCTGCCGCAGAGCTGGGCGATCGCGCACGCGGGGCTCGATGTCGACCAGATCGTCGACGCGCTGTACAACTCCGGCAGCGGCTTCTACGGCACCCCGCTGGACGTGGCCGCCAGCTACATCGTGTTGTTCACCCTCTACGGCGCCGTCCTCGAATTCTCCGGTGCCGCGAGGTTCTTCGTCGATCTGTCGGTCTCGCTGTTCCGGCGCTCGCACAGTGCGGCGGGGCGCACGGCGGTGGTGTCGGGCTTCCTGCTCGGCACCGTCTCCGGGTCGGGCACCGCGACCGCGGTGAGTACCGGCGCGGTCACCTGGCCGATCCTGCGCCGGGCCGGCTACCGGCCCGAACAGGCGGGCGGCATGTTGGCCGCGGCGGGCGTCGGCGCGATCCTGTCCCCGCCGACACTGGGCGTGGCGGCCTTCATCGTCGCCGAATACCTCGACGTGTCGTATGTGACGGTGCTCGGCTGGGCGCTGATCCCGACACTGCTCTACTACCTCGGCATCCTGCTGTCGGTCGAGATCGACGCCCGCCGCATCCACGCCGAGGGGCGCGCGCCCGCCGACCTGGCCGACGGCCCGCTGCCGAGGCCGTGGTGGAAGCTGCTGGGGCGCTTCGGGTATCACTTCTCCTCGCTGATCGTGATCGTGGTGCTGTTGCTGGCCGGGATGAGCGCGACCCGCGCGGTCGTCTACGCCACGGTGCTGGCGCTGATCCTGGCCGTGCCCGACCGGATTCTGCGCGCGCGGTCGGTCGCCGCCGCGGAATCCCCGGCCGACGCGCCGGGGCGGGAGTGGTCGGCGCGCGATGCCGGGCAGTTCACGCTCGCGGCCCTGCGCACCCTGTCGCTGGGCATGTGCTCGGCGCTGCCCGTGGTCGCGGTATGCGCGGCGGCGGGCGTGATCACGGCGATGACCACCAAGACCGGTCTCGGCGCGCAACTGGCGTCGCTGCTGGTCCGCGCCGGATCGGTGCTCTCCGACGATCCCGCCGTCGTACTGGCGACCACCGCGGTGCTGGCGGCGATCGCGTTGTCGCTGCTGGGGCTGGCGGTGCCGGTGACGGCCTCGTTCGTCATCGGCTGGGTGATCATCGGACCCGCGCTGCTCGACCTGGACGTCGCCGCGCCCGCGGCCGCGATGTTCGTCTTCTACTTCTCGGTGCTCTCGGAGGTGACGCCGCCGACCGCGCTGGCCGCCGTCGGCGCGGCCGCGGTCACCGGCGCGAAGACGATGCCGACCATGTGGGCGGCCCTGCGCTACGCGCTGCCTGCGTTCCTGGTGCCGCTGATGTTCGTGCTCACCGACGCCGGCCAGCACCTGCTCGGGCGCGGCGCCCTGCTCGACGTGCTGTGGGTGAGCGCGGCCGCCTGCGTCGGCGTCGCGGCGCTGGCGGCGGCCACCGGCGGCTGGTTGTTCGGCATCGGCGCGATCGGACCGGTGCCGCGCGGACTGGCCGCGGCCGCGGGCCTGATCCTGCTCTACCCGAATCCGACCGCGACCGTGCTCGGTCTCGCGGTCCTGCTCGTCGCCGTGCTCGCCGGCGTCGTCGACCGGCGGCGACGCCGAACAGCCACGGCCACACCGTGATCCGTGGACATCAGCAGGCGGCGACGTGGCCGTCGACGAGAGGGGACCTCATGCTCAGAACAATGGTCGCCGTGGCGGCGGTGTCCGCCGCGGCCGCGCTGCTCACCGGATGCGGTGGACGCCAGGACACCCCGACCACCGACGCCGGCGGCGCGGTGACCTGTGACGTGCGGCAGGACACCAGGATCGGCATCGCGACCGGCAATGCCACCGGCGTGTACTTCGCGCTGGGCAACGCCTACGCCGAGCAGATCTCGGCCGCCACCGACGGCAAGGTCAAGGCCACCGCCGCCGAGACGGGCGCCTCGGTGCAGAACATCCAGCAGGTCGTCGGCGGCACCTACCAGGTCGGGTTCTCGCTGGCCGACTCCGCGGCCGACGCGGTGGCGGGCAAGGGCAGCTTCACCAGCGCGCAGCCGGTGCGCGCGCTGGCACGGCTCTACGACAACTACACCCAGGTCATCGTGCGCTCCGAGGCCGGGATCAACTCCCTGGCCGACCTGCGCGGCAAGCGCGTCTCCACCGGGTCGCCGAAATCCGGCACCGAGGTCATCGCGCAGCGCGTCCTGCAGGCGGCGGGCCTCGACCCCGACAGCGACATCGCCGCCCAACGACTGGACCTCACCAAGACCGTCGACGGGCTCAAAGACGGCTCGATCGACGCGATGTTCTGGTCCGGCGGCCTGCCGACGCCCGGCATCACCGACCTGTTCACCACCGCCAAGGACAAGGTCCGGTTCCTCGACATCACCGGGGTGCTGCCGAAGCTGAAGGAGATCAACCCGGTCTACGAGACCGCGCCGATCCCCGCGGCCACCTACGGCCTGGCCGCCGATGTGCCGACCATCGTGGTACCCAACCTGCTCGTCGTCCGCGACGACCTCGACGCGAACCTGGCCTGTGTGCTCACCGAGACGCTGCTGGAACGCAAACCGCAACTGGAACAGGCGAATCCGGCCGCCAAGGGCATCACCGCCGAGACCGCGAGCAAGACCGCACCGGTGCAGCTGCACCGCGGAGCGGAGGAAGCGCTGCGCTGAGTCGCGATGCGGTGCTGAGCTGCCGCGCGCTGAGCTAGCTGTGGTGCTCAGCTGTCGCGGTGCGCTAGCCGCCCCCTATGGTCGCGTGTCGCGACGTGTGCGGTGGGTCCGGCGCACCGCGACAGCGGACAATCACGGCATGAGGCAGTGGGGCCGGGTCGTCGCGGCGGTGGTGGTGCTGGTGGGTGGTGTGCTCGTCGGTGGGCCGGGCGCGGTCGCGCAGCCGGTGTGCGCGCCGGGGGTGAGCGTGGTCCCGGTGCGTATCACCGTCGACGGCGAGCGGGCCACCGGGCGGGTGTACGAGCCGTATCGCTGTGCGCCGGGCGATATCTCGGACGATCAGCTGGTGGTGGCGGTGCACGGGCACGGCGGCTCCTCGGCCGACTTCGCGCCGTACATGACCTCGCTGGCGCTCGTCGGCGGCTCGCCGATCCTGCTGATGGACCTGCGCAGCGCCGAGGGACCGTGGCGGGCCGGGGAGTGGAATCTGTGGGCGGGCTGGCACGACGTGGTCGAAGCGACCCGGTGGTACCGCGATGCGCACCCGGCCGTGGCGACCACGGTGCTGTGGGGCTGGAGCCAGGGCGGCATCACCAGCGGCCTGGCGGTCGCACACGGTCCCGCCGGACTGTTCGACTACTGGGTCGACAACTACGGTCCCGCCGACGATTTCACGATGTGGGCCGACGGCGCGGCGGTGGATCCCGCGCTGCCTCGTCAGATCGAACGCGACGCCGGCGGCTGCACCCCGATCGGCTGCCCGCTCGCCTACGCCGAGCGCTCACCCGCGCTGCTCGCCGACCGGATGAGCATGCGCCGGGCCTTCCTGATCCACGGCACCGCCGATGCCATCGTGCCGTTCCGCACCAGTGTGGAGCTGCGGGACGCGCTGGCGGCGGCGGGCAAGCCGTACTCGTTCTACACCGTCGTCAGCGGGCGCGACCTGTCCGGCGCCGTCGTGCCGGGCAACCACGACATCGGACCCGCGTTCTTCGAGGGCGGGTGCGTGGTGCTGCGCCTGCTCGCGGGCACCGAACCGCTCGCGCCCGCCGTCGGCGACTACGTCGTGGATGTGGGGGCGGGCGTGGTCACCGCGCCCGCGCCGCCCGTCGGCGCGAAATGCGCCGCCTGACCCGCGTCGACGGGCGCGGCGGAACACCGATCCGGCATGGTGCGTTGTCCGGGGGGGAGTTGTCGAGGCGAAAGAGGAGCACGGTGACCGAACCGACGCAGCGGGCCGACCGCTGGCAGGGCGAAGAGCTGGATCTGGACGCCTACCTGGCGCGCATCGGCTACGACGGGCCACGGACCCCGACCGTGCGGACCCTGCACGCGCTGGTCGCCGCGCACACCACGGCCGTGCCGTTCGAGAACCTCGAGATCATCCTCGGGCGCGGCATCCCGCTGGACCTGGCCACCCTCCAGGACAAGCTCGTGACCCGGCGCCGCGGCGGCTACTGCTACGAGAACGTCACCCTCTTCGCCGCCGCGCTGGAGCGGCTCGGCTTCGGCGTCACCGGGCTCAGCGGCCGGGTGACCATGGGTTCGCTCGACTCCGGCGCGATCCGGCCCGCCACCCACGCCCTGATCCGGGTCACCACCGCCGACGACGCGCGAGTGTGGATCTGTGACGTCGGCTTCGGCGCCGGGCCGCTCGCGCCGTTCGAACTGACCGACGAGCACGGCGAATTCACGCTGGGCCGGTGGCGCTTCCGGCTCGAACGCCGCACCGGCGAACTGGGCGCCGACCTGTGGGTGCTGCACCAGTTCGCCCGGGACGGCTGGCAGGACCGCTACGCGTTCACCCTGGACCCGCAGTACCGGATCGACTACGCCGTCGGCAACCATTTCGTGTCGACCTCGCCACGCTCGCCGTTCACCACCCGGCCGTTCGTGCAGCGCTTCCGGCCCGACGTGCACCACGTCCTCGACGACCTGACGCTGACCACCGAATACCCCGACGGCACCTGGTCCGCGCGCGACCTCGACCCCACCGACCTGCCGAAAGTCCTCACCGAGGTGTTCGACATCGACCTCGACGACACCGACGCCGCGGTCCTGGTGACCGCGCCCTGGCGCGTCGACTGACCCCTCACATCGACGGCCCCGCGCACGGCTCGGCGGTTTGCTTCCACGGTGTCGCTACGGCAAATTGATGGTTACTTGCCGGGAAACACACCCCCGCGCTGTGGGGTAGGGAAACGAATCTGTGGGGTCGTTGGTGCCGAAGGTGCAATCCGCGTTGCCGGTTCAGCCGGAGGCGACAATCCAGTCCGGACCGCTCGCCGGTCCGGCGGTCCGGCGTCGGGATCTGGACGGGTTGCGCGGTCTGGCGATCGCGCTGGTCGTGGCGTTCCACGTGTGGGCGGGCCGGGTGTCCGGCGGCGTCGACGTGTTCCTGGTGTTGTCGGGATTCTTCTTCACCGGCGCGGTCGTCCGCGGCGTCGAACGGCGCGGTGGGGTGGCCGCGGGCGCGACCGCGCGCCGGACCGCGCGCAGGCTGATGCCCTCGCTGGTCGTCGTCCTGGCGGCGATCGCGGTCGCCACCGTGGCGCTGCGGCCCTACACCCAGCTGGGCGAGACCGCGGCGCAGACGCTGGCCTCGATGTTCTACGTGCAGAACTGGTATCTGGCCACGGCCGAACTCGACTATCTCGCGCCCGACCCCTCGGTCAGCCCGCTGCAGCATCTGTGGTCGATGTCGGTGCAGGGCCAGTTCTATCTGGCGATCCTCGCCGTCCTCGCGGGGTGGGCGTGGCTGCGCCGTCGCGGCGCGGCCGGTCGCCCGACGCTGCTGGTCGCGCTGGCCGGGCTGGGCCTGCTCTCGTTCTGGTACGCCGCGTTCGGCACCGCGCAGCACCAGGCGTGGACCTACTACGACAGCATCGCGCGGGTCTGGGAGCTGCTGGCGGGCGCCGCGCTCGCCGTCGCCGCGCCCGCCCTGCGGGTGCCGCGCGCGCTGCGTGGTCTCGCGGCCGCGGCGGGCCTGCTGATGGTGCTGTCGTGCGGCCCGATGTTCGACGGCGCCAACCAGTTTCCCGGCGTCGCGGCGCTGTGGCCGGTGGCCGCGGCCTGCCTGGTGATCGCCTCCGGCTTCGGCGCCGCGACGGTGACCGCGTGGCCGAACCGGCTGCTGGCCGGGCGCGTGTGTACCGAACTCGGGGCGCTGGCCTATCCGCTGTACCTGTGGCACTGGCCGATCCTGATCTTCTATCTGGCCGAGACCGGCCGCGCGCACGCCGGGCTCGTCGACGGGCTGGTGGTGATCGGCATCTCGCTGGTGCTGGCCGCCCTCACGACCCGGCTGATCGAGACGCCGCTGCGGCTGCCGCCCACCGGGCAGACGAGCGCGGCGGGCGGGCACCGCCTGACCGGCCCGCTGGTCACCGCGCTCGCCGTCACCGTGCTGGTCTCGGCGGTGGGCTGGCAGGTCGTGCTGCGGGCCAACCCGGCGGTGCCCCCGCAGGCGCTGGACTCCACGCGGTACCCGGGCGCGGCCGCGCTGCTCTCCGGTGCCGAGTACTCGCCGGAACCGATGCGCCCCACGGTGTTCGAAGGCCAGGCCGACACCCCGCCGCCGACGACCGACGGCTGCATCACCCCCAACCGCGAGGTCCGCACCTGCGTCTACGGCGACCCCGACGCGGCCCGGTCGATCGCGGTCGTCGGCGGATCGCACTCCGAGCACTGGATTCCCGCGCTGGAACTGCTCGGCGCCGAACACGGCATCCGGGTGATCTCCTATCTCAAGGAGGGCTGTCCGGTCACCCTGGCCGACCAGCCGTCCTATGCCGAATGGCCGTTTCCCGAGTGCCACGAGTGGTCGCAGGAGGTGCTCGACCGGCTGACCGCGGAGCCGCCGGACTGGGTACTGACGCTGTCCACGCGCTACCGCAAGGACGGCCTCGGCGACGAAGTGCCCGGCGAATACCTGGAGGTGTGGTCGGCCCTGCAGGATCGCGGCCTGAATGTGCTTGCGCTGCGCGACACTCCGCGCCTGCGCCGCGACGGCGTGCTCTACCGCGCCACCGACTGCCTGGCCCACCGCGGCGATCCGGACAGCTGCGGGCTCGATCGCGCCGCCGCTCTCGATGCCCGCGACCCGGCCGAGGAACCGGCCGCCGGCTACCCGAACGTCTACCTGCTCGACCTCTCCGATGCCGTCTGCCGACCGCAACGCTGTCGCGTGGTCGAGGGCAATGTGCTCATCTATCGCGATGAACACCACCTCACGGCCAGTTACGCGCGCTCGCTGGCGCCCGAACTCGGCCGTCAGATCGGGGCGATCACCGGTTGGTGGTAGCGCGAGGTTCCTCCGCGCACCGCGAATCCGGCTACCCTCGGTCGCGTGCGCCTCTCCCGCAAGACACCGGTCCTGCTCCTCGCGCTCGCCCTGATGCCCGTCGCGTGCTCGTCCGGACCGGACCAGCCGCAGACCGTCGCCGAGTCCTTCGCCGCCGCGCTGAGCAGCGGTGACGCGGCCGCCGCCGCGGCGCTCACCGATGCGCCCGAGCAGGCCCGCGCGACGCTGACCACCCTGTTCGACAACCTCGGCAAGACCGATTCGGTCCGCGTCTCGGCCACCGACGACACCACCTTCACCCTCGAATCGACGTGGAAATTCGGCCCCGAGGGCCGCGACGAGTGGACCTACACCAGCACGGGCGCCGCCACCGACGCCGACGGCTGGAAGATCACCTGGAACCCCACCACGGTCGCGCCCGGCCTGGAGCTCGGCCCGCTCAGCTACAGCCCCGTCTACCCGAAACCCGCGCGGGTGCTCGACGCCTCGGGCGGTGAGCTGATGACCGAGCAGGTGGTGACGCTGGTGAACGTCGCCCCGGACGCCGACCTGCCCGCGGTCGCCGCGCTGCTCGCGCCGCAGGGCGTCACCGAGGCCACGCTGCGGGCGGATCTGGCCGCGGCGCAAGGCAAACCGGTGGTCGCGGTCGCGCTGCGCGCGGCCGACATCGCCCCGGTGCAGCAGGCGCTGACCGGGGTACGCGGGGTGACGCTCGCGCCGCAGACCCGGCTGCTCACCGTCGACAAGAGCCTGGCCGGACCCACCACCGCCGGGCTGGCCGAACTGTGGCAGCAGCAGGCCGACAGCGCGGCGGGCTGGGCCGTGCGCGCGCAGACCGCCGAGGGCACCCAGCGCATCGCCGGCCCCGACGCCACCCCGACCGCCGACATCGCCACCACCGTCGACATCGACCTGCAGAACGCCGCCGAAGCCGCGCTGACCCCGATCGAGCAGCCCGCCGCGATCGTCGCGCTGCGCCCGTCGACGGGGGAGGTGCTCGCCGTCGCGCAGAACGCGCCCGCCGACGCCCAGGGCCCGATCGCGCTCACCGGCCTCTACCCGCCGGGCTCGACCTTCAAGACCGTCACCGTCTCGGCCGCGCTGCAGGCGGGCGGGGTCACCGTCGACACGGTGCTGCCCTGCCCCGGCCGCGCCACCATCGAGGGCCGCACGATTCCCAACGACAACGGCTTCGATCTCGGGCAGGTGCCGCTGCACACCGCCTTCGCCCGCTCCTGCAACACCACGATGGCCGAGCTGGGCGTGCGATTACCCGCCGACGGGCTCACCGCGGCGGCCGCGCAGCTGGGGTTGGGCGTGGATTATGTGACACCCGGGTTGACGACTGTCACCGGGAAGGTTCCGCCCGCGCAGAATCCGGCCCAGCAGGTCGAGTCGAGCATCGGCCAGGGCAGCGTCACCGCCTCGCCGTTCGGGATGGCGCTCGTCGCCGCCTCGCTCGCGCACGGTTCCGCGCCCGCGCCCGCCATCGTGCGGGGGCGTCCCGGCACCGCCGACCGCGCCTCCGCGCCGGTGCCCGCGAACGTGACGTCGCAGATAGAGACCATGATGAGCGAGACGGTGACCGCGGGCACCGCCACCGCGCTGCGCGATATCCCGGGGCTGCTCGGCAAGACCGGCACCGCGGAATATCTCGACGACAAGCACGCGCACGGCTGGTTCGTCGGCATCGACGGCGATCTCGCGTTCGCTGTCTTCGTGGCCGACGCGGGCAGCTCGGGCCCCGCCGTCGAAGCGGCCGGACGGATGCTGAGAGCCAAACGATGATCTATGTCACGCTCTGTGGGCGAGCAATACCCACGCTGCCGCACGCGGTCCACACCGGGCCAGCTACACTCGTCGACGGACCATATCCATGGTCAATACGCGGGATGTCACAATTTCGAGAAGGTTCGGAGTAGGCGCCATCGATACCGGTCAGAAGATCGCGGAGCATTACCGCCTGGTCGAGCGTATTGGTAGCGGCGGCACAGGCGTTGTATGGCGCGCTGTCGACGAACGCCTCCAACGCTCCGTGGCTGTGAAGCAGATCCACATCAAGCCCAGCCTGCCCGAGGGTGAGCGGGATGTCCTGCGTCAGCGTGCGATTCGGGAAGCCCGCAACGCGGCACGCTTCCAGCATCCCAATGCCATCGTGGTCTTCGACATCACCGAGCACAACGGTGACCCGTGCCTGGTGATGGAGTACCTCAAATCCGTCAGCCTGGCTGCCGAATTAGGGCAGAAGGGTCCGCTGCCGCTGACCGAGGTCGCCCGCATCGGCGAACAGGTGGCGTCCTCGCTGATCGCCGCCCACCAGGCGGGCCTGGTGCACCGGGACGTGAAACCGGGCAATATCCTGCTCGGCGACCACGGTGAGGTGAAGATCACCGACTTCGGCATCTCCCGCGCCGCCGGTGACGTCACCCTCACCGAGACCGGTCTCATCTGCGGTACCGCCGCCTACCTGGCGCCCGAGGTCGCGCGCGGCTCCGATCCGACGCCGGCCGCCGACGTGTTCGCGCTCGGCGCCACCCTGTTCCACGCGCTCGAGGGCGAGCCGCCCTACGGCGCCAACGCCAACCCGCTCGCGGTGCTCTACGCCGCGGCCAACGGCCAGGTGCGCGAGCCGCGCAACGCGGGCCCGGCGACCGACTTCCTGCTCGACCTGCTCAGCCCGGACCCGCTGGACCGGCCGACGATGACCGAGGCCCGCGACGCGCTGGCCGCGTTCGCCGACGCCGACGCGGTGCCCGCCGGGTTCGTTCCCGCCAGCGAGGCCTACGGCCGCCGCAATTCCGCGGCCGCGACCCAGGTCATCCGGCAGTCCGGCAACCGGACCTCGCACGCGGGGGCGTCCACCGCGACCACCCGGCAGATCCGGTCGAATCCGCGTCCGCCCGCGCGCCACGACACGGCCGCGCACCCGCCGACCGCGGCCCAGCCCGCGCCGCTGCCGCGCAAGCAGGCGGGCAAGGGCCGTGCGGTGCTGATCGGTTCCGGTGTCGGCGCGGTGGTCGCCGCGATCGCCGTCGCGGTCAGCGCCCTGAACAGCTCGGACTCGAATTCCCCGCAGGTGCAGGCGAATCCGTCGACCTCGGTGCAGGCCTCGGCCGGTCCGGCGTCGAGCAGCGCGGCTCCGGTCGCGCTCGGACAGACCGCCAACGTCGGCACCGTCGACATCGGCTCGGCCGGCCTGCTGGTGGAGAACTTCTTCAGCAATCCGGCCGGTTCCTGGTCGCTGCTGACCCCGGCCGCGCAGAAGGTCTACGGCAGTGAGACCGCGTTCCGGGAGTACTGGAACGACCGCACCGTCGACACCTTCGCCAGCATCACCGCGGTCAAGGGCAACAACGCCGACGGCTCGACCGACATGCGCCTGGCCAGCATCACCATCAACGGCCAGACCAAGGCGATGGTCATGCGCGTGGTCAACTCCGGCGGCAGTCTGCGCATCGACGGCGACACCCGCTGACATCGGCGCGGTTCGCCCCGCGAACGACGAAGTGAGCACGGACCCGGCGGGGGTGACCCCGCCGGGTCCGTCGTCTTCGGCGGGATCTGCCGGAAATGCGGTGGCGGGCGACCGATAGGCTGGTACCTGACCTGAGCCCAGCACAGACAGGACTGCACCCCGATATGACTCCCCGCATCGAGCTCGCCCGCGTCGATCTGCGCGGTCGTACTCCTTCCGCTGCCGAGCTGCGCACCGCGCTGCCGCGCGGAGGAGTCGACGTGGACTCGGTGCTGCATCATGTGCGGCCGGTCGTCGAGGACATCCGCGACCGGGGCGCCGAGGCCGCGCTGGACTACAGCGAGAAGTTCGACGGTGTGCGCCCGGACGTGGTGCGCGTGCCCGTCGCGAAACTGGCCGAGGCGCTCGCGGAGCTGGATCCGGCCGTGCGGGCCGCGCTCGAGGTCGCGATCGAGCGGACCAGGAAGGTGCACGCCGATCAGCGCCGCACCGACACCGTCACCGAGGTGGTGCCCGGCGGCACCGTCACCGAGAAGTGGGTGCCGGTCGAGCGGGTCGGGCTGTACGTGCCCGGCGGCAATGCCGTCTACCCCTCCTCGGTCGTGATGAACGTCGTCCCGGCGCAGGCCGCGGGCGTGGAGTCGCTGGTGGTGGCCTCGCCGCCGCAGGCCCAGTTCGGCGGTCTGCCGCACCCGACGATCCTGGCGGCCGCCGCGCTGCTCGGCGTCGACGAGGTGTGGGCGGTCGGCGGCGCGCAGGCCGTGGCGCTGCTGTCCTACGGCGGCACCGACACCGACGGCGCCGCACTGGCGCCGGTCGACCTGATCACCGGGCCCGGCAACATCTACGTCACCGCCGCCAAGCGGCTGTGCCGCGGCCTGGTCGGCATCGATGCCGAGGCGGGCCCCACCGAGATCGCGGTCCTGGCCGACGCCACCGCCGACCCGGTGCACGTGGCCGCCGACCTGATCAGCCAGGCCGAGCACGATGTGCTGGCCGCCAGCGTGCTGGTCACCGACTCGGTGGCACTGGCCGACGCGGTCGACGCCGCCCTCAACGCCCAGCTCACCGTCGTCAAGCACGACGCCCGCGTGCGGGAAGCACTGAGCGGCAAGCAGTCCGGGATCGTCCTCGTCGACGACATCACCCAGGGCCTGCGCGTCGTCGACGCCTACGCGGCCGAGCACCTCGAGATCCAGACCGCCGACGCCGCCGCCGTCGCCGCGCGGGTGCGCAGCGCCGGCGCGATCTTCGTCGGGCCGTGGGCGCCGGTCAGCCTGGGCGACTACTGCGCGGGCTCCAATCACGTGCTGCCCACCGCGGGCTGCGCGCGGCACTCCTCGGGACTGAGCGTGCAGACCTTCCTGCGTGGCATCCACATCGTGGAGTACACCGAGGCGGCGCTGAAGGACGTCGCCGGGCACGTCGTCGCCCTGGCCAACGCCGAGGATCTGCCCGCGCACGGGCAGGCCGTGCAGGCGCGTTTCGAGGCCCTGTCGTGAGCACTCCGACCGTGCCCGGCGCCTCGGCGACCCTGGATCAGCTGCCGCTGCGCGACAACCTGCGCGGCAAATCGCCTTACGGCGCACCGCAATTGACCGTGCCGGTGCAGCTCAACACCAACGAGAACCCGCATCCGCCGAGCACGGCGCTGATCGACGACGTCGCCGAATCGGTGCGCGCGGCCGCCGCCGACCTGCACCGGTACCCGGACCGCGACGCCGTCGCCCTGCGCGCCGACCTCGCCGCCTACCTGACCCGCCAGACCGGCGTCCCCGTCGACGCCGCGAACGTGTGGGCGGCCAACGGCTCCAACGAGATCCTGCAGCAGCTGCTGCAGGCCTTCGGCGGACCCGGCCGCAGCGCACTGGGTTTCGTGCCCTCCTACTCGATGCACCCGATCATTTCCGAGGGCATCGACACCGAGTGGATCGAGGCCAAGCGCAGCGGCGACTTCTCCCTCGACATCGACTACGCCGTCGCCCAGATCGCCGAACGCCGACCCGACGTGGTGTTCGTGACCAGCCCGAACAACCCGACCGGGCACAGCATCCCGATCGACGAGCTCGAGCGGATCCTCGACGCGGCGCCCGGCATCGTCGTCGTGGACGAGGCGTACGGCGAATTCTCGGCGGCGCCGAGCGCGATCACGCTGATCGACCGGTTCCCGACCAAGCTGGTGGTCACCCGCACCATGAGCAAGGCCTTCGCCTTCGCGGGCGGTCGCCTGGGCTACCTGGCCGCCTCGCCCGCCGTGATCGACGCGATCCTGCTGGTCCGGCTGCCGTATCACCTGTCGGTGGTCACCCAGGCCGCCGCCCGCGCGGCCCTGCGCCACGCCGACGAAACCCTCGGCAGCGTGGCGGAATTGGCCGCCCAGCGCGACCGGGTCGCCGCCGCGCTGACCGCGCAGGGTTTCGCGGTGATCCCCAGCGACGCCAACTTCATCCTGTTCGGCCGGTTCACCGACGCCGCGCGCGCCTGGCAGCACTACCTCGACGCCGGGGTGCTCATCCGCGACGTCGGCATCCCCGGCTACCTGCGCGCCACCGTCGGTCTCGCCGCGGAGAACGACGAGTTCCTGCGGGTGAGCGCCGACATCGCGGCCACCGACCTGACCCACTGAACGCTGGAGGCAACGAGATGAGCAGAACAGCGCGGGTGGAGCGCGTCACCAAGGAATCGTCGATCCTGGTGGAACTGAACCTCGACGGCACCGGGCAGACCGAGATCTCCACCGGTGTCCCGTTCTACGACCACATGCTGACCGCGCTGGGCCAGCACGGCGGGTTCGACCTCGTGGTGCGGGCCGAGGGCGACATCGAGATCGAGGCGCACCACACGGTCGAGGACACCGCGATCGTGTTCGGCCAGGCGCTGGGCAAGGCCCTGGGCGACAAGAAGGGCATCCGCCGCTTCGGCGACGCGTTCATCCCGATGGACGAGACCCTCGCGCACGCCGCCGTCGACGTGTCGGGGCGGCCGTACTGTGTGTTCACCGGCGAGCCGGAACACCTGGTGCACACCATCATTCCCAGCGCGGGGCCCGGCGCGTCGTATTCGACGGTGCTCAACAAGCACGTCTTCGAGTCGATCGCGCAGAACGCGCGGATCGCGCTGCACGTGCGGGTGCTCTACGGCCGCGACCAGCACCACATCACCGAGGCCGAGTTCAAGGCTGTCGCCAGGGCACTGCGGGCCGCCGTCGAGATCGACCCGCGGGTGAGCGGCGTCCCGTCCACGAAAGGCGTGCTGTGAGTGCGAAGGTCGTCCTGCTCGATTACGGCTCCGGCAATCTGCACTCCGCCGAGCGCGCGCTGGTGCGCGCGGGCGCGCAGGTGGAGGTGACGGCCGATCCGCAGGCCGCGCTGGCCGCCGACGGGCTGGTCGTCCCCGGGGTCGGCGCGTACGCGGCGTGCATGGCCGGGCTGCGCGGGGTGCGCGGTGAGCGCATCATCGGCCAGCGGCTGGCCGGTGGTCGTCCGGTACTCGGGATCTGTGTGGGGATGCAGATCCTGTTCGATCGCGGCGTGGAGTTCGGCGTGGAGACCGAGGGTTGTGGCGAATGGCCGGGCACGGTCGCTCGCCTCGACGCGCCGGTCCTGCCGCACATGGGCTGGAACACGGTGAAGGCCCCCGCCGACAGCACCCTGTTCGCCGGGCTCGACGCCGACACCCGCTTCTACTTCGTCCATTCCTACGCGGCCCAGCAGTGGGAACTGCCGGAGAACGAGCACATCGCGCCCCCGAAGCTGACCTGGGCCGAACACGGCGTTCCGTTCCTGGCCGCCGTCGAGAACGGTGCCCTCTCGGCCACCCAGTTCCATCCGGAGAAGTCTGGCGACGCGGGCGCCCAGCTGCTGCGCAACTGGCTCGGGTCGCTGTAGTCGGAGGTCGACGCCCCTTGGAACCATACACACTGGGGTCGGTGTGTATGGTCGTTGGATGACCGCAGTACCGCCGCGCCCGAAACACCTCGACTCCCCGCGTCTGCCCACGATCTTCAAGATCATGGGCAAGACCCAGGTGTGGGTCTACCGACGCACCGGTGGTCGGATCGGCGGGAAATGGCGGGTCGGCGCGGGGTTCCGCAAGCCGGTCCCGACATTGCTGCTCGACCACCGCGGCCGCAAGTCCGGCGTCGAGTACACCACGCCGCTGCTCTACCTCCTCGACGGCGCCGACGTCATCGTCGTCGCCTCCCAGGGCGGACTGCCCAAACACCCGCAGTGGTACCACAATCTGCGCGCCACCCCCGACACCCACGTCCAGATCGGCCGGGACCGTCGCCCGGTCCGCGCCAGAACCGCCGACCCGGGGGAACGCGCCCGGCTGTGGCCCCTGCTCGTCGACGCCTACGCCGACTTCGAGCACTACCAGGCCTGGACCGACCGCGAAATCCCCGTCGTCGTCCTCGAGCCGCGCGAGCCCACCCGCTGAACGGGCGGGTGGGCCGCCGGTCCGCCGCCGATCAGGCGGTGGCGGCGTGGACCGCGGCGAGATGGCCGAAGACGATCGCGGGACCGATGGTCGCCCCGGGGCCTGCGTAGGTGTGTCCCATGACCGGCGCACTGGTGTTGCCCGCGGCGTAGAGGCCGTCGATGGTGGTGCCGTCGGTGCGCAGGACGCGGCCGTGCGTGTCGGTGCGCAGGCCGCCCTTGGTGCCGAGATCGCCGGGAACGAGCCGGGCGGCGTAGTAGGGGCCGGTGTCGAGGGCGCCGAGGTTGGGGTTCGGGCGTTGGCGGGGGTCGCCGTAGTAGCGGTCGTAGGCGCTGGTGCCGCGGCCGAAGTCCGCGTCGACGCCGGTGCGGGCGAAGTAGTTGAACCGGGTGATCGTGGCGGACAGGCTGGCGGCCGGTACCCCGATCTTGTCCGCGAGTGCGCCGACGGTGTCTGCGCGCGTGAGGATGCCGGCATCGAACCAGCGCCGGGGCAGCGGCGCGCGCGGGGGAAGGCCCGCGAAGAGATAGCGGTTGCGGTAGCGCTGGTCGAAGATCAGCCACGCGGGCAGATTCTCGGCCGCGCCCTCGCCGCGGCCGTGCCGGCCGCCGTACATGCGATGGGTGGCTTCGACATAGGGCAGGGATTCGTTCATGAACCGCTCCGCGCGGTCGTTGACGATGAGACTGCCGGGAAGATTGCGTTCGGAGACGCAGAAGAACGGCGTGCGCGGTAGCGGGATCGACGGGCCCCACCAGGCGTCGTCCATGAAGGCCGTGGCCGCGCCGATCGTCTGACCGGCGCGGATGCCGTCCCCGGTGTTGGCGGCCGCGCCCACGGTCCAGTCGGTGCCGATGGGCTCGCGCTGGTATCGCGCGCGCATCGTGGCGTTGTGCTCGAAACCGCCGCAGGCCAGAATCACCCCGCGCCGCGCGCTGATCACCCGCTCGGCACCGTCGCGGCGGACGACGGCCCCGACGACGCGGTCATCGGCCACGGCCAGTTCGACCAGGGCGGTATCCAGCAACAGCGGCACTCCGGCGTCACGCATCCCCAGGCGCAGCATCGCGCTCAGTGCCTGGCCACGGGCGAGAAGATGCCGCCCGCGCAGCGCGCCGCCGAGCCAGCGAGCCCCGATCCTGGCCGCCCGCAACGGGCTGCGCGGATTGCGCAGCCCCAGATGGATCTGCCGGAAGTCGGCCTGGGTCAGCACGACATTGCGGGGGGCCCGCAGATAGTCGGGCTCCATGGTGGCCAGCTCGTCGCCGAGACCGCGTGCGTCGAAAGGCTTCGGTTCGACCGATCGGCCACGGGCTCGACCGCCGGGTGCTTCGGGGTAGTAGTCGCTGTAGCCGGGAACCCAGCGCATCGCCAAGGGCGTGTGGCGGGCCAGGAATTCGAAGGCCGCGGGCCCGCGATCGAGGTAGGTGTCGATCATCTCCGGTGCGACGTCCGCCCCGACGATGTCGGCGAGGTAGGCGCGGGCGTCGTCGATGTCGTCGGGCGAGGACCGTCGGCCCAGCGCCGCGTTGCCCGGAATCCATACCCCGCCGCCGGAGCGGGCTGTCGAACCGCCCCAGCGGCTCGCCTTCTCGACCATCACGACCGTCAGGCCGTGGTGGGCCGCGGTGATCGCGGCGGCCATGCCCGCCGCGCCCGATCCGACGACCACGACATCCACCGTCTCGGGAATCACGCTGTCCTGCTGCATTGTTGCCTCTTCTGTCCGATACGGCGGGGGTCAGCGCGGGGTTCGCCAGCGGTCGTCGAGCACCGCGGCCACCGCCGCTTCGACACAGACCGGTAGCGAGGCCGAGGGGTTGTGCGCGCTACGCAACCACTGGAGATAGCCGAACTCGGCGGCCGCGAGCATCAGGTGCACCAGCAGCCCGGGGCGGCTGTCGGTGATCGGGTCGGTGTCCATCCGCTGCGCGGCCAGCTCGACCAGTCGCGCCCGATGATCCGGCGGGATCAGCGCGACACGGTCGAGCAGATGCGGCGCGGTGGCGAAGGCGGCGCGCCACTGCTCCAGCTCCTCGGTGCCCAACGCGGTCGAGCGGTCCAGGATCGCTCGGGCCAGTGCGGTATCCGCCGGTTCCGCCTCGGGGCGGCCCTCGAGCAGGGCGGCGATCCCGGCGCCTCCCTCCCGCACCGGGTCGAGCAGCAGATCCTCTTTGCTGCGCACGTGCCGGAAATAGGTACTCGGCGAGATCCCCGCCGCCGCCGCGATCTGCTCGGTGGTCACCTCGTCGAATCCGGACCGCGCGAACAACGCGAACGCCGCGTGCTGGATCTCGGCCCGCACCTGCCGCCGCTGCCTCTCCCGCAAGGACACCCCACACCTCCGTGCTCGCCTGACTGTTCCGTCTGCCGAAAGTATCTAGCTAAGTGACAGAGACTGTCAAGTAGATTGCTGGTGTCGATCGAGCGCGTGGGCTAGAAATCGCCTTCGCCGCACGGAGTCCGGGCGGCCGGGGGTCTCGGCGACCGCGTCATCCGGTGAACGGCACCAGGCCGGCCGTGCAGGTGGTGCCCGGTTCCGGGAGTCGCAGCTCGATGAGATAGCGCCGGGTGAGGTCGGTGACGCAGTCGCCGGCCGGTTCGTGGCCGTAGCCGTCGGTCACCACGACCAACCGCGCCTCGCCCATGGCTTCGGCGGCGTGCTGGGCGGCGGTGAGCGGGGTGGCCGGGTCGAAACGGTTGTTGAACAGCAGCGGGGGAACGGCGGCTCGTTGGGTCCACGGGCCGGTGTAGCGCTGGGGGTAGCCGTCGGCGGGGGCGGGCCAGGTGGCGCACGGCTGCCGGAGATAGAGCCAGAACGGGCCGTAGACCGGCGCGCTGTCGGCGGATTCGGCGGCGAATTCGGGCCAGCGCTGCGGTTGCCGGGGAAGGGAATTGTCGGCGCAGGAGAGGGCGACGAAGGAATCCAGGAAGTCGCCCGTCGATCCGATCGCGCTCAGGACCTGGTGCACCACAGCGGGATTCCCGGCGGGGCCGCGCTCGAACTCGGCCAGCAGCGCTGCCAGCGCGGGCCAGCCCTGGGCCGCGTCGTACAGCAGCATGGCGTGGGCTGCGACGACCTCGCTGTAGGTCACCGACACGGTCGTCGGTCCCTGACCGACGTGCAGGCCCGTCGTCTTCGCCCGGTCGAGCAGGGCGGTGTCGCGGGCGCGCAGCTCGGCCGCCGACGACGCGCCCGTGGCGAAGGCGCAGCGTTGCGGCCCGCCCGCCGCGCACAGGCGCAGGAATTCGCCGAGCACCTCCTCGGTGCCGAGCGCGGTCGCCTCGATGCCGGCGCGGGTGTCGGTGGTGTAGGAGACGGGGTCGAGGATCGAGGAGAGTTGCAGGGCGCGAACACGGTCGGCGAACAGGGCGCCGTAGACAGTGCCCAGGTAGCCGGCGTAGGAACCGCCCTGATAGGTCAGGCGCTGGTCGCCGACCGCGCGGCGGAGAAGATCGAGGTCGCGGGCGGCGTCCACGGTGGTCAGGTGAGCGATCAGCGCGCCGTCGTGGCGCAGGCACCCTTGCGCGAGTCGCCGGCTCGCGTCCTCGGTGGCGCTCTGCTGCAAGGCGTCGACCGGCGGCAGGGCCAGGGTGCGCCAGAACTCTCGCTGCGCACCGGAATCCGGGAAGCAGCGCACCGCGGAACTGCGTCCCACCCCGCGCTGGTCGAAGGTGACGACATCGAATCGACTGCTCAGCTCGCCGGGGAACAGCTGACCTTTCGCCGCCCACTCCAGGCCCGAGCCGCCGGGTCCGCCCGCCGCGGTGAACAGGGTGCCGATGCGGTGCGCCGGGTCGCGCGCGGGCTGGCGCACCACCGCGAGTTCCAGGTGCTGTCCCGTGCGATCGGCGTAGTCCAGCGGCACCGCCACCCGGGCGCACTCGCTGCCCCGCAGCGGTTCCTCCGCGCACGGCGCCCAGTCGATCTTGGGTGTCGGCACGGCATCGGCCTGCGCCACCAGCTCGGCGACCGTGGCGGCCGAGTGGTTCGGCCGCTCGGCGGCGATGCAGCCGCCGAGGACAGGCGCCAGCGCGATCAGGACACCGCAGACGATCGATTTCGGAGTGACCATACCGATCATCTTCACGAGGTGGTGGGCGCGCTGTCGTCACCCGTTCGACGGAGGCGAAACCCTGATACCGCCCCGGTCGATCAGGGTCGGTGGTCGCCCAGCCGGGCGCGGTCGGCGGCCTCGGTGCCCGCGTCCCAGCCCTCGGCGCTGCGGATGGTGATGCCGCGGGCGCGGGTGGTGGGGAAATACGTGGTGAAGGCTTGTTCGACGCGCAGGTCGTGGGAGGCCAGCAGCGGAAGCAAGGTGGTGGGGTCGGGGGACGCGGCGACGGTGGTGGCCGCGGCGGTGGTGAGGCGGTCGCCGATGCGGGTGGCGTAGGCGGTGAGGAAGGCCTTGCGATAGGCGCGCGAACGGGAGTCGGCCGCGGCCGACGGGGTGTCGATCATGGCCCGGGTGGCCTGCACGAGCAGGGAGGTCGACAGCAGTTCCACGGCGTCGAGGTCGGGGTCCTCGCCGACGACGGTGACGAAGTCCCAGTCGGCGACGAAGATCGCCCGGCACCGGTTGGCCCGGGCCACCAGGTCGATGAGCAGGGCCTTGGCCTCGGTGTAAGGGGTGTCGAGCCAGAGGCGACGCGCGCCGGGGAGGTCGCTGTCGACGGTGGGAGTCTCCAGCAGCACACGGTCGATCGCGTACTTGGTCATCAGTTCCTGGGCCTTGGCCGAGAGGGTTTCGGCCTCCTCGGGGAAGGCGGTGGACTCGGCCTTGGCGAGCAGGCCGCGAACCCGGCCGAGCGCCTTGGCGTCCACGTCGTGCTGCGCGGCCCGGTGCCGGCGCGCGGTGCCGGGCAGCGGCCGGATCGGCTCGAGTTTCGGCAGTCGCAGCAGGAGCCCGAGCGCTGCGACGACGGTGGTCACCGCTTCGGCGCCGGTGAGCAGCGCGCGGTCGGCCCAGGCGGTCAGGTGCGGTGGGGTCCACCAGACGGTGGCGCCGAGTTCGTCGAGTTGGGCCTGCCAGATCTCGTCCACGGTGTCGTCGGCGAACCGGGCGCGGTGATCGGCCATCAGATCGGTCAGATAGCCGACCGCGAATTCGTCGAGGCGACGGCGCGCGGCCTGGTGCACGTCCCCCGGCAGCCAGCCGAAGTCGAAGGCGTGGGCGATGATGCGGCGACCCGCCGACTCGACACCCGCCGCCACCTCCGGGCGCACCGGCCCCGTGCCGGCCAGCTGCGCGACGAACCGCCGCACCCCGGCGGCGTCGCCCTGGGCCGCCGCCCCGGCGGCCGTGGCGATCGCCTCGGCGAGCCGCGCCGGGTCGGCCAGTGTTTCGGCGTCGAGCACCGGTCCGGTGGTCGGCACGGCCCGGCGTCCGGTGCGGCGTCGCCGATTCTGTTTGCCCACGGTGTTCGGGCGTCCTCTCCTCGGTGGCGCCGGTCGGCGGCGCGCGATCACGATGCGGCCGACCGGCGGCCATCGTCCCATTGTCCAGGCGTCGCGCCGGGCGGGTGACCACGGGCCGCGCCCCGGTGTGCCCGTCGATTGCGGGGCCGTTGGGAGACAGACCCGTCGGAATGTATTTCGCTGTCGTGCACCGGAATCGGGGGCTGCGACGCCGGAGGGCGACCTACAGTGATGGGCATGAGCTATCGGGGGATGCTGGCCGCGGAACGGGCCGAGCTGATCGAACTCCTACGTGGACTGACCGAGCGGGAGTGGGAGACACCGTCGCTGTGCGCGGGGTGGCGGGTGCGCGACGTGGTCGGCCATCTGCTCACCGACACGCTCGGTCCCCTCGACTACGCGGCCGCCGCGGCGCGCAATCGCGGCTCGGTCGATCGGATCAACAACGCGCTCGCCGCGTCGTTCGCCGAACTGCCGACCGCGCAGCTGGTGCACATGTTCGAGCACGAGTCGGGTCGGCTGTCGCGGTTCTCGCCGCGGCTCATGCTCTCGGACTTGCTGGTGCATCAGCAAGACATCCGGCGGCCACTGCGCCGACCGCGCGTCATCGCCCCCGATCGGCTGATCGCGGTGCTGTCCTACCCGGACCCGTTCGCGTTCCCGGGCAAGCGGACCAAGGGCCTGCGTTTCATCGCCACCGACGTGGACTGGGCCTGGGGCGACGGACCCGAGGTACGCGGCCCCGGCGAGGCCATCGCCCTGGCCGTGGTCGGCCGCGCCGCCGTCCTCGACGAGCTCACCGGCGGTGGCGTCCCCGAACTCCGGCGCCGTTGCGGCTGAACCCGCGACGTGACACGGGCCTCAGGGGCGTGGACCGGTGCGGAGATCGACAGTCCGGACCTACTAGTCTGATCCCGTGAGTCTTGTGCTGTTGCCCGCCGTCGATGTCGCCAATGGGGAGGCCGTGCGCCTCGTGCAGGGAGAGGCCGGTAGCGAAACCAGCTACGGGTCGCCCCGGGACGCGGCACTGGCGTGGCAGCAGGCAGGCGCCGAGTGGGTGCATCTGGTGGATCTGGACGCCGCCTTCGGCAAGGGGAGCAACCGGGACCTGATCGCCCAGGTCGTCGGGGAACTCGATGTCAAGGTCGAACTGTCCGGCGGCATCCGCGACGACGCCTCGCTGGAAGCGGCGCTGGCCACCGGGTGCGCGCGGGTCAATATCGGCACCGCCGCGATCGAGAACCCGCAGTGGTGCGCGCGGGTACTGGGCGAGTACGGCGACCGGATCGCGGTCGGGCTCGACGTCAAGCAGATCGACGGGGAATGGCGGCTGCGCGGTCGCGGCTGGGTCACCGACGGCGGCGACCTGTGGGAGGCGCTCGAACGCCTCGAACGCGACGGCTGCGCGCGCTATGTCGTGACCGACGTCTCCAAGGACGGCACGCTGACCGGCCCCAACCTGGAACTGCTGAGCGAGGTCGCCAACGCCGCCGAGGCCCCGGTCGTCGCCTCCGGCGGCATCTCGGTGCTCGACGACCTGGTCGCCATCGCGGGCCTGGCCGAGGAGGGCGTGGAGGGCGCGATCATCGGCAAGGCGCTGTACGCGGGCCGGTTCACCCTGCCCGAGGCCCTGGCCGCGGTGCGCTGACACCGACGATGACCGCCGCACCGAGCACCGCCGAACTGACCGACCTGCTGGCCATCGCCACCCAGGTACTGGATGGGGTCGTCCCGCGTTTCGTCGAGGGCATCGGTGCGCCGAGCGCGGTCACCAAGGGCCGCAACGACTTCGCCACCGAACTCGATCTCGAGCTGGAGCGCACCATCTCCGCCGACCTCCAGCAGCGCACCGGGATCGCGGTGCACGGCGAGGAATTCGGCGGCCCGGCGCTCACCTCCGGCACGGCCTGGGTGCTCGACCCGATCGATGGCACCTTCAACTATTCCTCCGGCCACCCCATGTCGGGCACCCTGCTGGCGCTCGTCCACGAGGGTGAACCGGTGATCGGCCTGACCTGGCTGCCGCTGCTCGGCCGCCGGTACGCGGCGATCCAGGGCGGCCCGGTGTACCTCGACGGCGTCGCGCTGCCGCCGCTGCAACCCGGCAAGCTGGCCGAGGCGATGATCGGTTTCGGCGCGTTCAACGTGGACTCGGCCGGGCGTATCCCCGGTCAGTTCCGGTTCGACCTGCTCGGTGCGCTGAGCAGGCTCTCCTCGCGGGTCCGCATGCACGGCGCCACCGGCATCGACCTGGCGTTCACCGCCTCCGGCGCGCTCGGCGGCGCGGTCGTGTTCGGGCACCATCCGTGGGACAACGCGGCCGGTGTCGCGCTGGTGCGTTCCGCGGGCGGCGTGGTCACCGATCTGGCGGGCGCGCCGTGGACGATCACCTCGGGCTCGGTGCTGGCCGCCGCCCCCGGCGTCCACGAGGAACTCCTGGAAATGATTTGCACGGTCAGCGAAGAGGAACGAGGCTGAACACCATGACACCGCGCACCGACGAACGGCCGGACACCGCGGCGCCGAGCACGCTGGCCGTCCGGGTGATCCCGTGCCTGGATGTCGACGCGGGCCGGGTGGTCAAGGGCGTCAACTTCCAGAACCTGCGCGACGCGGGCGACCCGGTGGAACTGGCCGCCACCTACGACGCCCAGGGCGCCGACGAGCTCACCTTCCTCGACGTCACCGCCTCCACCGGTGATCGCGGCACCATGCTCGACGTGGTGACCCGCACCGCCGAGCAGATCTTCATCCCGCTCACCGTCGGCGGCGGCGTGCGCACCGTCGCCGACGTCGACCGGCTGCTGCGCGCCGGCGCGGACAAGGTGTCGGTGAACACCGCCGCCATCGCCCGCCCCGAGGTGCTCTCGGAGATGTCGCAGCGGTTCGGTTCGCAGTGCATCGTGCTCTCCGTCGACGCGCGCACCGTGCCCGACGGTCAGCCCGACACCCCCTCCGGCTGGGAGGTCACCACCCACGGCGGCAAGCGCGGCACCGGCATCGATGCGGTCGAATGGGCCATCCGCGGCGCCGAACTGGGCGTCGGCGAGATCCTGCTGAACTCGATGGACGCCGACGGCACCAAGGCCGGCTTCGACCTGCCGATGATCGCCGCGGTCCGGGCCGCGGTGCGGGTGCCGGTCATCGCCAGCGGCGGCGCGGGCGCGGTCGCGCACTTCCCGCCCGCCGTGCACGCGGGGGCCGACGCGGTACTGGCCGCGAGCGTGTTCCACTTCGGCGATCTCACCATCGGCCAGGTCAAGGACGCCATGCGCGCGGACGGGATCACCGTCCGCTGAGATCGTGTCCGCGCGGGTGACCGGTCGGGATCGCGGTTCGCCGAGGTCGCGGCCGCGCGCGGGGTGCCCGGTCCGAACCGCGTGCGGCGAGGACGTGACCGCGCGCTCGGGTGCAGTGGAGATCGGCGTGCGCTGAATGCGATGAAATCCGTTGCCGCGCGGGTTGATCCTCGGATGAGCATCGGAATCGCGTTGTCCCCGTTCGCCCTCGACCAATCCGCCAATGCCGTCGACGCGGCCGTCGACCTGGGGCGCAGCGCCGCCGCGGCCGGACTGAGTTCGGTGTGGCTCGGCCAGACCTTCTCGCACGACTCGCTGCTGGTGGCGGCGGTGATCGGCCGCGAGGTCCCGGGGATCGAGGTCGGCACCTCGGTGGTGCCGGTGCCGGGCAGGCATCCGCTGCTGGTGGCGAGTCAGGCGCAGACCGCGCAGGCGGCCACCGGCGGACGGTTCACCCTCGGCCTGGGTCTGGGCGCCCGCGCGCTGTCCGAGCGCGCGTTCGGCGGCCCGTTCGATCGTCCGGCGACGCGGCTGCGCGAATTCCTCACGGCGCTGCGCTCGATCCTCGACACCGGCGCGGTCGACTTCCGGGGCGAGACCCTGACCGCGGCCACGCCGATGCCCGCCGCCGTCGCGGGCGCCACCCCCACCGTGCCGGTGCTGGTCGCGGCGATGGGACCGCGGGCGCTGTCGGCCACCGGCGAACTGGCCGACGGCACCCTGCCGTTCCTGGTCGGGCCCGAGGCGCTGGCCGAGCACATCGTCGCGCCGCTGACGGCCGCGGCGGCGAGCGCGGGCAGGCCGCGGCCGCGCGTGGTCGTCCTGGTCCCCGGCGTGGTCACTGCGGATGCGGCCGCCGCCCGTGCCGCCGCCGAGGCGAAAACCGCCTTCTACGACAGCATTCCGTCGTATCGCCGGGTAATCGAGCTGTCCGGCGCGCGGCGGGCCGCCGAGCTGGTGGTGTACGGCGACGAGGAGATCGTCGCCGCGCGGGTGGCCGACTATTTCGCGGCGGGCGCGACCGAGGTGGTGTTCTCGCAGACCGACCTGACCACGCCCGAGGACCAGCAGCGCACCTGGCGACTGCTCGGCGAGCTCAACCGGGCGCGCTGACCAACCGCGGCGGTGGCCGAATCGCCCCGGACAGCGGCCGGCTACAGGCCCATGCCAGCGGCGATGATCGTGCGCAGGACGTCGCTGGTGCCGCCCTGCAGGCGATCGATGCGGTGGTCGGCGTAGAGCCGGGCGATCGGGGAATCGGTGAGATAGCCCGCGCCGCCGTGCAATTGGAGGCATCGGTCGATCACCCGGCCCGCGGTCTCGGTGGCGAACAGTTTCGCCGACGCGGCGTGCGCGTCGCCGAGCTCGCCGCGATCGTGCGCCGCCAGCGCGCGATCGACGACCGCCTCGACGGCGTCGACCTCGGTCTGGCAGGCGGCCAGCTCGAATTTCGTGTTCTGGAAGGCCGACAGGGGCTGGGTGAAGGCGATGCGCTCGGCGGTGTGCTTGCGCGCGAAGCGGACCGCGGCCTTGGCCTGGGCGTAGGCGCCGACGGCGATGCCGAGACGCTCCCTGGGCAGTTGCCCGGCGAGATGGGCGACGGCCTGGTGCGGCGCGCCGAGCACGTCGGCCGCGGGCACCCGCACATCGGTGAAGGTGAGTTCGGCGGTGCCGCTGAGCTTGCGGCCCAGCGTGTCGAGCCTGCGCCCCACCCGGAACCCGGTCGCGGCGGTGTCGACGACCAGCAGCGACAGACCGTGCGCGGGGTCGTCGGGGCGGGGCGCCGCGGTGCGCGCGCAGACGATCACCCGGTCGGCGTGCACGCCACCGGCGACGTAGGTCTTCGATCCGTTCACCACGTAGGTGGACCCGTCGACTGACAGCGGCGCGGTGGTGCGCATGCCCGCGGGCTCGGAGCCGGTGCCCGGTTCGGCCACCGCCAGCGCGAACATGGTGTCGCCGGTGACGATGCCCGGCAACCACCGCGCCTGCTGCGCCGGTGTGGCCAGCGCGGTCACCAGCGGCAGACACCGGGTGACGTGGACGCTCGCCCCGCCGAACGAGACCGCCGCCCTGGCGATCTCCTCCGCCAGCACGGTGCGGAAGCCGAACGAGGTACGCCCGGCCCCGCCGAACCGGACCGGCGCCTCCAGCCCGAAGACGCCGAGTTCGCCCAGCCGGTAATAGAACTCGCGCGGGACCTGGCCGTCGTCGTACCACTTGCCGAAGCTGGGCACGACCTCGGCGTCGATGAACGCGCGCATCGACGCCCGGAACGCGGCGTGCTCGGCATCGAGAACTGTCCTGTGCATACGGGATTCCTAACCGGCCTGCGAACGGCCACGAGCCGGCCCGCCCGAGCGTGGATCGGGCGGACCGGCGAAGCGGTGGGACGGACTACTTCGCGGGGGCGGGCACCGCGGGATCCTTGCAGTACGCGCCGAGCTCGGGCGGGCACGGCGCGGTGATCGTCGAGAAGTACTGGTAGGCCGAGAACAGCGCCAGCGGGCCGCCGACCGTGATCAGCCCGACCATGGTGCCGACCGCGCCGAGGGTGGCCGCCCCGAGCACACACCCGGCGACGGTCGCGCCGACCCACGGCACCAGCAGCACGATCACCGGGCTGGCGATGGTCGCCCCGGCCGCGCCACCCACCAGGCAGCCGACCCCGCCGCCGATCACCGCGCCGACGATCGCGGCCACCGCGCCACCGATGCCGACCCGCTGACTGAACGCGCCGAGGGCCGCCTGGTCACGCGGGGTGAACGACTCGGCCACCTGCTTGACCGCGGCGTCCGTGCTGACCAGCTCGGTCGCCGCGGCCACCGGCGTGGCGCCCTCGCGCGAGGGGGTCAGGGTGGCCTTGCCGCCGTTGATGGTGGCGGCGATCGGGAACAGCTTGTCGTCCATCCGGTAGGACAGCGGCAGCGCGGCGACCGGCACGTCGGCGCCGGTGGTGAGCACCAGCTGATCGCCGACGATCTGTAGCTTGCCGTCGGTGGTGGTGACGACGGCGGCGTCGCCCTGCCTGCTGACCTCGTAGTGCACATCGGTCTGTGGCGCCGGGTCGGCGTGGCCGGTGCCCGTGCCGACGCACAGGGCCAGCGCCGTCAGGGCGGCGGTCGCGAGGGTGGTGGACATCTTCATCGGTGATCCTCATCGATCGGGGGTGTACTTCGGGGGTTTCGCGGCGAACCGCGGAACGTTGGGGGGCTACTTTCCGGTGTCGATCAGGCCGTCGGTGAGCGACCAGTGGGTGCCCGCGAAGGTCTGGATGCCGACGGCTTCGAGCGGATAGCCGTCGCTCGCACCGGTTTTCATGCTGATGCCGGGCAGCAGCAGGTCCACGCCGACGTTGTCGAGGGAGCGCATCGCCTCGCGCAGGCCCTCGCGGGTCGGGCACGTCGCCGACTCGAACGTCTTGCGGAAGCTCTCGGCCATCGCCCAACCGGCCATCGCGTGCTGGTTCTCCGGGTCGGCGCCGGGCGCGTACTGGGCCAGCTTGGTCTTGTAGGTCTGCATGCCCGCGTCCTGGGTCCAGCGCGGGTCGGCCGGGTCCTTGAGGAAGGCGGCGCTGACCGCGCCCTGCACGTTCTCCAAGCCGACTGGCCGCAGGGTGGCCATGGTGTTCGACACCTGGGTGAGCACGTGCAGCGGATTCCAGTCGGTGTTGCGCACGTCGGCGGCCAGTGCCTGCGAGGCGAACTTCGGCGTCGAGAAGTTCAGCAGCACATCGGCTTTCGAGTTCGCCAGGTTGCGGACCTGCGGGTCGACGGTGGGGTCGGTGACCTCGAAGCTCTGCTGGGCGACCACCTTCACGCCGCTGCCCGCGACGCCCTCGGTGAACGCGGCGAGCAAATCCTTGCCGAAGTCGTCGTTCTGGTAGAGCACGGCCACGGTCGCGGTCGGGCGCTGGGTCTTGACGTACTGGGCGTAGGCCAATCCCTCGGTGCGATAGCTGGGCTGCCAGCCGATCGTCCACGGGTGCTCGGCGTCGGCGCCGAACTTGGTCGCGCCGGTGGCCACGAAGACCTGCGGTACCTTGCGCTGACCGAGGTAGTCCCACACCGCCGACGAGGTCGCGGTGCCCAGGGTCTGGAAGACCGCGAACACCTGATCCTGCTCGACCAGCCTGCGGGTCTCCTCGACCGTCTTGGGCGGCTGGTAGCCGTCGTCGCGCACCAGGTACTCGACCTTGCGTCCGGCGATCCCGCCCTGCTCGGCGTTGACGTAGTCGAAGTAGGCCTTGATGCCCTTGGGCACCTCGCTGTAGGCCGAGGCCGGGCCCGACAGCGGGTACACCCCGCCCAGCTTGAGGGTGGTGTCGGTGATGCCGACGGTCTGCTGGCCCCGGCAGTCGCCGACGGCGGTGGAGCCGGTCTCCTCGCCGCGGCCGCCGCACGCGGTGAGCGTCGCGAGCAGCGCCGCCGCCACCCCGAGGGCGTGGATCGCCTTAGTGCGCATGTGTTCTCCCTTTCCGAACCAGATGTCCGAGCCGTTGCGCCAGCCGGCCGGTGAGTCCGGCCAGGCCCGTGGGCGCGAGGTACATGACCGCGATGATCAGCAGTCCGAAGATGACGCCGGGCGCCGCCTGATTGACGTCCTGGGCGAAGCTGGGCACGAACATCACGAACAACCCGCCGAGCACCGGGCCCCAGGTGGTGCCGAGTCCGCCGACGACCAGGCCGGCCAGCAGCGTCACCGACAGGGTCAGCGCGAACGAGTCGGGGGAGACGAAGGCGATGACCCACGTGTAGACCGCGCCCGCGACTCCGGCGAGCAGGGCGCTCCAGGCGAAGGCGAGGGTCTTGTAGTGGGCCAGGTTCACCCCGAGCACCTCGGCGGCGATCTCGTTGTCGCGCACCGCGTGCAGCGCGCGGCCGACCCGCGAGCGCAGCATCCCGGCGACCAGCACGAAGGCGATCACGGTGGTCGCCAGCGCCAGGAAGTACAGCCACTGGTCCTCGGCCAGCCCGGTCCACGTGGGCGGCACCGGCTTGTCCACGGTCAGACCCATCGAGCCGCCGGTCAAGCCGTCGAACCGCTTGAGCAGCGGGACCAGGAAGATCGCGATCGCGAGGGTGACCAGCGCCAGATACAGTCCGCGCAGCCGCAGCGCGGGGATGCCGAGCGCGAAACCGAGGACGAAGGTCACCGCCGCCGCGAGCGGGACGGTCGCGAAATACGGCAGGTCCCAGCGCTGCATCGCCACCGCGGCGGTGTAGGCGCCGACCGCGAAGAACGCGCCGTGCCCCAGCGAGATCTGGCCGGTGTGACCGACCAGCAGGTTCAACCCGAGCAGGGTGACCGCGTAGACCATGGCCATGGCCAGCTGGAAGGTGTGGAATGGCACCAGCTGGAAGGGTGCCGCGCAGGCCAGTAGAACGACGGCCGCGGTGGCGATCAGTGGCCAACGGAGGCGACTCACGACCGAAGTCGCCGGTGGCGCAACAGAAGTCGTCGGCTTCGATACAGTCTTCAGCTCGCTCATACCCGTTCCACCGCCGCGTGTCCGAACAGACCTTGCGGGCGCAGCAGGAGCACGCCCAGGATGATCACCAGTGGCACACCGATCTTGAGTTCGGTGCCGATCGCGTCGACATAGGCGCCGGTGAGGGTCTCGGCGACGCCGACGATCAGGCCGCCCGCCACCGCGCCGCCGGGGGAGTCGAAGCCGCCCAGCGTGGCCGCCGCGAAGGCGTAGATGAGAACGCCGCCCATCATGTTGGGTTCGAGGAACAGCAGCGGCGCCGACAGCACCCCGGAGACCGCGCCGACCAGCGCCGCCAGCCCCCAGCCGAGCGCGAGCACGGTGCCGACCCGGATGCCGACCAGCCGGGCAGACTGCGGATGACAGGCCACCGCGCGCATGGCCAGGCCGATCCCGGTGAAGCGGAACAGCAGGTACAGCAGTCCCATCACCACCGCGACGACGGCGAGAATGCCGAGGCTGCCGTACCCGACGCTGACACCGGCGGTGCGCAGCGCACCGTCCGGGAACGGATTCGGGAACGACTTCACCTGGTAGGACCAGATCCAGCCCGCCACCGCGTGCACGGTGAAGAACAGGCCGACCGTGACGATCACCAGGGTGATCTCGGGCGCGCCCTCGACCGGACGGATGACCACCCGTTCGATGAGCATGCCCGCGACGAAGGAGATGGCCAGGGTCAGCGGCAGCGCCGCCCAGAAGGGCATGGTCTGGCTCAGTTGCCAGGCCAGGAACGCCGAGAACATGGCCAGCTCGCCCTGGGCGAAGTTGACGATTCCGGTGAACCGGTAGATGAGCACGAGTGCCAGGGCGAGACCGGCGTAGATCGCGCCCGCCGAGAGTCCCTCGACGAGCTGCTGGACGAAGTCGGTCACGGCCGCACCCGGATTCCGAGGTAGGAGCGGGTGACCTGGTCATCGGCCCTGATCTCGGCGGCCGTGCCGGACAACACGATGCGCCCGGACTCGAGCACATGGGCCCGATGGGCGATGCCGAGGGCCAGATGAGCGTTCTGCTCGACGACGATCACGGTGGTGCGTTCCTCTTCGTTGATGGTGTGCACGATCCCGAACAGCTCCTGGGTCACCAGCGGGGACAGGCCCAGCGAGGGCTCGTCGAGCAGCAGCACCCGGGGCCGCAGCATCAGCGCCCGGCCGATGGCGAGCATCTGCTGCTGGCCGCCCGACAGCCCGCCCGCCGGCTCGCGCCGCTTGTCGCGCAGGATCGGGAAGTAGTCGTAGATGCGGCGCAGGTCGGCCTCGGTGCCCGCGCGATCGCGGCGGGTGTAGGCGCCCAGACGCAGGTTCTCCTCGACCGTCAGCGGCGCGAAGGTGCCGCGGCCCTCGGGCACGTGGGCGACGCCGAGCCGGGCCATCGTCTCCGGGGCGCGCCCGGTCACCTCGGTGCCGTCCAGGCGCAGGGTGCCGCGCACCTTGACCATCCTGCACAGGGCCCGCAGCAGCGTCGTCTTGCCCGCGCCGTTGGGCCCGAGGATCGCGCACACCGCGCCCCGCGGCACCGAGAAGCTCACGCCGTGCAGGACTTTCGCCGCACCGTAACCGGCGTGCAGGTCGGTGACAGAAAGGAACTCGCTCGTGCCGGACCCCTTCGGGATGCTCGGGCGGCCTCCGTGGTCACGCTCCGCTGCCGCCTCCGGCCGCTGACCGCTCATGCCGCCACGCCCAGATAGGCGCGGATGACGGCCGGATCCCGTTGCACCGCTTCGGGTTCGCCCTCGGCGATGACCTGACCGAACTCCAGGCACACCACCCGATCGCAGGTGCCCATGACGAACCCCATGTGGTGTTCGACCACGACGACGGTCAGGCCGAGATCGGCTTGCAGGGCGCGCAAGCGCTCGGCGAACTCGTCGACCTCGCCGTGGCTCAGACCGTTGACCGGCTCGTCCAGCAGCAACAGCCGAGGCCGGACCGCGAGCGCCCTGGCCAGTTCGATGCGCTTGAGGGTGCCGAACGGCAGGCCCGCCGCCGGATGGTCGGCCACCGCGGTCAGCTCGAGGCGGTCGAGCAGATCGTCGGCTTCGGCGCGCAGCGCCCGTTCCTCGCGACGGACCCTCGGCAGCCGTAAGCCCGCGGAGACGAAACCGGCGCGGGCGCGATGATGCGCGCCGACCAGGACGTTGTCGCGGACCGAGAGCCTGGGGAACAGGCCCAGGTTCTGGAAGGTCCGGGCGATCCCGAGTCCGGCCAGCGCGTCCGGCCGGACCGTGGCCAGGTCGGTCTCGCGGTAGCGCAGGGTGCCCGACGTCGGCCGGTGGCGCCGGGTCAGACAGTTGAACAGAGTGGTCTTGCCCGCGCCGTTCGGTCCGATCAGGCCGACCATCTCCCCGGGAGCGACCGCGAACCCGACCTCCCGCAGCGCGGTGATGCCGCCGAAGCGCACCGTCAGGTTGGTTATCTCGAGCATGCGACGAACAGTAAGTTCGCAGGTCACGAACCACATCGGACGTTGCGGACCAATTTCGGCGCACGCTCTCGTCCGCTGCGGACAGGGCGCCCGGCGGTTGACACCGGTAAATCGGACATGCAAACTCCCCGGACATGTCGGCTGGATCACATCTGCTCACCGCGTCGAACTCGGATCCGGTGCACGCCGAGCGCGCGCGGATCGTCGGATGCGCCTACGACCACGCCGACGACATCGCCGACGACGTGATGGCCAAGCTGCGCACCGAGCTGCCCGGCTACGGCACCGCCGACCCCGGCTTCCTCGCCGACGTGCACGACCAGCTGGCCCGGCTGAGCCGCACCGGGCTCGGCGCGCTGCTCGAACGCAAGCGGGTCACCCCGGCCGATGTCACCTACGCCCGGCAGGCCGCCGCCCGGCGGGCGCGCTCGGGCCTGCCGCTGGTCGACTACATCGCCGCGTTCCGGCTGGGACAGCGCGCCATCTGGAAATCGCTGCTCGCCCACGCCGGCGACACCGAGGCAGGCCGCGAGGCCGTGCTCTCGCTGGCCGGTCCGCTGGCCCGCTACACCGACCTGATCAGCACCCAGGCCACCGACGCCTACCTGGAGTTCCAGCAGTACGTGGCCGCCGAGTCCGGCCGCGACAGCCAGGCGCTGATGGACACGCTGCTCGACGGCACCCTGCCCGCGGGCGGCCCGCATCTGTCGGTGGCCACCGCGCACGGGATCGGCGCGGACCGCACCACCCCGCTGGTCGTGGTGACCGCCGTGGTGCTGGATGGCTCTGCGCGCGCCGATTCCGCCGACGGGCTCGGGGAGACAAGGCAATTGGTGTCCGCGGCCGCCGCGCGGGTCGGGGTCAACGGGTTGCGCACACTGTCGGTGGTGCGCGGCGGCGAGATCGTCGCGATTCCCGCGCTCGGGCGCGACGGTTCGGCCGAGCAGCTGTGCCAACGACTGCGCGCAATGCGTGAGGACCTCGCCGCCGAGGGCATCGCGCTGGCGGTCGGGGTGAGCACCGCGGTCACCGAGGTCGCCCAGATCCCGCGTGCCTACCGGCAGGCCCAGGCCGCGCTCGCGCTGCTGCCCGAGGACGGCGGCGTGCTCGCGCTCCCGCAGCTGACGCCGTTCCGGTACCTGCTGCTGCGCGCCGACGACACCACCCGCCAGCTGGTCGACCCGCGCATCGGCGCCGCGCTGGCCGACGACCGCGCCCGCGGCGGCTCGCTGGCCGAGACCATCCGCGCCTTCGCCGCCGCCGACATGAACCTGCGCGAAGCCGCCGACACGCTGCGCATCCACCTCAACACCGCCAAGTACCGGCTCGGGCGGATCCAGGAGCTGACCGGCCGCAATGTGCGCAGCGTCAACGACCTGGTGGAACTGCTGGTGGCGATCGAGCTGCAGACCGGGCAGTCGGCGCGTTCCGGTACGGCTGTTATAAACGAGGCATGAGCCTCGATCCCGCCATCGCCGCACGCCTCAAGCGCAACGACGCGGGTCTGGTCGCCGCCGTCGCCCAGGAGAAGTCGACCGGTGACGTGCTGATGATGGCCTGGATGGACGACGAGGCGCTGGCCAGGACCATCGCGACCCGCAAGGGCACCTACTACTCGCGGTCGCGTCAGCAGTACTGGGTCAAGGGCGAGACCTCGGGCCACACCCAGTACGTGCACGAGGTGCGGCTCGACTGCGACGGCGACACGATCCTGCTGATCGTCGACCAGGAGGGCGCGGCCTGTCACACCGGCACGCACACCTGCTTCGACACCGACGTGCTGCTGGCCGCCGACTAGTCGCCGTCCTCGGCCAGGACACTGTTCAGCCGCGCCGACAGGGTTTCCCCGAGCTCGGCCAGCTGGGCGGTCTGCTCGGCGTCGAGTCCGTCGAGCACCAGCCGGCGCACGGCCTCGACGTAGCCCGGCGTGGCCGCGAGCACCTTCGCGAATCCGGCGTCGGTGAGCACCGCGTGCACCCCGCGCCTGCCCGCGGTGGAGTCGCGCCGGGCCCAGCCCAGCCGCTCCAGCTTCGACACCACATGCGACAGTCGCGATAGCGACGCATTTGCTTTGTGGGCGAGATCACTCAGCTGCAGGCGATGGCCCGCTTCCTCGGAGAGCAGGCTCAACACCCGGAACTCGAAATGGGTCAGCCCGGCCTCGCGCTGCAGCCGCGTATCGAGCGCACCCGGGATCCGGGCCATGAGCGCCACGATCGCCTGCCAGGCGCGCTGTTCGACGGGGTCGAGCCACTGGGTCATCGCCGGCACTGTCTCGCGGCCGAACGACAGGGCGGGTGTACTGGGGCACGCACCGAACCGAGTTTGCCACGACGTCGCTGTGGCGTCCGCGAGTTGGCCGCGGTCGTGAGGTCACTCACAGCATCGCCGACCTCGTATCGCGAAAAGCCCGTCGCCCCAGCCGCTGTCGGGCCCGCGCGCACCGATGGTGCGGCCGGACCCGGCGCGGAGCGTCCGCTCAGTCGGCGTGGCGCGCGTGCAGCAGCGCGAACCCCAGCGGCAGCTCGTCGTGCCCGATCAGCTCGAGCCCGGCCGACTTCAGTACCGCGCGATAGTGGGTGACGGTGCGTTCGCGCCCGCCGACATTGCACAGCATGTGCAGGTCCCAGGCGGGCGCGAGGGACCGGGACCCGTCCTCGGGCAGCAGCCGTTCCACGATGTAGAGCCGGGCGTGCTCGGACATCGCCGCGGCGCACCCGCGCAGGATCGCGCGGCAGTCCGCGTCGTCCCAGTCGTGCAGGACCCGCGACAACAGATAGATGTCACCGCCGGTCGGCACCTCGGCGGTGAAGAAGTCCCCGCCCACCAATTCGCAGCGCGACAGGCAGCCCGCCGCCGCCAAGGTCGTCCGCGCGCGCGGCAGGGTGGACTCGCGCTCGAACAGGATGCCGCGCAGCTGTGGGTTCGCCGCGACCACGCGTGCCAGCAATTCGCCGGTGCCGCCGCCGACGTCGACCACCGTGCGCGCGGTGGCGGTCCCGACGAGCCCGGCGACCTGGCCGAAGATCGACGCGCTCGCCGCCATGGCCCGATCGAACAGGCTCGCACGCTCCGGGTCGGCCCGGAAATACTCGAAATGGTGCCTGCCGAAGTGGTGGTCGAAGGCCGTCCGGCCGGTCCGCACGGCGTAGCCGAGTTCGCCGAACGACTCGTAGAACGCGCCGCCATAGAGACACGCCAGCGGATGCAGCGACGGCTGGGCGCCGGCGGCGAGCAGCCTGCCGGTCTCGGTGAGCGTGTAGCCCGCGCCGAGCGGCTCGACGATCTCGAGCTGGGCCAGGTAGCGCAACAGCCGGGTGAGCGCGTCGAAGTCGGTCCCGGTCGCGGCGGCGAGCTCGCCGAGCGGTCCGCCCGGCGTCTCGGCGAGCCGGTCGGCGATGCCGGACCCGGCGGTGACGGCCAGCGCCTGGGTCGCCCAGGCACCGGTGAGCAACCCGAGCAGCCGCGTCGCGGGATCGGCGGATTCGCTCGTGTGCCGGGCGAGTTCGCGGGGATGCGCACCGGCGACATACAGCTCCACCCGCCGGTCGGTCCGCGCGCCCGGCCTGCGGAAATAGAAGCTGGTGGCGTCCTCGCGGTCGTTGTAGCCACCGTGGTCGGGGCGCAGCCCGCCCGGCCCGGTGAGCAGCGCGCGCAGCCCGGCCAGGGTCAGGGGGTCGACGGGCCCGGTGGCCAGCGCGATGTGGGCCTCGTGCGCCTCGGCGCGCTCGAGGTCGGCCACCTCGGCGGGCGCGGCGGGCAGCGCGAAGATCTCGAGCGCGCAGGGTGTGCCGTCGGCGGCGGGGAGCGCCGCGCGCACGATCCGCACCGGCACCCGCTGGGGGTCGAGGCCGTGGCGGGCCGCCACCCGCTGCCGGACCACGACGCTGGGCTCGTTCGAGTCGATCGTGAGGCCGTGCGTCGCGAGCAGGTCGTCGAGGGCGGCGAGGTCGGGCGGGAACACCATGACCGCGGCGTGCGCGAACCGGCAGCGATCGGCGATCGCCCCGCGTTCGGCCTCGCTGAGCCGGGGCAGCAGCCGGGCGAGCACGCTGTCGGTGTCATGGGTTCCGACGAACCGCGCGGCCGCGGCCACGCGGTCGTCATCGAGCGGGTCGATCCGGGATTGCACTGCCGGCGAGCGGGTCACGCGTCCTCCTGGATTCAGATACCGACGTAGTTCTCCGCGAAGAAGTCCTGATGGGGTCGTGAGGTGGCCAGGCTGTGCAGCCGGGCCTGCTGGAGCTCGCGATCGAAGCCCGCGTGCGGACCGGTGGGCGGATGCAGCAGGCCGATCATCCAGTGCGAGAACTCGTGCGCGCGCCGGATGCGCGGGACGCAGTCGGCCGAGTGCCGCCGCAGGGCGGACTCGTCGCCGTGATCGACCGCGGCGATCAGGGCCGCGGCGAGCGAGCGCGCGGTGAGGATGGCCAGGTTGGCGCCCTTGGCCGCGGCCGGGCTGATCGTGGAGGCCGCGTCGCCCGCCAGGAACAGCCGGCCCTGCTGGATCGGGTCGAGGATCTCCGACCGCAACCGGACCAGTCCGCGCTCGAGGATCGGGCCCGTGCGCAACGGTCCGTACCGGTCGGCGCGCAGCCGGGTCGACAGCGCGCTCCAGACTCGGTCCTCGCTCCAGCGCAGGGCGTCCTCGTCGGCGCACTGCAAGTAGTAGCGGGTCACCTCGGGGCTGCGTGGCATCTGGCCCGCGAAGCCGTCGGGGTGGACGCCGTAGGCGACGGTGTCGGTCGTCGGCGGGGCCTGAGCCAGCAGCGCGAGCCAGGTGATGGCGTAGTCGCGGGTGGAGCGCGGGCCGCGCACGGCGCGGCGGGCCGCGCCGCGCGCGCCGTCGCATCCGACCAGGTAGCGCGCGGTGATCCGGTGACTCTCGCCGTCCGCGGTGCGGGCCAGCACCCACGGCCGCTCGCCGGGTTCGTCCCCGATCCGTTCGGCGGTGGTCGCGCACCGCAGCTCGCCGCCGCGTCGCAGGTACTCGGCGACCAGATCGGTGACCAGCCGCTGCTGGGGGTAGACGGTGTGCACCTCGCCCCGCCCGAGCTCGTCGTAGGACAGCTCGATCCGGCCGTCGCCGCTGCGGAACTCGCAGCTGTGGTGCGTGCGGCCGCCGGTGCGCAAGCCGGTGTCGAGTCCGTGCTCGGCCAGCACCGCGACACCGGCGGGAGCCAGGAAACCGGCACGGGCGCGCTGCTCGATGTGCGGGCGGTCGCGCCGTTCCAGGATCAGCACATCGATCCCGGCCGCGCGCAGGATGTTGCCGAGGACGAGGCCGGCCGGACCGGCGCCGAGCACGAGGACCGAGGTCGACTCGCTGCTCCCGATCGGCATGGGAACGGAGCTTAGGTCACCGCGGCGGCGCCGGGCGTCTGCCGCGGTGGCGTGTTGCTGGGATTATTCGGAAAAGCTATTGCTCGCCGGGGATCGGCGCGGTCGGAGCGGGCGCGGTGTCGGCGGCTTTGGCGGCCTTGCGCCGGGTGAGGCCGCGCTTGCCCATCAGGGCGAGCACCAGCAGGAAGATCAACCCCGCCACGATCGCGCCGACCAGGCAGGCGCCGCGGAAGGCGGGTGCGTCGACGTCGAGGATGCGCTGACCCGCGTGCGCCGCGTTGTTGCCGCCGAGCACGATCGTGAGCGTCATCAGGTTGGGCACCGCCAGCAGCAGCGCGATGATCACCGAGGCGCCCGCGATGAACTTGCCGCCCTTGCGTTTCCACACGCGCACCGCCAGCAGCACCAGCAGCAGCGGAGCGAGGGTGAACACCAGGCCGTAGACCAGGCCCCACCAGATGCCCTGGGTGAAGCTGCCGTGCACCACGCTCGCCAGGCGCTGCGCCCACCAGCGGGGGATGAACGACGACAGGATGAGATAGGCGATCACCAGGACGACGGCCGTGGCGACCGTGATGATCGCCCGGTTGCGCCACACGGTCGCCGTGGACTTCTGACCGTTCGACTGCACCTCGCCGGTTGTCATCTCCCCAGCGTAGAGGCGGCCGGGACGCCGGACGCCGATCCGGCGCCCGGCGTTTCGCCGGTTACTCCGCGGCGGTGGCGCGGGTCCGCAGGAAGGCCAGCGCCTCGTCGGCGTGCACGGCGGCGCGGAGTTCGCCGGTGACGACCTTCAGGATGGTCCGGTCGGTGTCGATGACGAAGGTGTGCCGCTTGACCGGGGCCAGCTTGCCCAGCAGCCCGCGCTTGACGCCGAAGGCCGCGGCCACCGCGCCGTCGGCGTCGGAGAGCACCGGGTAGTCCAGTCGCTGCTTGGTGGCGAATCCGGCCTGCACCTCGGTGCTGTCGGTGCTGATGCCGGCGCAGGAGGCGCCGATGGCGGCGAACTCCGCGCTCAGATCGCGGAAGTGGCAGGCCTCGGCCGTACACACGGGGGTATTGGCCGCCGGGTAGAAGAACAGCACGAGTGGACCGTCGGCGAGCAAGCCGTCGAGCGTGCGGAGCTGGGCGGACTGGTCGGGGAGCTCGAACTGCGGAGCGCGCTGGCCTGGCTGCATGATGCGACCCTATCGACCGGGCCGGGTGTACGGAAGATCCCCGCCCGCTGACGCGAACGGGGACCATGTCCCGATCGACCGGCACCGCCCCCGACGGACCGCACCCGTCGAACGGTGCCTAGCGCTTGAGCAGGGCCGCGATCTCCGGGTTGCGGATCTCCATCACGTCGAGGATGCCGTGCACGCGCAGCATCGGCTCGAGTTGCCGGATCCGGTCGCGGTGTGCCGCGTACTCGTCCGGATAGGTCTTCTCGTCCAGATCCTGCATCTCTTTGGCGTAGGTGACGAACGACGTGAGCGCGCTCGCCGCGGACAGCTGGCCGGGACCGTAGTGCTGCTGCGACGGGGCGGCGAGTCGGCCGTCCTGAGCGCCCTGGTGCGAGGGGTACAACATTGCTCCTCTCGGAAAGGGGGGATACCGCATGCGACATGGAACGCGCGCGAGTGTAGTGATGCCGATCACCCCTTGTCGCATCCCGGGGTCGGGTCAGCGCACAGGTGTCGCGACCCGCCTGGGATGATGGGGAAATGCAGGGCGCGTCGACATCAACCACCACGACCCGTGACCAGTTCCGGGTGCTCGCCGCCGAGCACCGGGTGGTCCCGGTGACCCGAAAGGTGCTGGCGGACTCCGAGACTCCGCTCTCGGCCTACCGCAAGCTGGCCGACGACCGGCCGGGCACCTTCCTGTTCGAGTCCGCCGAGAACGGTCGCTCGTGGTCGCGCTGGTCGTTCATCGGCGCGGGCAGTCCGTCGGCGCTGACCGTCGTCGACGGCGAGGCCGCCTGGCTCGGCACCGTCCCCGCCGACGCGCCCTCGGGCGGTGATCCGCTGCGCGCGCTGCACGAGACCCTCGAACTGCTGCGCACCGAACGGCTGCCCGGTCTGCCGCCGCTGACCGGCGGCCTGGTCGGCTACCTCGGCTACGACGCCGTGCGCCGGATCGAACGGCTGCCCGAGCTGGCCACCGACGATCTGCAACTGCCCGAACTGGTGCTGATGCTGGCCACCGACCTGGCCGCGTTCGACCACCACGAGGGCGCGATCACCCTCATCGCCAACGCGGTGAACTGGAACGGCACCGACGAGAACGCCGACGCCGCCTACGACGACGCCGTCGCCCGGCTGGACCGGATGACCGCCGCGCTGGCCGCGCCGGCGCCGTCGACCGTGTCGGTCTTCGACCGGCCCGAGCCGGAGTACCTGCGCAGGCGCACCACCGAGGAGTTCGGCGTGGGCGTGCGCCGCCTGATCAAGGAGATCGAGGCGGGCGAGGCGTTCCAGGTGGTGCTCTCGCAGCGCTTCGAGATGGACTACACCGGCTCGCCGCTGGCGGTCTACCGGATGCTGCGGGCGTCGAATCCGAGCCCGTACATGTACCTGATGCACATCCCCGACGGCGACGGCGGCACCGCGTTCTCCATCGTCGGCTCCAGCCCCGAATCGCTGGTCACCGTGAAGGACGGCGTCGCCACGACGCACCCGATCGCGGGCACCCGGTGGCGCGGGCAGAGCGCCGAGGACGACATCCTGCTGGAGAAGGACCTGCTGGCCGACGACAAGGAGAACGCCGAGCACCTGATGCTCGTCGATCTGGGCCGCAACGATCTGGGCCGGGTCTGCCGCCCCGGCACGGTGCGGGTCACCCAGTACCGGCACGTCGAGCGCTACAGCCACGTCATGCACCTGGTCTCGACGGTGTCCGGCCGGCTCGCCGAGGGCAAGATCGCGCTCGACGCGGTGCAGGCCTGTTTCCCGGCGGGCACGCTGTCCGGCGCGCCGAAGGTGCGGGCGATGGAGCTCATCGAGGAACTCGAACCGACCCGGCGCGGCGTCTACGGCGGCGTCGTCGGCTACCTCGACTTCGCCGGGGACGCCGACACCGCCATCGCCATCCGCACCGCGCTGCTCAAGGACGGCACCGCCTACGTACAGGCCGGCGCGGGCGTGGTCGCCGACTCCGACCCGGTCTACGAGGACACCGAGGCCCGCAACAAGGCGATGGCGGTGCTCAAGGCGATCGCGGCCGCGCAGACCCTGCGGACCTACGAGGACGGCGGCTCGTGACCGACGCGCCCGCCGACACCGCGAAAGCGGCCAAGCCCATCGTCCCGGTGGCGCTGCTGGCGCTGGCGGCGGCCGGGCTCTGGGCCTCGTCGCGGATGACCTGGGTGACGGTGCACTCCGCCGACGGGCTCACCGAACCGCGCACCGACGAGCTCGACGGCGCCACCTGGTTCGGTGCGCTCACCCCGCTGGCACTGGTCCTGGTCGCCTCGATCGCCGCGGTGTTCGCGGTGAAGGGGGCGCTGCGGCAGTTGCTCGGCGTGGTGGTCGCGGTCGTCGCCGCGGTGGCGGCGGTGCCCGGGTTCGCGCTGGTCGTGGGGGAGGGCCGGACCGCGGAGCGGGCGGGCACCCTGGCCGAGCTGCCGGTGCGCGCGGTCGTCAGCGGCGCCGACGCGCATATCGGGCCCGCGCTGCTGTCGATCGTGGCCGCGGTGCTGGCACTGATCGCGGGGGTGCTGCTGACCCGCCGCGGCGACGGCAGTGGGCAGCTGTCCGGCAAGTACGACAACCCCGTGTTCCGCCGGGCCGACGCCAGCGCGGAGGTGAGCAAGCAGCGCGAGGAGACCGGCGCCGCCGCGCCGCTGTCGGACCGGGTGCTGTGGGACGCGCTCGACGCGGGCACCGATCCCACCGACACCGCCGAGGGGCCGGACGGCGACGACAAGTCGCCCGGCCGCGCACCGTGACCCCCGGCACCCCCGCCGCAGTGACACGCGCGGCAGCCATTTATTGTTGTCAAGCATCGGTGAGACAGCGCCTGAGGGGACTCTCAGGTGAGAAGTTCGTCTCCCCAGAAAGGATTCGAGCCAGATGACGGTACTCGACTCGATTCTCGACGGGGTTCGGGCGGATGTTGCCGCTCGCGAAGCCCTCCTCGATTTTCAGGCGATCAAAGCCGCAGCGGCCGCCGCCAAGGCGCCGCTGAACGCGAACGCCGCGTTGCACGAGGACGGGATCGGTGTCATCGCCGAGGTGAAGCGTGCCAGCCCCTCCAAGGGCGCGCTGGCCGACATCCCCGATCCGGCCGTCCTGGCCAAGGCCTACGAAGACGGCGGCGCGCGCATCATCAGCGTGCTCACCGAGGGCAGGCGTTTCGGTGGTTCGCTCGACGATCTCGATGCCGTCCGCGCCGCCGTGAACATCCCGGTCCTGCGCAAGGACTTCGTCGTCGGCCCGTACCAGATCCACGAGGCCCGGGCCCACGGCGCCGATGTGATCCTGCTGATCGTGGCCGCGCTCGAGCAGGACGTGCTGTCCTCGCTGATCGACCGCACCGAATCACTGGGCATGACCGCTCTCGTGGAGGTACACACCGAGGAAGAGGCCGATCGCGCGCTGGAAGCGGGCGCGTCGGTGATCGGTGTCAACGCTCGCAACCTCAAGACCCTGGAGGTCGACCGCGACGTGTTCGCGCGGATCGCTCCCGGCCTGCCCTCGGAGGTCATCCGGGTGGCCGAGTCCGGCATCCGCGGCACCGCCGACCTGCTGGCCTACGCCGGCGCGGGCGCCGACGCGGTGCTCGTCGGCGAGGGCCTGGTGACCAGCGGTAACCCGCGCGCCGCGGTGTCGGAGCTGGTGACCGCCGGTACCCATCCGTCCTGCCCGAAGCCGGCCCGGCGGAGCATCCGGTGACCGCGCTGCCCCAGGCCAGTGCGGGCGTCGCCCAGCACAGCGACTACGAGCCCGACGCGGGCGGCCACTTCGGCGTCTACGGCGGACGGCACGTCCCCGAGGCGCTGATGGCGGTGATCGAGGAGGTCACCGCCGAGTACGACAAGGTCCGCTCCGACCACACCTTCCTCGACGAGCTCGATCGGCTGCAGCGCGACTACACCGGCCGTCCGTCGCCGGTGTTCGAGTGCGCCAACCTGGCCCAGCACGCGGGCGGCGCGCGGATCTTCCTCAAGCGCGAGGACCTCAACCACACCGGCTCGCACAAGATCAACAACGTGCTCGGCCAGGCGTTGCTCGCCAAGCGGATGGGCAAGACCCGCGTCATCGCCGAGACCGGCGCGGGCCAGCACGGCGTGGCCACCGCCACCGCGTGCGCGCTGCTCGGCCTGAACTGCGTCATCTACATGGGCGCCGTCGACACCGCCCGCCAGGCCCTGAACGTGGCCAGGATGCGGCTGCTCGGCGCCGAGGTCGTTTCGGTGACCACCGGTTCGCAGACCCTCAAGGACGCCATCAACGAGGCGCTGCGCGACTGGGTCTCCCACGCCGACGACACCTACTACTGCTTCGGCACCGCCGCGGGGCCGCACCCGTTCCCGCTGATGGTGCGCGATTTCCAGCGCATCATCGGGATCGAGGCGCGCCAGCAGATCACCGAGCGCGTCGGCAGGCTGCCCGACGCGGTCGTGGCCTGCGTCGGCGGCGGCTCCAACGCCATCGGCATCTTCCACGCCTTCATCCCCGACGCGGGTGTGCGGCTGATCGGCTACGAGGCGGCCGGCGACGGCGTCGAGACCGGCAGGCACGCGGCCACCTTCACCGGCGGCACCCCGGGCGCGTTCCAGGGCGCGTACTCGTACCTGCTCCAGGACGAGGACGGCCAGACCATCGAGTCGCATTCGATCTCGGCCGGTCTGGACTATCCGGGCGTCGGCCCCGAGCACGCCCACCTCAAGGACATCGGCCGCGCGGAGTACGCGCCGATCACCGACACCGAGGCGATGGACGCGCTGCTGCTGCTGTCGCGCTCGGAGGGCATCATCCCGGCGATCGAGTCCGCGCACGCCGTGGCCGGTGCGCTGAAGCTCGGCAAGGAGCTCGGCGAGGGCGCGATCATCCTGGTCAACCTGTCCGGTCGCGGCGACAAGGACATGGACACCGCGGGCCACTGGTTCGGCCTGTTCGACGACGACGCCGCCGAGGAGAACGCCCAGTGAGTCAGCAGTCCCGCCTGGCCAACACCTTCGCGGCCGCGCGTGCCGAGAACCGGGCCGCCCTGATCGGCTACCTGCCGGCGGGTTACCCCGATCTGGCCGGGTCCATCGAGGTCTGCCAGGCCATGGTCGAATCCGGTTGCGACATCGTCGAAGTGGGCGTCGCCTACTCCGATCCGGTGATGGACGGACCCACCATCCAGGCCGCCGCCGAGCAGGCGCTGCGCGGTGGCGTGCGGGTGCGCGACGTGTTCTCCGTCGTCGAGGCGATCACCGACGCCGGTGGTCAAGCCGTGGTGATGAGCTACTGGAACCCGGTGCTCCGGTACGGCGTCGACAAGTTCTCGCGCGACCTGGCCGCGGCAGGCGGCGCGGGCATCATCACGCCGAACCTGATCCCGGACGAGGCCGACGACTGGTTCATCGCCTCGGCCACCCACAACCTGGATCGCATCTTCCTGGTCGCGCCGTCCTCGACCGAGGAACGCCTGGTGAAGACGCTCGAGGCCTCGCGCGGATTCATCTACGCCGCCTCGACCATGGGCGTGACCGGTGCCCGCGACGTGGTCTCCTCGGCCGCGCCTGCGCTGTGCGCCCGCATCCGCGCGCACTCCGACATCCCGATCGGGGTCGGCCTGGGTGTGCGTTCGGGGGCCCAGGCCGCCGAGATCGCCGCCTACGCGGACGGCGTGATCGTCGGATCGGCGCTGGTCTCGGCCGCCGCCGAGGGCCTGGACGCGGTGCGCGCCCTGACCAGCGAGCTCGCCGACGGCGTGCGGTCCCGCCTCTCCGCGACTTCTGGCCAGCTCTAGGCGCGGGGTCGGACGGCCACGCGGCCGGCGGTCAGTCGGAAGCCGGCGCAGCCCGTCCCCGGTGAGTTACCCAAGTCCTTGCGCAACTGTGTTGTGCTCGGTCGTATCCGGGTCCGGCGCGGTGGCCTTGTCATGTCGACGACCACCGCCGTCAGGGTCACAGTCACTCGCCGGTACGGCACTGAACTAACGTGGGGGCCGTGAACTCAGTCCTGGCCTACCTTCCGAGTCCGCCCCAGGGTGTCTGGCACCTCGGACCCTTCCCGCTTCGGGCGTACGCGCTGTTCATCATCCTCGGCATCGTCGTCGCCATCTGGTGGGGCGAGCGCCGGTGGCAACAGCGCGGCGGTCAGCAGGGCGCGGTCCTCGATGTCGCGATGTTCGCGGTGCCGTTCGGCCTGGTCGGCGGCCGGCTCTACCACGTGGCCACCGATTGGCAGAAGTACTTCGGCCCCGGCAAGCACCCGGTCGAGGCGCTCTACATCTGGCAGGGCGGCCTCGGCATCTGGGGCGCGGTGTTCCTCGGCGGCATCGGCGCCTGGATCGGCTGCCGCGTCTACAAGATCCCGCTGCCCGCGCTCGGTGACGCCATCGCGCCCGCCGTGCTGCTCGCGCAGGCGATCGGCCGCCTCGGCAACTACTTCAACCAGGAGCTCTACGGCCGCACCACCGAGGTGCCGTGGGGTCTCGAGATCTACGAGCGGTTCGACCCGGAGACCGGTGCGCGGGACATGATGAACGGGGTCTCGACCGGGCGGGTGCTCGAGGTCGTGCACCCGACGTTCCTGTACGAGCTCGTGTGGAACGTGCTGGTCGTCGTGCTGCTGGTGCAACTGGACAAGCGTTTCAAGATCGGCCACGGCCGCCTGTTCGCGCTCTACGTGGCCGGCTACAGCTTCGGCCGCTTCTTCGTCGAGCTGATGCGCAACGACGAGGCCACCCACATCCTCGGCATCCGGATCAACTCGTTCACCGCCGCACTGGTCTTCCTCGGCGCCATGGCCTACTTCGCGCTGGCGACCAAGGGCCGTGAGACACCCGCGCAGTTGCAGCCCGGTGGCGAGCCGCGGCCGTGGCCGTGGCAGTTCTCGGCGCTGCGGGCCGCGGGCGCGGCCGACAACGCCGCCGTCGAGCTCGACAAGTCCACTGCCGCAACGGCTTCGGTCGAGGCGAAGGCCGCTGACGCGGAGACCACCGACGCGGAGGAATCGAAGGACGCGGCGGCCGGCACTGCCTCTGCCACCGCCGAGCCGGCGCCGGACAAGGTCGAATCGGACACCGCCGCCGACGGCGAGCAGACAGACACCGCCGAGCCACAGCAGTCGGGCGCGAAGAAGGCCTGATCAGCGACCTCTCGTACGAAGTGAACGGGCGTCCGGCAACATTCCGGGCGCCCGTCGCGATACTGCCTACGAGTGCTGCGGACCGTTCGTGTGGTACCCGAGGAGACAACGGCCGGTCCTTATGACCACAATGGCCGGTGATCGTCGCGGGCGCACCGCCGTTCGGCCGATCGCCACTGGCCGGGGGCCACGACGGGTACCCGCACGAATGATGGAGGACATGAGTGACCGACCCCTACAACCCCAATCCCCAGTACGGTCCCGACCTGAGTAAGCAGCCCGACTCCGGCTCCCAGCCGCAGTACGGTCAGCCTGCCTACGGCCAGCCCTCGGATCCGTACGCGCAGCAGCCCGGCTACGGGCAGCAGCAGCAGCCGGGATACGGCCAGCCGCAGTACGGTCAGCCGCAGCCGCAGTACGGCCAGCCCGCCGACCCGTACGCTCAGCCGCAGCCCGCCTACGGCGCCGCGCCCTACGGCGGCATGCCGCAGGGCTACAACCCGGCCGATCCGGAAGCGCCGTACGGCCGCGACATGTACGGTGTCCCGTTCTCGGACAAGCAGAAGCTGATGGCCGGTCTGCTCGAGATCTTCCTCGGCAGCTTCGGCGTCGGTCGTTTCTACCTGGGCTACACCGGTCTGGGCATCGCCCAGATCGCCGTGGTCTGGCTGACCTGTGGCATCGGCGCCATCTGGCCGCTGATCGACGGCATCATGATGCTCACCGGCAAGGTGCCCGACGCGCAGGGCCGTCCGCTGCGCGACTGATCGCTACGCACCAGAAACGGGTACTCCGCGTCCGCGGAGTACCCGTTTCGTGTTTCCCGGCCGGGATTGCGCTCACCGTGAGCGATACTCTGTGTCGGTCCAGCGCGGCGCCGTAGCGTCGCTTGGCCTGCGCGTGCCCGATGCGCGCAGCGGAGAAAGGGATGTCCGTGCGCAAACTGCTTGCCGCCGCCGTGCTCGCCGTCGTCGCCGCGACGGGTCTGTCGGCCTGCTCGTCCGACGCCGACCCGAACGTGCTGAAAGTCGGCACCGAGGGCACCTACGCGCCGTTCAGCTATCAGGACAACGGCACCCTCACCGGCTACGACGTCGAGGTCGCCCAGGCGATCGGTGAGAAGCTCGGCAAGCGGGTCGAATTCGTGCAGACGCCCTGGGACTCGATCTTCGCCGGACTGGAGTCCCAGCGCTTCGACCTGGTCGCCAACCAGGTGACCGTCAATCCCGAACGCACCGCCAAGTACTCGCTGTCGCAGCCGTACACGACGTCGGAGGGCGTGATCGTCACCAAGTCCGACAACACCACCATCACCTCGCTGGCGGACCTGTCGGGCAAGACCACCGCGCAGTCGGCCACCAGCAACTGGGGCAAGGTCGCCGCGGGCGCCGGCGCGAAAGTCGAAGCGGTCGAAGGGTTCGTGCAGGCGGTACAGCTGCTGAAGGCGGGCCGCGTCGACGCGACCGTCAACGACACCCTCGCCGTGGGTGAGTACACCAAGAAGACCGGCGACACCGGCATCAAGATCGCGGGCAAGACCGGCGAGACCAGCAAGCAGGCCTTCGCCGCCCGCAAGGACGACGCCGCCCTGATCGCCGACATCGACAAGGCGCTCGAACAGCTGCGCGCCGACGGCACGCTGACCAGGCTGTCGGAGAAGTACTTCGGCACCGACGTCAGCAAATAACGGATGGATCCCGCGACCAGGGAGCTGATCTGGCACAACCTGTGGCCGATGCTGAAGGCCACGGTGACCGCGACGCTGCCGTTGACGGCGATCAGTTTCGTCATCGGGCTGGCGATCGCGGTCGGTGTCGCGCTGGCCAGGATGTCGTCGAAGCGGGCGCTGTCGCTGCCCGCCCGCTTCTACATCTCGATCATCCGTGGTACCCCGCTGCTGGTGCAGCTGTTCATCGTGTTCTACGCGCTGCCGCAGTTCGACATCGTCATCGATCCGTTCCCGGCCGCGGTGATCGCGTTCAGCCTCAATGTCGGCGGCTACGCCGCGGAGGTGGTGCGCTCGGCGATCATGAGCGTCGCGCCGGGGCAGTGGGAGGCGGCCGAGTCGCTGGGCATGACCTACCCGCAGACACTCTGGTACGTGGTGTTCCCGCAGGCGTCCCGGATCGCGGTGCCGCCGTTGTCGAATACGCTCATCTCGCTGGTCAAGGACACCTCGCTGGCCTCGACCATCCTGGTCACCGAACTGCTGCGCACCGCGCAGCTGGCGGCCGCGCCGACCTTCGACTTCTTCGCCCTCTACGGCGTCGCGGCTCTCTACTACTGGGTGATCTGCCTCATCCTGGGCTTCGGCCAGAGCCGCCTGGAGACCAGGCTGTCCAGGCACGTCGCCGTTCGGTGACAAACGATTTCGTGAACACCGGGGTAACTCGCCGGGAACGCCACGCCCTGCTCCGCCGATATCCGGCGGTCCGGTCGGCCAGGGGGCTTACACCCCCGACCGGCGAAGTACGCGGGGAGGCGGGGGAGTACTAGGCTTGCCGTGTGATGCGACGGACGAAGATTGTGTGCACCCTCGGACCGGCTACGGCCACCCAGGACCGTATTCGGGAACTCGTCGAAAGCGGCATGGACGTCGCCCGGCTGAACTTCAGCCACGGCGAGCACGCCGACCACGCCGACAACTACAAGATGGTCCGCGCGGCCTCGGACGAGACCGGCCGCGCGGTCGGCATCCTCGCCGACCTACAGGGCCCCAAGATCCGCCTCGGCCGGTTCACCGACGGCCGTACCACCTGGGCCAACGGCGAACAGGTGCGGATCACCGTCGACGATGTCGACGGCACCCACGACCGCGTCTCCACCACCTACAAGCAGCTCGCCCAGGACGCCAAGGCCGGTGACCGCCTGCTCGTCGACGACGGCAAGGTCGGCCTGACGGTCGAGAGCATCGACGGCAACGATGTCGTCTGCCGGGTCACCGAGGGCGGCCCCGTGAGCAACAACAAGGGCCTGTCGCTGCCCGGCATGGACGTGTCGGTGCCCGCCCTGTCCGAGAAGGACATCGAAGACCTCGAATTCGCCTTGAAACTGGGCGTGGACTTCATCGCGCTGTCGTTCGTGCGCTCACCGTCCGACATCGAACTTGTGCACGACATCATGGACAAGGTCGGCCGCCGGGTGCCGGTCATCGCCAAGCTGGAGAAGCCGGAGGCGATCGACAACCTCGAGGCCATCGTGCTGGCCTTCGACGCGGTGATGGTCGCCCGTGGTGATCTGGGTGTCGAACTGCCGCTCGAGCAGGTGCCGCTGGTACAGAAGCGGGCCATCCAGATGGCGCGCGAGAACGCCAAGCCGGTCATCGTCGCGACCCAGATGCTGGAGTCGATGATCGAGAACTCCCGCCCGACCCGTGCCGAGGCCTCCGACGTCGCCAACGCGGTGCTCGACGGTGCCGACGCGGTGATGCTCTCCGGCGAGACCTCGGTCGGCGCCTGGCCGATCGACGCGGTGCGCACCATGAGCCGCATCGTCACCGCGGTGGAGTCCGAGACGAACCGGGTCCCTCCGCTGACCCACGTTCCCCGTACCAAGCGCGGCGTGATCTCCTACGCGGCCCGCGACATCGGCGAGCGGCTCAACGCCAAGGCGCTGGTGGCCTTCACCCAGTCCGGTGACACCGTGCGCCGCCTGGCCCGGCTGCACACCCCGCTGCCGCTGCTGGCGTTCACCCCGCTGCCGGAGGTGCGCAGCCAGCTGACACTGACCTGGGGCACCGAGACCTTCATCGTGCCGATGGTGGACAGCACCGACGCGATGATCCATCAGGTCGACCAGGCGCTGCTGTCGATGGATCGGTACCGCAAGGGCGACCTGGTGGTCATCGTCGCCGGTTCCCCGCCGGGTACCGTCGGTTCCACCAACCTGATCCACGTTCATCGCATCGGCGAGGAGGACCACTAGTCGTGAGTAGTTCGGCAGGCGGATCGATCGAGGCCGCGACCGTGCAGGGCGAGCCGTCACCCGATCTTCGGGTGCTGCTCGACCTGCTCGACCTCGAACCGATCGGCGAGGACGTCTTCCTCGGCAACCATCCCGAGAAGGTGTGGAGCCGCACCTTCGGCGGGCAGCTGGTGTCGCAGGCGATCGTCGCTGCCGGACGCACCGCCGGGGAGCGGCCGCTGCACGCGATCAACGCGCACTTCGTGCGCGGCGGCGACGTGAAGAAGCCGATCGAATACCACGTGCAGCGGCACCGCGACGGCCGCGCGCTCGCGAACCGGACGGTGACCGCCAGCCAGGACGGCCAGGAGCTGTTCGTCATGCTGGCGGCCTTCCAGGACTGGGGCAAGGGTCTCGAGCACTCCCACGAGGGTCCCCAGGTGCCCGATCCGGAGACACTGCCCCGGATCGAGGAGAGCTTCGCCGGCTTCGAGGACAAGCTGGAGATGTTCATCAACGCGCCGCACCCGATCGACATGCGCTACACCAACGATCCGGCGTGGATTCTCAAGGGCACCGGCGAGAAGCTCAACCACAACCGCGTGTGGATGCGCACCGACGGCGCGCTGTCCGACGATCCGCTGCTGCACGTGGCCGCGCTCGGCTATTCCTCCGACACCACGGTGCTGGATTCGATCATCACCACGCACGGTTTGTCGTGGGGACTGGACCGGATTCTCGCGGCGACGGTGAATCACTCGATCTGGTTCCATCGCCCGTTCCGCTTCGACGACTGGACGCTGTACGCGACCGAATCGCCGGTGGCCGCCGGCTCGCGCGGACTGGCGACGGGCCGGTTCTATTCGCGCAGTGGCGAACTGCTCGCCACCACCGTCCAGGAAGGCGTCATCCGGCACTTCCCGGCCCGCTGAGCGAGGGTCAGCGCCGCTCGACGTCGAGTTCCCATTCGAGGTCGGTGCGCTGATCCGCGCGCAGCGCGAACGGGACGGCCTGGGTGGCCGCGCCGTACACCGCCAGGGCAAGTCCGTGCTCGAGGTCGGCGATGTCGGCATCGGTGAGATCGGCCGGCTCGCCGACCAGGCTCAGCGCGATCTCGAACGTTGCTTCGCCTTCCGGCTCGGCGCCGGGATGCGTTCGGCGCCACTGTGATTCGAGTTCTCGATGGAGCGGATCGGCGGCGTCGACGGGCAGGGTGAAGCGCCAGGCGAAGACCTCGCGATCCTGGAGATGGTCGTCGAGAACCGTCCGCACACTGGTGACGATGCGGTCGAGGATTTCCGGGGTCACATACACATGGAGCGAAACATCCGAAATGCGTTTCGGCAAGTCTCCAGTCCTGTCGTGTGTCGAACCTGCAAGGGGAACTTCCACGTCCGCCGAAGTCTAGACCGTCGACGGCCCGGCGAACAGCCTTGCGTTCAGCGTCCGCGCTGCGCGGCCAGAAATGCCGAGAGCGGCCGGGCCGGGGCGGGCTCGATGACCAGCCCGGGCCGCGCGTCCGCGCTGACCTGGTCCTGTTCGTGCGGCGCCAGCGCGGCCAGCAGCGGGAACAGCAGTTCGGCGATCCGGTCGCCGACCTCGAGGAACGCCTCGGGGGACAGCCCGATCGGGTCGGCGATGTTCTCCCGGCCGACATAGGCCAGGTCGTTGCGGGCCCGGTGCAGGGCGGCAATGGATTTCGCGCCGGTGACCTTGGCGATCCGATGCGCCTCGGCCAGGGTGAAGGTGCGCGGCGCGACCCCGAAGGCCAGCTCACCGACCTGGTCGCGCAGCGATTCGGTCATCGTCAGCACCAGATCGGCGCGATCGACCATCTCGGGCTTGAGCTTTCGGGCCTTGAATCCGCTGGGGTCGCCGCCGAGGCCTGCCACGGTCTCCGCGGCCAGCGGTTCGGGCGGAAATCCGACCAGGGCCCGGGTGCCCGCGCTCTCCGCCGTCAGGCCGGTCAGGCCGTTGTCCGCCGCGAACGCCCGGGTGAGCCGTTCGGCGATCACCGACCGGCAGACATTGGAGTTGCAGACGAACAGCACGTGCATACCGACACCGTAATCGGGTCGATTGTCGCGCAGAAGGCTGGAATTGTAACCATCACAGACGCGGTGCTACTTATTCACCTCGCGGTTGAATGCTGTACATGAATCGCAATGCGCAAATCTGTTGTGTGTGACCGTGATACCCGCGAGATAGGGGTTGGAAACCTCTCGATGATATGTGTCGACGATCACTCCTTCGCGTCATAATAATTCGATTCGGTAATAACCGGCGGCACGGCGGGCGGGTCGCCGTGCACCCGGCCCCGGGTGGAGAACATCCGGCCGCGCGCGGGGACGGCGGGCGCGAACGCGGCCAGGCCGGTCGGCCTGGTCATGTCGTCGTAGACGGCGTCGATGCCGCCGCGGCGGAAGTAGGCCTCGTGCCAGAAGCCGGTGCCGCCGGAGTCGCGCAGGAATTCCCGCCACCACTGCCGGTGCGGGTCCGAGCGCGTCCAGCGCTCGAGCGAATCCAGATCGCGCCAGTACTGCCGGGCGCCCCAGTGCGGCGGCAGCATCGACCAGACCACGTCTTCGTGCAGGATCAGGCCGTCGGGGCGGTCGGCGTGGGAGCGGTAGAGCTTGGGGCCGACGCCGAGCAGGCGCAGCATCCCGCGCGGGGTGCGCACCCGCATCCCGAGCAGGATCATCACCAGGTCGGGGTAGGCGTCCAGATCGACCGTCATCCTGTTCACCCGCATGTCCGCGCCCTTCCGCCGTGCCCGCTCTGCCGGTACTACGACGTGGGCGTGCGTGCGGTTCGACCGGCGGTTCGCTTCCCGGCGCGCCGAGACGCTATAGTGACCGCGGTGCGCCGGGTTGGCGGAACTGGCAGACGCGACGGTCTCAAAAACCGTTGTCCGAAAGGACGTGTGGGTTCGAGTCCCACACTCGGCACCACGGCGGAAGCGCGGCATCGGCCGCGCTCCGCGGGGGAGTATCGGTCGCGGGGTGTGCGCGATGTCTCCGCGCTTGCGTTCACCGGCGGTTTCCGACCGCTCAATGCATTCTGTGCGGAAGCGAAAGGTACTCTTTACATCACTCGGTCACCCACGACGGGTTTTTCGGCCGGCTCGCCCGGTGCCGTCGTCTGTCGTGGTGTGATCGACAGGCATCGGAATCCAGAGGGGTCGAACCATGAGCACGAATGCAGGGGGCGCTGGCGCCACGCGTGAGGCCGCGGCCAAGCGTGTCGTCGTCGCCGAGGACGAGGCCCTCATCCGGATGGATCTCGTGGAGATGCTCAAGGAAGAGGGCTACGAGGTAGTCGGTGAAGCGGGCGACGGGCAGCAGGCCGTCGAGCTCGCCGAGGAGCTGCGCCCCGATCTGGTGATCATGGACGTCAAGATGCCGCGCCGCGACGGAATCGACGCCGCCGCCGAGATCGCGTCGAAACGTGTTGCGCCCGTGGTGATCCTGACCGCGTTCAGTCAGCGCGACCTGGTCGAGCGGGCCCGCGACGCGGGCGCCATGGCGTATCTGGTCAAGCCGTTCACCAAATCCGATCTGGTGCCCGCGATCGAACTCGCGGCGAGCCGTTTCCACGAAATCACCGCGCTGGAAACAGAAGTCGCGAATCTGTCGGATCGTTTGGAGACGCGCAAACTGGTCGAGCGTGCCAAGGGTGTGCTCATGCAGACCCAGGGGCTGTCGGAGCCGCAGGCGTTCAAATGGATTCAGCGCACCGCGATGGACCGCCGCACGACCATGAAGGCGGTCGCCGAAGTCGTGCTGGAGAACCTCACCCCGCAGTGAGCTGGAACGCGCCGCTCCGTGTCTCGCGTCGAAAGCCGAAAAACTTTACGTAAGCGAAACAATAATGTGAACTACGACTGGACACGGAGCGTCCGACATGATGCGAATGTGATGCGGATCTAACAAACCGGCGATATGTTCTGTCCGGGCTGAACGTGGTCGGCCCCCTCGGTGACCCCGGGGAGCACAGGACATAGAGGTGAGACGTGCTCAGTTCGACATGGCGCAGTCGTTCGACGCGAGGAGTTCTGGTAATCGGAGCTGCCGCGTCGTTGGTGTTGTCCGGATGCAGCGACAAGTCGTCCGACGGCGGCGGTGGCGGCAACACCGATCTCTCCATCCAGCCGGTCGTCCAGCTCGACACCCAGGGCAAGGCTGTCGCGGCGACCGACGCGGGCACGGCCGCCGACCCCGCGGGCGACGGCAAGGCCAAGTGCGCGCCCCAGACCATCGCGATGGCGGGCCCGCTGACCGGTGGCAACGCCGCGCTCGGCATCAATATCATCGACGGCGTCAAGCTCGCCCTCGACAAGCACAACAAAGCCAACCCGGACTGTCAGGTCTCGGTCAAGCAGTTCGACACCGAGGGTAAGCCGCAGATCGCGAGCCAGGTGATCCCGACGATCGTCAGCGATCCCAGCATCGTGGCGCTGGTCGGCCCGACCTTCTCGGGCGAGACCAAGGCGACCGGCCAGATCCTCAGCGAGGCGGGCATGCCCACGCTGACCGCCTCGGCCACCAACCCGACGCTGACCCAGAACGGCTGGAAGACCTTCTTCCGCGGCCTGGGCAACGACAACTCGCAGGGCCCGGCCGTCGCGAACTACCTGACCGGCGAGAAGGGCTACAAGAAGATCTGCGTCGTGCAGGACAACACCGACTACGGTGCCGGTCTGGCGCAGGCGTTCATCACCGCCGCGGGCCCGGCCGCCGACGCCTCCTGCGCGGTCAGCGTCAAGGAAGGTGACAAGGACTTCTCGGCCGCGGTGTCGAAGCTGTCCGCCGCCAAGCCCGACGCGATCTTCTATGCCGGCTACTACGCGGAGGCGGCGCCGTTCGTGCAGCAGCTGCGTTCCGGCGGCGTGACCGCGACCTTCGTCTCCGCCGACGGCAGCAACGACCCCGAGTTCGTGCGGCAGGCGGGCAGTTCGTCCAAGGACGCGCTGCTGTCGTGCCCGTGCAGCCCGGCGCCGGAGAAGTTCGCGACCGAGTACAAGGCGCTCAACGGCCAGGCGCCCGGCGTCTACTCCGTCGAGGGCTACGACCTGACCACGATCCTGCTCAAGGGCATCGACTCGGGCAAGCTGACCCGCGCCGAGCTCCTGGACTACGTCCGTAACTACGACGGCACCGGCGTCGCCCGCCAGTACAAGTGGGGCGAGACCGGCGAGCTGGCCAACATCCAGATCTGGATGTACCAGGTCAAGTAGTCCCCACGAAAGCGTGTAGCGGTGCGCGTGGCATAGCCACGCGCACCGCTCGCCTGACGCGAGAGAAATCATGACATCAGCGGCTTCGCTCGGTGTGACCCTGTTGGCCGAGGGGTCCATCGATTTCAACGTCTCCGGGGTGATCGACCAGTTCTGGCGATTGACCGTGGACGGTCTCACCTACGGGTCGATCTACGCGTTGGTCGCGGTCGGCTACACGCTGGTCTACGGCGTCCTGAGACTGATCAACTTCGCCCATTCCGAGATCTTCATGCTCGGCATGTTCGGCACCTATGTGGGACTGGAGCTGCTCGGCTTCGCCCCCAGCGGCAACGCGTACTCCCAGGGTGTGCTGCTCACGGTGGTCTATCTCGGTCTGGCGATGCTGTTCGGCATGCTGGTCTCGGGCATCGCCGCGGTCGGCCTGGAACGAGTCGCCTACCGGCCGCTGCGCAGGCGCGGAGCCAAACCCCTGGCCTTCCTGATCACCGCGATCGGCATGTCGTTCGTGATCCAGGAGTTCGTCCACTACATCCTGCCCAAGATCAAGCCCGGCCTCGGCGGCTCCAACGCCCAGACCGGCATCCGGCTGGTGGAGCCGAAGGTACAGTTCACCTTCCTCGGCGCGCAGGTGACCAATGTGGCGCTGGTGATCTTCGCGGCGGCCATCGTGCTCGCCGTCACCACCGAGATCGTCATCAACCGCACCAAGTTCGGCCGCGCCATCCGCGCGGTCGCCCAGGACCCCGACACCGCGACCCTGATGGGTGTCTCGCGCGAGCGGGTCATCGTGCTGACCTTCCTCATCGGCGGCCTGCTCGCCGGCGCGGCCGCGATGCTGTACACCCTCTACATCCCCACCGGCATCATCTTCTCCGGCGGCTTCATCCTCGGTATCAAGGCGTTCAGCGCCGCGGTGCTCGGCGGCATCGGCAACCTGCGCGGCGCGCTGCTGGGCGGCATGATCCTCGGCGTCGCCGAGCAGTACGGACAGATCCTGTTCGGCAACGAATGGCGTGACGTGGTCGCCTTCGTCCTGCTGGTGACGGTGCTGATGTTCCGGCCGACCGGCATCCTCGGCGAGAGCCTGGGGAGGGCGCGCGCATGACCGACACGACGAAAACCCCGGTGAAGAACCAGGATCGACACGGCCTCGGCGACGCGATCCGCGACTGGTGGGACGGGCTCTCGCGGCCGGGCCAGTGGGCCGTCGGCGTGCCGATCATCGCCGTGCTGGCGATCCTGCCGCTGTACCCGCCCCCGCTGATCGACACCCCCGGCGTGAGCTTCGGCGGCGTGATGGCGCAGTTCGCGATGTACGCGCTGATCGCGATCGGCCTGAACGTGGTCGTCGGCCAGGCCGGCCTGCTCGACCTCGGCTATGTCGGCTTCTACGCCGTCGGCGCCTACACGGTCGGCCTGCTGACCAGCCCGAACAGTCCGTGGAACCAGACCGACGGCGGCTGGCTCAATCCCAGCTGGGCGTGGCTGGCCTGCCTGCCGATCGCAGTCGCGCTGACCGCCTTCGCCGGCCTCGTGCTCGGCGCGCCGACACTGCGCCTGCGCGGTGACTACCTGGCGATCGTGACGCTGGGCTTCGGTGAGATCGTGCGCCTGATGGCCGACAACCTCGAGGAACTGACCAACGGCAGCCTCGGCCTGTCCAAGATCGCCTACCCGCAGGTCGGCGAATCCGAAGCGCATCCCGGTGGCTACTTCTCCCCGGGCAACCTCGGTGATCCCGACAGTGCGAATCCGTTGCAGCGGGCCAACAACGGCACCTGGTGGTTCTGGCTCGGCATGGCGCTGGTCGTCGTGGTGCTGCTGGTCATCGGCAACCTCGAGCGCAGCCGTGTCGGCCGCTCCTGGGTCGCCATCCGCGAGGACGAGGACGCCGCCGAGATCATGGGCGTGCCGACCTTCAAGTTCAAGCTGTGGGCCTTCGTGATCGGCGCGTCCGTCGGCGGTCTGTCCGGCGCCATGTACGCCGGTCAGGTCACCTACGTCAACCCCAAGCAGTTCGACATCATCTTGTCGATGCTGTTCCTGTGCGCGGTGGTGCTCGGCGGTTCGGGCAACAAACTCGGCGTGATCGTCGGCGCGTTCCTGATCGCCTATCTGCCGATGCGGTTGCAGTCGGTGCAGCTGGTGTCGAGCGAGTCGACCGGCTATCTGCTGCTCGGGCTCGACATCGCGCTGCTGGTCGGGCTGTGGCTGCTGTGGCGGTGGCGTCGCGACGCGCTGGGCGTGTGGGTGCGGCGCGGGGTGATCACGGTCTCGATCCTCGCGGTGGTCTTCGGGCTGCTGCTGTTGGGTAGCGTGCTGCTCTACCGCAAGGGCGGCGCGCAGAATCTCGGTGACCTGAAGTACCTCTACTTCGGCATCGCGCTGGTGGTGATGATGATTCTGCGGCCACAGGGTCTGTTCCCGGTGCGGCAGAAACTGCTCACCTACGGCAGACAGGTGTACCAGGCGGTCGTGCGCAAGCCGGCGGCCGAACCGATCGGAGCAGGGCGATGACGGGGCCGGGCGCGGGAGACGCGCTGTACGACAACGAGGACATGTCGGCCGGGTACAAGCCCGCGCCGGAGGTCGAACCGGCGGGCGAGGTCGACGTCACCGCGGTGCTGCCCGCCCTGGGCGACGCGGAGACCGTGGCCGATGTGGTCGCCCCGCACCGCGACATCGAGACCGCGGTGGGCGAACCGCTGCTGCGCACCGACGGGCTGACGGTGAAGTTCGGCGGCCTGACCGCGCTCGACAGCGTCAGCTTCGAGATCCGCCGCGGCGAGATCCTCGGCCTGATCGGCCCCAACGGTGCCGGCAAGACCACCTGTTTCAACGCGATCACCGGCGTCTACAAGCCGGCCGGTGGCAGCGTGCACTTCGACGGGCGGCCGCTGGCCAAGACCAAGCGCAACGAGATCACCCGCCTCGGCATCGCGCGCACGTTCCAGAACGTGCGGCTCTTCGGCGAGATGACGGCGCTGGAGAACGTGGTCGTCGGCACCGACGCCCGGCACAGCACCTCGGTGCCCGGCGCGGTGTTCCGCACGCCCAAGCATCGCCGGGAGGAACGCGACGCGATCGAACGCGGCATGGCCCTGCTCGAGTTCGTCGGCATCGCGCCGCGAGCGGTGGAGAAGGCCCGCAACCTGTCCTACGGTGACCAGCGCAGGCTCGAGATCGCGCGAGCGCTGGCGACCGAGCCCAAGCTGCTGTGCCTGGACGAACCCGCCGCCGGCTTCAACCCCAGCGAGAAGTCGGCGCTGATGGAGCTGATCCGCAAGATCCGCGACGACGGCTACACCGTCCTGCTGATCGAGCACGACATGCGCCTGGTGATGGGCGTGACCGACCGGATCGTGGTGCTCGAGTTCGGGCGCAAGATCGCCGACGGCCTGCCCGCCGAGGTCCGCGAGGACCCGGCCGTGATCGCCGCCTACCTCGGTGTGCCGGACGCGGACACCATCGAGGAGGTCCGGGACGGAGCCGGCGCCGCCGCCGTGGCCGAAGCCGCGCACACCCGGGCACCGGACACCGTGGTGGCGGCGGCGCGGGAGGAACCCGAGGTCGTCGCCGACCAGTCGGTGCCGCTGCTCGAGGTGCGCGACATGGTCGTCAACTACGGCAGAATCGAAGCGCTGCACGGGATCTCGCTGTCGGTCGAACAGGGCGAGCTGGTGACGTTGCTCGGTGCCAACGGCGCCGGCAAGACCACCACCATGCGCGCGCTGTCGGGCCTGCTGCCGCTCACCTCGGGCCGGATCCTGTTCGAGGGCAAGGACATCACCACGATGAAGGCCCACGACCGGGTGGTCCAGGGCCTGATCCAGGCGCCGGAGGGTCGCGGGGTGTTCCCCGGCATGACCGTGGCCGAGAACCTCGACATGGGCTGCTACGGCAGGCCGTTCGAGCAGAAGGCCGAGTACCAGCAGACGCTGGACTGGATCTTCGAGCTGTTCCCGCGGCTGGCCGAGCGGCGCAAGCAGGTCGGTGGCACCCTCTCCGGCGGTGAGCAGCAGATGCTGGCCATCGGCCGCGCCCTGATGGCCCGGCCCAAGCTGCTGCTGCTCGACGAACCGTCGATGGGTCTGGCGCCCATGGTGATCCAGCAGATCTTCAAGATCATCAGCGAGATCAACCGCCAGGGCACCACGGTCCTGCTCGTCGAGCAGAACGCTCAGCAGGCCCTGACCCGCAGCGACCGCGCCTACATTCTGGAAACCGGTGAGGTCACCAAGACCGGTGCGGGCGCGGCGCTGCTCACCGATCCCGCCGTCATGTCCGCCTACCTCGGGCACTGAGTTGCTGGAGCGCTGGCGCGCTCGAGTCGCGGCCTCTCGGTCCCGCCGATCGGGCACCGTTGCTTGCTCCTTCGTCGCCTACGCAACGGCGCCCGATCGGCGGGACGGCCGCGACCCGCCGCTGCGCGGCGGGGCCCTCCTCGGGGTCGGGCCGTGGTGGCGGGGCAGTGATCGGGGCGGGGCAATGCGGCGCGGGGCGGTGGCGGTAGTCGGTGCGGTGGCGGGGCGCGGTGGCGGTGATCGGTGCGGCGGCGGGGGTGTGGTTCCTGCGATCGGCGCGGCGGCGTTCGCCCGTGTCGGTGGTGGTCCCTACACTCATCCGGGTGAGTTCACCGACGACTGCTCAGGCATCGACAACGACCACCGTCTCCGGGGGTGAGCGGCCGACGCTGCTGCTCCTGGACGGGCACTCGCTGGCCTACCGCGCGTTCTTCGCGCTACCGGCGGAGAACTTCAAGACCGTCACCGGGCAGACCACCAACGCGGTGTACGGCTTCACCTCGATGCTGATCAATCTGCTGCGCGACGAGAAGCCCAGCCACGTGGCCGCGGCATTCGACGTGTCCCGCAAGACCTTCCGCACCGAGGCGTACCCGGAATACAAGGCCAACCGCAGCGCGACGCCCGACGAGTTCCGCGGTCAGGTCGAACTCACCAAGGACGTGCTGGGCGCGCTGGGCATCCCGGTGATGGCGATCGACGGCTACGAGGCCGACGACGTGATCGCCACGCTCACCACCCAGGCCGTCGCCCAGGGCTACCGGGTCTTCATCGTCACCGGTGACCGCGACGCGATCCAGCTGGTCAACGACGACGTCACCGTGCTCTACCCACGCAAGGGCGTCTCCGACCTCACCCGCTTCACCCCGGCCGAGGTGGCGGCCAAGTACGGTCTGACCCCGGCCCAGTACCCCGACTACGCGGCGCTGCGCGGCGACCCCAGCGACAACCTGCCCGGCATCCCCGGCGTCGGCGAGAAGACCGCGGCCAAGTGGATCCGCGAGTACGGCGACCTGGCCACCCTGGTGGACAAGGTCGACCAGGTCAAGGGCAAGGTCGGCGACTCACTGCGCGCCAATCTGTCCAGCGTGGTGCTCAACCGCCAGCTCACCGAGATGGTGCGCGAGGTGCCGCTGCCCTACACCCCCGACCAGCTGGCCCAGGCGCCGTGGGACCGGGAGAAGATCCACCAGCTCTTCGACGACCTGGAATTCCGGGTGCTGCGCGACCGGCTGTTCGAAACCCTCGGCTCCGCCGAACCGGAGGCGGAATCGGGCTTCGAGATCAGCGGCGCCGCCCTCGAGCAGGGCGCGGTCGCCGACTGGCTGGCCGAGCATGCGAAAGCCGGTGTCCGCCACGGTCTCTCGATCGTCGGCACCGGCACCCCGGTACACGGGGACGCCCGCGCGCTGGCCATCGCGGCCGCCGACGGTGAGGGCGGCTATATCGACCTCACCGCGCTGAGTACCGAGGACGAGGCGGCCCTGGGCGCCTGGCTGGCCGACCCGGCCGTCCCCAAGGCGCTGCACGAGGCCAAGGCCGCCCAACACGCGCTGCGCGGGCGCGGCCTCACCCTGGCCGGGCTCACCAGCGACACCGCGCTGGCCGCCTACCTGGTCCGCCCGGGCCAGCGCAGCTTCAACCTCGACGATCTGTCGCTGCGCTACCTCAAGCGCGAACTGCGCGCCGAGACCGGCGACTCGGGCCAGCTCTCGCTGCTCGACGACGAGGATACCGTCGCCGCCGACATCGCCCGCGAGGAGATGCTGCGCGCCCGCGCGGTCGCCGACCTGGCCGAGGCCCTGGACCGGGAACTGGCCCAGATCGAGTCGACCGCGCTGCTGCACGAGATGGAACTGCCCTTGCTCGGCGTGCTCGGTACGCTCGAGGAGGCGGGCATCGCCGTCGACGTCGACCAGCTCGAATCGCTGCAGCGTCAGTTCGCCGACCGGGTCACCGAGGCGGCCAACTCCGCCTACGAGGTGATCGGCAAGCAGATCAATCTCGGCTCGCCCAAGCAGCTGCAGGTGGTGCTGTTCGACGAGCTCGACATGCCCAAGACCAAGCGCACCAAGACCGGTTACACCACCGACGCCGACGCGCTGGAGTCGCTGTTCGAGAAGACCGGCCACGCCTTCCTCGAGCACCTGCTCGCGCATCGCGACGCGACCAGGCTCAAGGTCACCGTGGACGGCCTGCTCAAGTCCGTCGCCGACGACGGACGCGTGCACACCACCTTCAACCAGACCATCGCCGCCACCGGCAGGCTCTCCTCGACCGAGCCGAACCTGCAGAACATCCCGATCCGCACCGACACCGGCCGCCAGATCCGCGACACCTTCGTCGTCGGTCCCGGCTACGCCGAGCTGATGACCGCCGACTACAGCCAGATCGAGATGCGCATCATGGCGCACCTGTCCGGCGACGCGGGCCTGATCGAGGCGTTCAACTCCGGCGAGGACCTGCACACCTTCGTGGCGTCGAAGGCCTTCGACATCCCGCTGTCGGAGGTGAACCCGGAGATGCGCCGCCGGATCAAGGCCATGTCCTACGGTCTGGCGTACGGCCTGAGCTCCTACGGCCTCTCGGCCCAGCTGAAGATCAGCACCGCCGAGGCCAAGGAGCAGATGGACGTCTACTTCGACCGCTTCGGCGGCATCCGCGATTACCTGTCGGAGGTCGTCGACGAGGCCCGTAAGGTCGGTTACACCCAGACCCTGTTCGGTCGTCGCCGCTATCTGCCCGACCTGGATTCCAGCAACCGCCAGCGCCGCGAGGCCGCCGAGCGGATGGCGCTCAACGCGCCGATCCAGGGCACCGCGGCCGACATCATCAAGGTCGCGATGATCAACGTGCAGACCGCGATTCGCGCGGCGGGCCTGCGCTCCCGGATGCTGTTGCAGATCCACGACGAACTCGTCTTCGAGGTCGCCGAGGGGGAGCGTGAAACGCTGGAAGCCCTTGCCCGGGAACAGATGTCGTCCGCTATCGAGCTCTCGGTTCCGCTGACGGTCTCGGTCGGCACCGGACGCAGCTGGGATTCGGCGGCGCACTGAACGTGGTCACCCGGCGCGGCGCCACGGCGAGGTGACGCGGTGGCGCCGCCGTGACCCGGTCGGCAGAATGACCGGATGCTGATTCGACCAGGGGTAGTCGCCGACGCGCCGGCCGTCGCCACCTTGCACGCCGCCAGCTGGCGGGTCGCCTATGCCGGGATGCTGCCCGCGGAGTATCTGGCGGGGCCGATGCCCGCCGACCTGGCCGCACGCTGGCGGACGATCCTGGTCGACGCGCTGACGCCGGGGTTGCTGGTGGCCGAGGACGACGGCGAGCTGGTGGGGTTCGTCTACCTGCGCCCGATGCCGGACGGTCGCGTGCTGCTGGACAACCTGCATGCCCGGCCGGGCATGCTCGGCCGGGGGATCGGTACGGCCCTGATCGAGGCGGGCCTGGCCTGGTCGGCGCGGGAGTTCCCCGATCGGCCGGTCTACCTGGAGGTACTGCGCGCCAACACCGCGGCGATCGCCTTCTACGAGCACCGCGGCTGGCAGCGCACCGACGCCGGGATCGCGCGGTTCGACGCCGGCTTCGCGGTGCCGGAATACGAGTACACCCGGCGACAGGTGGCGCCTTTGTCCAAGACGTCGCCGACCGCGCGGTCGTAGGGTGGTGAGGGTAGACCGAAGGAGTTGAGTGCCATGACCGGATTCGTCGCTACCGCCGATACCGAGATCACCGCCTCGCCCGACCGGGTCTGGGCCGTGCTGACCGACCCGGCGCAGATCCGCCGGTTCATGTTCGGGGCCGAGGTGTCGACCGACTGGCTGCCGGGCAGCCCGATCACCTGGACGGGTGAGTACGAGGGCACCGCGTACGAGGACAAAGGGGAGATCCTGGCCGTCGAGCCCGGCCGACTGCTGCAACTCACCCACTACAGCCCGCTCAGCGGCGCGCCCGACCGGCCCGAGAGCTATCACACGCTCACCTACGAGCTGACCGGCAGCGCGACAGGCACCCACCTGTCGCTGAGTCAGGACAACAACGCGAGCCCGGCCGAGGCCGAGCACGCCCGCGCGATGTGGGCCGGCCACGTCGACGGGATCAAGCAGGCCGCCGAGGGGGCGTAGTAGTCCGGGCCCGGCCGGAGATGCGTCCTCGGTTCGCGCGCGGGGTGTGGCAGCATCGGCGGTATGAGCGCCGATGTCATCGCGACCCCGCTGCCCGACTGCCCCGACATCAGCCGCGCCTTCGCGGCGTCGTGGCCGGTGCGTCTCGGCGATACCGACGGGCAGGACCGGCTGCGGCTCGACGCGGTGGCCCGGTATCTGCAGGACATCGGGTTCGACCACCTCGACGCGGTCGAGGACGGGGACGCCCATCAGGCGTGGATCGTGCGGCGCACCGTGATCGATGTCTACGAGCCGATCGAGTTCGGTGACCGCGTGCAGCTACGCCGGTGGGCCGACGCGCTGTCGAATCGCTGGTGCGACATGCGGATTCAGCTCAAAGGCGAGCGCGGCGGGCACATCGAGGCCGCGGCGTTCCTCATCCACATCGACCCCGTGGCCGGACGGCCCGCCCGGATGAGTGACGCGTTCATGGCGCCCATGCTGGCCAGCACCACCGAGCACCGGCTGCGCTGGCGGGCCGCGCTGAGCGAACTCGACGACCTCGATGTCGAGGCGGTGCCGTTCCCGCTGCGGGTGACCGACGTGGACCGGCTGGGCCATGTCAACAACGCCGTCTACTGGGAAGCCGTGGAGGAGGCTCTCGCCGCGCACCCCGACCGGCACGAACTGCCGTACCGGGCGATCGTCGAGCACGTCGGCCCGGTGATGGCGGGCGACAAGGTGGTGCTGCGCACGAGTCCGCGTCCCGACGGGCTGCGTCTGCAGGTCGACGTCGACGGTTCGGCGCGGGCGCTGGCCGTGGTCGAGCGGTTGGCCGATGGCCGGAAACCGCTGGGGGACTAGCGAATACGGATCACTCGCCGCGAACGACGAGGGTGGCCGAGCCGCCGGTGAGGTCCACCCGATCCCGGGGCGGCGCGCCCTCCGACGGCGTCTCCCGGTGCATCAGGGTGCTCTGCCGCTGCTCGAACTCGTGCTGCTTGGATCCCTGGAACATCGCGGTCAGATGTTCGAACCCGGTCGCCGCCACCGCCGGGCCGGTGCGCTTGCGGGTCCAGGGAAGTATCCGGGTGCCGGTGAGCCGGTTGACGACCACTTCCACCAGCGCCAGCAGGACCAGCAGCGCCGCCAGCCCGGGGATCGTCATCGCGAAGACCGTACCCATGCGACCACGGTACCGGGCGCCGAGCGCGTACGCGCTGAGCTGCGGTGATGGTACTCACGAGTAGACACGTCGAGGCGGAAAGCAAGTTGCGGTTTCGCGACGATCGCCCTATCCTCGATTCCGTGCCGAATCCCGCCGACCGCTTTGCCGCGCTGCTAGTCGCTGACCGCGACCGCGCGGCCGCTGCTGCGCAGACCGCGCAGGCAGCCACACGGCAGATTCTTCTCGTAGTAACCCGCCGTAGCGGGGTCTGATTCGGACCGGCCCCCTCGCTGCGGGCTGATTTTCATTGTTCTGCTGGTCCCACCTGCCAACGAAGACGATCTTCGGGAAGACCTCACCTGCAATGACACTGCTGACACTGGACCGTGCCCTGTTCGACGCCGCCCCCAAGGGGCTGCGCGCCGAGACCATCGACCTGACTCCCGCCCAGTTCCTCGACCGGTACACCCGGATCGACGGACCGATCACTCTCGGCGAATTCACCTGTTCCGGAACGGATTTCACCGCAACCCTGGAATTCGCCGACCATCTGCGCACCGTCATCGCGGCCGGTAGCCCGGTCGCCGCCATGACCTCGGCGCTCTACGACGAGGGCTACCCCCTCGAGATCCTGCAATTCCATCAGCGCCGCACCGCCGAGGGCATCGCCACCTTCGTGCAGTGCGAGTTCAACGGCAAGCGCGGCTGGGCCGCGGCCATGCGCGCCGATGCCGCCGAGTCGAGTGTCCGCGCCATGATCGCGGGGCTCAACCTGCTGGCCGGCTGAGCCGACGAGCACGTCCGGGTCCGTTCACCTCACCTGAGGTGAACGGACCCTTCGCGTACGCGGCGCCTATTCGGCGGGAGTGGACTGCTCGGCGATCTGCTTGCGCACCTCGTCCATGTCCAGGCCCTTCACCTGGGTCACCAGGTCCTCGAGCGCGGCGGGCGGCAGCGCGCCCGGCTGGGCGAACACGAGTACGCCCTCGCGGAAGGCCATGATGGTCGGGATGGACTGGATGTTCGCGGCGGCCGCGAGTCCCTGCTCGGCCTCGGTATCGACCTTGCCGTAGACCACATCGGTGTGCTTGTCCGAGGAGGCCTCGTAGGTCGGTGCGAAGCTGCGGCACGGTCCGCACCAGGAAGCCCAGAAATCGACGAGGACCACGTCGTTTCCGGTGATTACTTCGTCGAAGTTCTGCTGGGTCAGCGTCTGGGTGGCCATGACGTCCCTTCCTTGTCGGTGTCCTCGGCTGTAACGCCGTGGCGTCCCTCTATCTTCCACCGGCCACGAGGCGCTCTTGGCGTGCCTCCCCGTCCCAGCGGCGAATGCCCACCACAACGGTGGAAAAGTCGTGGTCGGTGGCCACCGCGCCGATCGCCGCGCCGAGCCGGTCCGGCGGCACCCGGCGGGCCAGCGTGACGTGTGGGGTCCAGGCGTTCGGCGCCATGGTCGCGGGGACGCCGGGACAGGGCGCCACCAGGTGGTGGACCCGGCGCTGGAGGGCGAGCAGGTCCTCGGTGACCACGACGGGTCGCACCAGGATCGGCCTGCGGGCCCCGAAGACCAGCAGCCCGCCCAGCGTGATCGGCAGCGGCCGGAACTCGATCCCGGCCAGCGCGTGGTCGATCCGGGGCCAGATCTCGCGCGCCACGGCGACGGTGACGTGCGGTCGATGGGTCGCGCCGCGGGGGCTGCCGATCCCGGCCTCGGCCAGCACCGCCCACTGCCGCCGGACCTCGGCCTCGCCGTGTTCGTCCAGGAGCAACTCCACCGACTGCACCATGATCTGCAGAAAGTAGTCGCTCCCGCGTGTCCCCGTGGCCGACTCGGTCCGGTCAGGCGCGAGGATGGACGCGTGAACGGTGCGAAGGCGAGCCTGCGGCTCGGTGTGATCGACGGAGACGGAATCGGCCCCGAGGTGGTCGCCGCGACGCGAGCGGTCGTCGACGAGGCGATCGGTGCGGCCGGTCGCGGCCCGGTGGAATGGGTGCCGCTGCTGATGGGCCACGACGCCATCGCGGCCTGCGCCGACCCGCTGCCCGAGCAGACGCTGGTCGCGCTCGAGGACCTCGACGCGTGGATCCTCGGCCCGCACGACAACGCGTCCTATCCCACCGACATGCGGATCGCGCCCGGCGGCACCATCCGCAAACGGCTCGGCCTCTACGCCAACATCCGGCCCGCGGCCGCGTTCGCCGGGGTGCGGGCGAGCGCACCCGACATCGACCTGGTGATCGTGCGGGAGAACAGTGAGGGCTTCTACGCCGACCGCAACATGTTCGCCGGATCGGGGGAGTTCCGCCCCACCCCCGATGTGGCGATGGCGGTCGCGGTGATCACCCGGCAGGCGTGCGAGCGGATCGCGCACCAGGCGCTGCGGCTGGCCCAGGGCAGGCGCAAGCGGGTCACGGTGGTGCACAAGGCGAACGTGCTGCCGATGACGACGGGCCTGTTCCGCGACGTCTGCTACGAGGTGGCCGCGCGGTACCCGGACGTGCGGGTCGACGACGAGCACGTCGACGCGATGGCCGCGCACCTGGTGCGCACGCCCGGCGAGTACGACGTGATCGTCACCGAGAACCTTTTCGGCGACATCCTCTCCGACCTCGCGGGCGAGCTGGCCGGCTCGCTGGGCATGGCCGCCTCCCTGAACTGCTCCGACACCAAGGCGATGGCCCAGGCCGTGCACGGCGCCGCGCCCGGGCTGGCGGGGCGCAATCGCGCCAACCCGGCGGCGCTGCAATTGTCGGCGGCGATGTTGTTGCGGTGGTTGGCCGTTCGCGACGACGACCGTGCGCTGCACGACGCCGCCGAGCGGATCACCCGCGCCGTCGCGGCCACGCTGGCGGCCGGAATCGCGACCGCGGATCTGGGTGGCCTGGCTTCGACCAGCGAATTCACCGAGCAGGTCAGAGCGCGCGTGCACCGGAGGTGAAGGGACCCCTTTCACATTGGCTGATTAATCTTCGGTTACTGTCGCACCACGCTGTGTCCGGTTCGCATACATTGCCAAACAGGCGCTGACACGTGGCCGGCGTCGACGTGAAATGTGGAGGCTCCTTTGTCTGTTCGTATTGTTCTCGGCCGCAGCGCCGCGCGGCTGTTGTGTACCGCGGCCGCGGGTGTGCTGGTGTTGACCGGCTGTGCCGACAACACCGAGGGCGACACCGCCGAGGTGACCAAGGTTTCGGTGGAGAAGGTCGACGCGCTCGCCGCGGCCGTTCCCGACAAGGTGAAGCAGGCAGGCAAGCTGGTGGTCGGCGTCAACGTGCCGTACCAGCCGAACGAGTACAAGGACGCGAGCGGCAAGATCGTCGGCTTCGACGTCGACCTCCTCGACGCCGTGGCGACCACTCTCGGGCTGAAGGTCGACTACGTCGAATCCTCGTTCGAGAAGATCATTCCCGCGATTCAGGCCGGCACCTACGACGTGGGTATGTCCTCGATCACCGATTCGCGCGAACGCGAACAGCAGGTCGATTTCACGACCTATTTCTCCGCGGGCATCCAGTGGGCCCAGCAAACCGGTAAAGCCATCGATCCGAACAATGCGTGCGGCAAGAAAGTCGCCGTACAGTCCACTACGGTCGAGCACACCGACGAGATTCCCGCCAAGAGCGCCAAGTGCGTCGCCGAGGGCAAGCCGGCCATCGATATGAAGGCCTTCGACGAGCAGAGCGCCGCGACCAACGCGCTGGTGCTGGGCCAGGTCGACGCGATGTCGGCCGACTCCCCGGTGACCGCCTACGCGATCAAGCAGAGCGAGGGCAAGATCGAGGCCGCGGGCCCGCTGTTCGATTCCGCGCCCTACGGCTGGGCCGTGCAGAAGGGCTCGCCCCTGGCGGCGGCCCTGCAGAAGGCGCTGCAGCACCTGATCGACAACGGCAAGTACGGCGAGATCACCACGAACTGGGGTGTGCAGGACGGTCAGATCAAGACCTCGGTGATCAACGGCGCAGTGAGCTGACGTGACCGAGCGTAACGACACGGTGGAGGTGCCCGGACCGGGCGCCGAACCCGAACCGATCACGGCGGTCCCGCTGCGCAGGCCGGGTCGCTGGATCGCGGCGGCAATCATCCTGATCCTGGTGGGATTGTTCGTCTACGGCGCGGCCACGAACCCCGCCTACCGGTGGGACACCTACGGCAAGTACCTGTTCGACAGCCGGATCACCGCGGGTGCGCTGGTGACGCTGGAACTCACCGTGCTCGCCATGGCGATCGCGGTGGGTCTGGGCACCGTGCTGGCGGTGATGCGGCTGTCGCCGAACCCGGTGCTGCGGACCACCGCGTGGGTGTACCTGTGGATCTTCCGCGGCACCCCGGTCTTCGTGCAGTTGGTGTTCTGGGGCCTGGTGCCCTCGCTCTACAAGCAGATCGACCTCGGCGTGCCGTTCGGCCCGCAGTTCTTCCACCTGGACGTGCAGCATCTGCAGGCGGCGTTCCTGTTCGCGGTGATCGGCCTCGGTCTCAACGAGGCCGCCTACATGGCCGAGATCGTGCGCGCGGGCATCAACTCCGTGGGTGAGGGCCAGCGCGAGGCCTCGGTGGCGCTGGGCATGTCGTGGACGCAGACGATGCGCCGCACGGTGCTGCCCCAGGCGATGCGGGTGATCATCCCGCCCACCGGCAACGAGCTGATCGGCATGCTCAAAACCACCTCGCTGGTCACGGCCATCCCGCTCAGCACCGATCTGTTCGGCCGCGCGCGCGACATCTACGGCGTGAACTTCCAGCCGATCCCGCTGCTGCTCGTCTGTGCCACCTGGTACCTGGCGATCACCAGTGTCCTGATGGTCGGGCAGTACTACTTGGAGCGCTACTACTCGCGCGGTGCCACCCGGCAGCTGACGGCCAAGCAGCTCGAGGAACTGGCCACGGCGCAGGCGGCGGTGAAGGCGAAATGAGCGAATCAGCAGTGACGACGCCGCCGATGGTGCTCGCCGATCGGGTGTGCAAGAACTTCGGCGCGCTGAAGGTACTCAAGGGCGTCTCGCTGGAGGTGCCGCGCGGCAAGGTGCTGACCCTGGTCGGGCCCTCGGGTTCGGGCAAGTCGACCTTCCTGCGCTGCATCAACCACCTCGAGCAGGTGAACGCGGGCCGGCTCTACGTCGACGGTGATCTCGTCGGCTACCGGGAGAAGAACGGCAAGCTCTACGAGATGCATCCGCGCGACGCCGCGGTCCAGCGCCGCGACATCGGGATGGTGTTCCAGCACTTCAACCTGTTCCCGCACCGGACCGCCCTCGAGAACATCATCGAGGCGCCGACCCAGGTGCGCGGCCTCCGCAGAGCCGACGCGATCGCCAGGGCCGAGGAGCTCCTGGAGCGGGTCGGGCTGGCCGCCAAGCGCAACGCCTATCCGGCGCAGTTGTCGGGCGGTCAGCAGCAGCGGGTCGCCATCGCGCGGGCGCTGGCCATGGACCCCAAGTTGATGCTGTTCGACGAGCCCACCTCGGCGCTGGACCCCGAGCTGGTCGGCGAGGTGCTCACCGTCATGCGCGAACTCGCCGACTCCGGCATGACGATGATCGTGGTGACCCACGAGATGGGCTTCGCCCGCGAGGTCGCCGACGAGCTGGTGTTCATGGACGGCGGTGTGGTCGTCGAGTCGGGCCCGCCGCGCGAGCTGCTGGCCAACCCCCAGCACGAGCGCACCAAGGCTTTCCTGTCGCGCCTGCTCTGAGCTGCCGAAAGACCGACGGCCCCGCGGATATCCGCGGGGCCGTCGCTCATTCCTGGCGGTTCTTCAGCTGTTCCAGCGAGACCTGGGCCTGGGCGATGCGCCGGATGGCGGCCATGGCGGTGTCACCGAGGACGGTCAGCACCACGACGGCGTCGATGATGTCGTCGCGCCCGCCCGCGGCCAGCGCGGTCGCCACGTCGTTGTCGGCGATCACCCGCGCACCGTCGAAGTAGCTCGGCAGCGCGGTGGTGCCCCAGTCCTCGTAGCCCAGCTGGGCCAGCCGCACCAGGACCGAGGTGAGGATGTCGATCGGCCCGGGGCTCGGCTCGGCGGCCCAGCCACGGCGGTCCATCTCCGCGCGCACGGTGGCCGCGGCGCGCTCCCATTCGGCGTCGGCGGCGGGCGGCGGTGGTGCGGTGATGCTGTCCTGCACCACGCCGAGCAGGCTGAACATGGGCAGGTCGGGGGAGTCGACGGCGGCGAGCACTTCGCCCACGGTGGCCACCGGCAGCCCGCCGACCTCGATCAGCGCGCGCACCAGCCGCAGCCTGCGCAGGTGCTGTTCGCCGTAGCTGGCCTGGTTGGGCCCGGTCCGCTCGCCCGGCGGGAGCAGGCCCTCACGCAGGTAGTACTTGATCGTCGCGAGCGCGATCCCGCTGCGCTCGCTCAACTCTGAGATCCGCACAGTTCACCTCTGCTTTCGGCCGCCCCCTTGCTCACCCTGGATACAGCGGATAGTCTAACTATCCATAACGGATAGTGAAGCTATCTATCTCTGGGAGATTCGTCATGTCTGTCCTTTCGTCCCTCGACGCGCTGCCCCGCAGGCAGTCCGGACTCCACCGCCCCCTGCTCTACTTCGCCGCGATCAACGCGGTCCTGGTCGTCGTCGGGCTGGTCGGGATGCTGGTCGACGACCGGGTGATCGCCGGGTCGACCGCCTGGTTCAAGCCGACCAAGTTCGCGATCTCGTTCGTGCTCTACAGCGTCGCGCTGGCCTGGCTGATCTCGTTGCGGCCCAAGGTGTCCCGGCTCACCTCGGCGATGGCGACGGTGATCGTCGTCGCCGGCGCCATCGAGCAGCTGATCATCTTCGGTCAGGTGGTGCGCGGCACCCGCAGCCACTACAACATGACCACCACGTTCGATGCCGTGCTGTGGGTCACCATGGGCAGCACCATCCTCGTGCTCTTCCTCGCCACCATGGTCGTCGCGGCGCAGCTCGCGTTCGCCAGGTTCGGTGACCGGGCGACCACCTGGTCGATCCGGCTCGGTCTGGCGATCACCTTGGTCGGGCTCGGCCTGGGCAATCTGATGCCGAACCGCGAATCGGGCGTGACCGACATCGCCGGCGCGCACACCGTCGGCGCGCCCGACGGCACGCCGGGCATGCCGCTGACCGGCTGGAGCACCACGCACGGGGACCTGCGTATTCCGCACTTCTTCGGCATGCACGCCCTGCAGGTGTTGCCACTGTTCGCCGCGCTGCTGCTCATCTTGGCGCCGCGCGTGCCGGTGTTCGCTTCCGTGCGTGCCCGCCTCGGGCTGGTCTGGACCGTGGCCTTCGGCTACGCCGCGACGCTGGCGCTGCTCACCTGGCAGGCCCTGCGCGGTCAGCCGCTGATTCATCCCGACCGGGTCACCCTGACCGCGGCCGCGGCGATCGTCACCCTCGTCGTCGCCGGAACTCTCGCCTCGCTCGCGAGCGCGACCCTCACCCGACAGGCGGTCACCGCATGAGCACGCTCTTCGATCTCTCGTTCTTCGTCACCGTGCCCTTCTGGGCGCTGATGATCCTGGCGCCCACCTGGCGCCCCACCCGGACGATCATCGGCTCGCCGTGGATCGTGGTGCTGCCGTTGACGATCTGGGCGATCGTGGCCGTGCCGGTCCTCGGCGCGCTGTGGTCGTTGGTCACCTCGCCGTCGCTGGACGCGATCACCGCCGCCGTCGCCGACCCGGCCCTGCTCACCGCCCTGTGGGCCCAGATCATCGCCTGGGACCTGTTCCTCGGCCGCTGGATCTACCTCGACAGCCGCGAGCGCGGGATCTCCCCGCTGCTGATGGGCCCGCTGCTGGTCGCCACGATCCTGTTGTCGCCCATCGCCTTCCCGATCTACCTCGTGGTGCGCGAGGTGGCGGGCAAGCCGGTGGCCGTGGCGCGCCAGGATTCGATCCCCGCCTGACGACCACGGCCCGGACCGTGCCGGTCCGGGCCGGTCGTGGCGGACCGCAGTCAGACGAGTCTCTCCTTCACTCGATCCCGCTCACATTCCCGCGGCGATGAACCCGCCGATGACACCACCGATCACGCAGCCGACCACCGCGCCGACCAGGAAGAACCAGATCCCGATCAGAATGCCGACGGCGCACCCGATCGCGACGCCGGCGACGATGGAGCCCGTCGTGGCGGCCTGGTGCAGGCCGAGCACCGCGGGTGCGGTCGCCGCCGCGGCGGGCGCGGGCGCAGGCGCACTGACCGGGGTGAGGGTCAGTACCCGCGCGCTGCTGTCGAGAGTGGGCGCCACGGTGACGCTCTGCCCGGTCGCCATGCGCAGGGTCGTCGGAATGGCGCCGACCACCGCGCCGTCGTCGGCGAAGACGGTGACCGTGCCGTCGCCGAGTTCGAACCGCCCCGCGACGAGGTCGATCGTCGCCGTCGAGTGGTCCGCCGCCAGTGTCGTCGTGTAGGCCAGTGGCCCGTCGATCGCGCTGAAGGTCAGATCCTGGCCCACTCGGGCCTGTCCATTCGCCATAGCCGTGCTGACACCGGTGGCCGCGATGGCGAATATCGCCGCTGCCACCAGTTTGTTGACGATCATTGTTTCGTCCTTTGTCCGATACTTTCGTTGTCGCCCCCCGACAGCGGCACCGGATGTCTGAATTATCCGCTCTGTCCGATGGTGCAGTCCAGAGTAAAAGGCCAGTTCACAGCGGATTTCCGGGCTGTTTCAGCGGCGGCCGAGGGCGATGCGCAATTGGCCGAGCAAGACCTTGGCCGCCGGTCCGCCGGGGCGATCGGTGCGCCAGGCCAGCGCGAGCCGCCCACGGATCGGCGGGTCGACGATGGCCAGCGCGCGCACGCCGAACGCCTTCGCCTCGTCCTCGGTGAGCGCGGGCACGACCGCGGTGCCGAGACCGTGGGCGGCCAGCCGCAGCAGCAGCGGGGGAGCGGCGGCCTCGAAGGCGATGTCCGGGGTGAAACCCGCCGCAGCGCATGCTCTTTCGAATACGCCCCGCAGGCCGGTGCCGCGCGGGAGACAGATCAGGCGATGTTCGGTCAGCGCGGACAGGCTGATCGTGCCCGCCGACTCGCCGGGGTCGGCGGGCGCGTCGCCGGCGACGGCGGCGACCACCGGCGTCTCCAGGATCACGTCCAGTCCGATGCCGGGATTCGGTGCGGCGCCGGTCAATCCGACCAGGGCGATGTCGAGCTCGCCACGCTCGAGGGCGGCCAGCATCCGCTCGGCGGTGTCCTCGGTGAGGCTGATCCGCACCTGCGGGTGATCATCGTGGAAGTCGGCGAGCACGCCCGCGACATCGAATTCCTCGGTGGCCGCGCCGGAGATCACGCCGAGCCGCACGTGCCCGCGTAGCAGCCCGGAGAATTCCTGCACGGTCTCGCCGATCCGGTCGGCCGCCGCCAGGGCGGCCCGTGCGTGCGCGAGCACCGCCGAGCCGACCTCGGTGGGCGTCACCGACCGAGCGCCCCGGTGCAGCAGTGGCTGACCCAGTTCGCGTTCCAGCTGCCTGACCTGGGCGCTCAACCCCGGCTGCGTCAGATGCAGACGCTCGGCCGCACGCGTGAACCCGCCCTCGTCGACGACGGTGACGAAATACCGCAGCTGCCGCAGTTCCATGCCGGGATTCTAGCGAAGTGCATAACTGATATTTATCGAAGCAAGAACAACTATCTGTTGTACTTCTGCCAGCGGCGACGGCACAGTCGAAGGCATGACCGACAACGCAGCGCAGACCCTCGAATCCCTGCCCTTCACCGGCCCGGTCTTCACCCCGGCCGACCCCGGCTACGCCGAGGAGGTGGCCGGGTTCCAGACCGCCTACACCCATCGCCCCGCCCTCGTCGTCGGCGCGGTGCATGCCGAGGACGTCCGTGCCGCCGTGGAATACGCCGCGCGGCAGGGTCTTCCGGTCGCGGTGCAGGCCACCGGGCACGGGCTCTCGGTGGCGGCCGACCGCGGCGTGCTGATCACGACCCGCCGGATGGACGCCGTCACCGTCGACCCGGGCGCGCGCACCGCGCGCATCGGCGCCGGGGTGCGGGCGGGCGCCCTGATCGAGGCGGCGGCCGCGCACGGGCTGGCGCCGCTCACCGGTTCCTCGCCGTCGGTCGGCGTCGTCGGGTACGTGCTCGGCGGCGGTCTCGGCCTGCTCGCCCGGGAATTCGGTTATGCCGCTGACCATGTGCGCTCGATCGACCTGGTGACCGCCGATGGCCGCAGGCGCACGCTCACCCCCGCCGACGAGCTGTTCGGCGCGGTGCTCGGCTCCGGCGGCAACTTCGGCGTGGTCACCGCGCTGGAGCTCGAACTGGTGCCCGTCACCGAGGTGTACGGCGGCCAGTTGATGTTCGACACCCCGCTGGTCGACACGGCGCTCGAGACGTGGCGGCAATGGACCGCGACGCTGCCCGACACCCTCACCTCGACGATCGCGGTGCTCACCTTCCCGGACATCACCCCGGTGCCGGAACCGTTGCGCGGCAGGCACGTCGCTTCGATCCGGATCGCCTTCGACGGCCCGGCCGAGGAGGGGCAACGGCTCGTCGCCCCGCTGCGCGCGATCGGCGAGCGGATGCGCGACGACCTGCGCGTGCTGCCGTACGCCGAGTCGCACGCCATCCACAGCGATCCGGATTTCCCGCACGCGTACGCCGCGACCAACGCGCTGCTGTCCGAGCTGACCGGCGAGGCGATCGCGGCGCTGCGCGCGCAGACCGCGCCCGGTGGACCCGTCGAGGCCGTCCTCGACATCCGCCACCTGGGCGGGGCGTTGCGGCACGGCGGCGCGGCGGTGGACCACCGCGACGCCGAATTCCTCGTGCGGGTGATCACCGGCGCGCAGGGCGATGCCGCGCCTGCGGGCCTGGCCGCGGTCCGGGAAGCGCTGGCGCCCTGGACGATCGGGCACAGCCTGAACTTCCTCTACGGCGCGGGTGCCGCCGCAAACGCCGCGCAGACCGAGGCGGGCTACGCGCCCGACACCTACGCCCGGCTGGCCACCGCGAAGTCGAACTACGACCCGCGCAACATGTTTCGCTTCAACCGCAACATCGCGCCCGCGTAGCCACGGCTTGTCGATCCGCCCGGTATCTACTATCTTAGTGATATCACTCAGATATCGGGAGGATGTCATGGAGCTGCGGTCCGCATTCCGCGTCAACGGGTTCGTCGTCTTGCTGGGGTGGCTGGTGCTCACCCTGGTGTTCGGCGCCGCCGCCGTGTTCGCGTTCATCGCCGCCACCCAGCACGACGGTGGGGCGCTCGCCTGGGCGGGCGCGGTCGCCGCGGCCGTGGTGGTGCTGGTGCTGGCGGTGCTGGCCACCGGGTTGATCATCGTCAACCCCAACGAGGCCAAGGTCGTCACCTTCTTCGGCCGCTACGTCGGTTCGGTGTCGGACCCCGGGTTCTTCTCGGTGCTCCCGCTCACCGACCGCAAGTCGATCTCGTTGCGGGTGCGCAACTTCGAGACCCAGAAGCTGAAGGTCAACGACGCCGACGGCAATCCGGTCGAGATCGCGGCGGTCGTCGTCTACAAGGTGGTCGACAGCTTCAAGGCCGCCTTCGCGGTCGACGACTACGAGGAGTACGTCGAGACCCAGTCCGAGGCGGCGGTGCGGCACCTGGCCACCACCCACCCCTACGACGCGCACGACGATTCACGGACCAGCCTGCGCGACGGCGCCGAGGTGGCCGAGGAACTCACCGAGGAACTGCGCGCGCGCACCCTCACCGCCGGCATCGAGGTCATCGAGGCCCGGATCACCCACCTGGCCTACGCGCCCGAGATCGCCCAGGCCATGCTGGTCCGCCAGCAGGCCGCCCAGGTGGTCGCCGCGCGCACCCAGATCGTGGAGGGCGCGGTCGGCATGGTCGGCCTGGCGCTGGACCGCCTCGCCGCGGCGGGCACCGTGGAACTCGACGAGGAACGCAAGGCCGCCATGGTCTCGAACCTGCTCGTCGTCCTCTGCGGCGACCGCGCCACCCAGCCGGTCGTGAACACCGGATCCCTCTACGCCTGACCGCCATGACGGTGCCGAAGAAGGAACCCAAGAAGGTCCTGCTGCGGCTCGACCCGGCCGTCCACGAGGCCATCGCCAAGTGGGCGGCCGACGACCTGCGCAGCGTCAACTCCCAGATCGAATACGCCCTGCGCCTGGCCCTCGAGCAGGCAGGCCGCAAGCCGCGATCGACATAGTGGTCGCGTCAGGTGCTGCCGAGGACTCGGGTGAGGAGCCGTTGGCGGGTGCGGGTGGCGGATTTGGCGAGGATGGCTTTGACGTGGTCGTTGACGGTGTGCTCGGACAGGACGAGTTCGGCGGCCAGCTCGCGGGAGTCGAGGCCCGTGGCGAGGAGGGTGAGGACCTGGGATTCGCGGGCCGAGAGGCCGTGCGCGCGGGCGAACAGGTCAAGGCGTTCGGCCGCGGTGCTGGGTTGCAGGGCGACGGCGATCTCGTGGTCGCCGAGGCGATCGGCCTTCACGGTGAGCCAGCGGTTGCCGCCCAGGTGGATGCGGGCCGACGCGGGGCCGATGGGGGTGCCCGCCTCGGCGGCGAGCAGGGCGGCCCCGGCGTTGTAGACCGAGGCGGGGACCGGCGGGATCGGTTCGTCGGGGGGCAGCAGACGGAGCAGGGATTCGGCGGCGGCGGCCGTCTGGGAGCGCACGCGCAAGGCGTCGTCGAGCAGGACGACCGCGGGGCCCAGTGGGGGCAGCTGCGCGTCGGATTCGACGAACCCGGCGCCGACCGTGGCGCGCAGCGCGGTCGAGACGGCCGGCGTCAGGGTGGTGAGTTCGGCGAGTTCGCTTCTGGTGAAAGGGGATTCGTCGACCCGCAGCAGCTCCAGAAAGCCCCAGCAGCCGTAGCGGTCGGCGAAGGTGACGGTGGCCGAATCGGTGACGCCGAGCTCACGCTGGGCGGTGCGCCACAGCAGCGAGCGGTCGGGTTCGCCGCCGGTGGCGTCGAGCAGGGAGTGAGCGCCGGTGCCGCGCAGGGTGTCCCAGCGATTGAGCGGGGTGAGATAACGAGCCCGGATCAGTTCCGGCAGCCGCGCCAGCTCGAGCCCGGGCACATCGGCCAGCGGCGCCGTCGCGACCGCGGTGACCGGGTCGGTGAGCGCGAAGACGTGGCCGGTGAACGGCATCGACAGCCGGATCTCGGCCAACACGAGTTCACGTAGTCGTTTGGCGGCATGATCGGCACGGCACAGCCGGCTCACCCGGTCGGCCAAGGCGCTCGGCACCGGCTCAGTCTACGGCGAAAACCCCCCAGCATCAGGGATGTCGGCCGGGCATCGATCGGGCCCACACTCGAGTCATCCCATTCGACCCGGCCACGGAGGCGATCATGACCACCACCCTGCACATCGACAACACCGTGCGTGACTACGACACCTGGAAGGCGGCCTTCGATCAGTACGATCGCTTCCGCGCCGACCACGGGGTCCGCACCTACCGCGTCGGCCGCGTCGAGGGCGATCCCGGCCGCGTCCTGGTCGACCTCGACTTCGACGACCGCGCCGCCGCCGCGGCGTTCCGCACCGCGCTGGCGCCGGTGCTGGCCACCCCGCGCAGCCGCGCGATGGTGACCGATCACCACTCCTGGCTGGTGGAGTTGGTCGAAGAACGCATTTCCGCCTGAGTCGCGACTTCTCCCGCGCACGGGCACAACCGAACTCGTCCGCGCCGGTAAGTTGTCCCGGTGCCCATCTCGTTCGACATTCCTGGAATGCAGCAGTTGGACAACACGACCTGGGGGAATCCGGCCACTCGTGATGTCGTCGCGTTGACCTATGTCGACGGCGCGCCCGACCTGCCCGCGCGGCTGCACGATCTGCCGCGGCTGCGCAGGCGGCTGGCCGAGCACCACGCCCGCACCGGCTGTCTCATCGAGGCGTTCGTGGTCTGGGTCGACCAGCTGCCCGCGCTGCTGCGCGTGGAGAAGACACAATTGCCGGGCCCGCGGGGCGAGCTCGTCTTCGCCGCCTCGATCGTGGTACCGAAGGATCGGTGCTCCGCGGTGTTCCAGATCATCTGTCCCGAGACCGGGGTGCCCGGGCTGCGGGAGTCCTCGATCGGTGCGCAGGTCCACCGCAGTGAGATGTGCCCGCCCCACCCGTACGCGCCGGGGCTGCGCGGTCGGCTGCCCTATCTGCTGTCCGACGACGTCCGCTTCGACGCCGTGTTCCCCGATCACGCGCTGACCAGGGCTCGCCGCTGGGTCGCCGAAACCGTGCCCAACGTGCGGGTCGACCCGGCCTTCGCGGCGCTGCCCGAGTTCTAGACGCGCGGCTTCTCGGTGATGAAGATGGCGGTGCCGGGGAAGATCTCCCCGCGCAGCGGCGACCACTGACCCCATTCGCGGTCCAGCCACTCCGGCCAGTCGGGTTCGACGATGTCGAGCAGCGTCAGGCCCGCGCCGACGATCTCCCGGACCCGGTCGCCGATGGTGCGATGGTGCTCGACATAGGTGGGCACGCCGTCGCCGTCGACCTCCACATACGGGGTCCGGTCGAAGTAGGGGATGCGCGCGACGAGGCCGTCCTCGCCGGGATCGTCGGGGAAGATCCAGCGCATCGGGTGGTTCACCGAGAACACCCAGCGCCCGCCCGGGCGCAGCACCCGGGCGACCTCGCGCATGACCAGCGCGGAATCGGCGACGAACGGGACACCGCCGAAGGCCGAACAGGCCAGATCGAAGGAGGCGTCGGCGAACGGCAGCGCCTCGGCGCCCCCTTGGACCAGCGGCACCCGCGGCCCGCCCCGCGCCATCGCGGCCACACCTCGCTCGAGCATCCCCATCGACAGGTCCAGCCCGACCGGATGCGCGCCCTGGCCCGCGAGCCAGCGCGAACACGGCGCGGAACCGCAGCCGATCTCGAGCACGGACCTGCCGGTCAGCTCGCCGAGGAAACCCATATCGCCCTCGTGCAGGCCCTCCGGGCACCAGACGAACTCGCCGCCGGGGGAGTCGACGCCGAGGAAGTCGGCGTGGGTCTGGTGGTACTGGTCGGCATCGGCATCCCACCAGCGCCTGCTCGCGCGTTCGCTGTCCGCCGAACCGATCTTGGTCCGGGTGGTCGCGGTGGTTCCCAGCAGCGCGTTGGCCTGCGCATGGCGTTCGTCGTCGGACACGGCGACCAGGGTATCGGCGGGGTGGAGGGGGTGGTTTGCCCGGCTGGACTCGGGTCGCGTACGCTGAGGCACGCGAGTGTCTTTCGAGGAGCGCTGTGCGCCGGGGTTGAATGCGTACGGTATCCGATGACGGAGTCGCCCGTGCTGAGTTCGATCACCAGCAAGTGTGGCGGTCCGTGCGATACTTACCCGGTATCCTTCGTCGCCTCGTCGCGGTGATCTCGCAGCGTACCGAAAGTTCCAATGTCCGCAACCGACCACAATCCGTCCGGAGCAAATCCACATATGCCCACCACCGTCACCTCGCCGCAGGTAGCCGTCAACGACATCGGCTCCGCCGAGGATTTCCTCGCCGCCATCGACGCCACGATCAAGTACTTCAACGATGGCGACATCGTCGAGGGAACCATCGTCAAGGTCGATCGTGACGAGGTCCTGCTCGACATCGGTTACAAGACCGAAGGCGTCATCCCCTCCCGTGAACTCTCCATCAAGCACGATGTCGACCCCAACGAGGTCGTTTCCGTGGGCGATGAGGTCGAGGCCCTGGTTCTCACCAAGGAGGACAAGGAAGGCCGCCTGATCCTGTCGAAGAAGCGGGCGCAGTACGAGCGCGCGTGGGGCACGATCGAGGAGCTCAAGGAGAAGGACGAGGCCGTCAAGGGCACCGTCATCGAGGTCGTCAAGGGCGGCCTGATCCTCGACATCGGCCTCCGTGGCTTCCTGCCCGCCTCGCTCGTCGAGATGCGTCGTGTCCGCGACCTCCAGCCGTACGTCGGCAAGGAGATCGAGGCCAAGATCATCGAGCTCGACAAGAACCGCAACAACGTGGTTCTGTCGCGTCGCGCCTGGCTCGAGCAGACCCAGTCCGAGGTCCGCTCCGAGTTCCTGCACCAGCTGCAGAAGGGCCAGGTCCGCAAGGGTGTGGTCTCCTCGATCGTCAACTTCGGTGCCTTCGTGGACCTGGGTGGCGTCGACGGCCTGGTGCACGTCTCCGAGCTGTCCTGGAAGCACATCGACCACCCGTCCGAGGTCGTCGAGGTCGGCAACGAGGTCACCGTCGAGGTTCTCGACGTCGATCTGGACCGCGAGCGCGTCTCCCTGTCGCTCAAGGCGACCCAGGAAGACCCATGGCGTCAGTTCGCCCGGACCCACGCCATCGGCCAGATCGTGCCCGGCAAGGTCACCAAGCTGGTTCCGTTCGGTGCGTTCGTGCGCGTCGAAGAGGGCATCGAGGGCCTGGTCCACATCTCCGAGCTGGCCGAGCGCCACGTCGAGGTCCCGGACCAGGTTGTCGCCGTCGGCGACGACGCGATGGTCAAGGTCATCGACATCGACCTGGAGCGTCGCCGGATCTCGCTGTCGCTGAAGCAGGCGAACGAGGACTACCACGCCGAGTTCGACCCGTCGAAGTACGGCATGGCCGACAGCTACGACGATGCGGGCAACTACATCTTCCCCGAGGGCTTCGATCCCGAGACCAACGAATGGCTCGAGGGCTTCGACAAGCAGCGTGAAGAGTGGGAAGGCCGCTACGCCGAGGCCGAGCGTCGCCACAAGATGCACACCGCTCAGATGGAGAAGATGGCAGCCGACGCTGCCGCCGAGGCCGCCAACGGCGGTCCCGCCTCGGGCAACTACTCCTCCGAGAGTGGCAGCTCGCAGGCCTCCTCCGGCCCGGCCGAGTCCGCCGGCGGTTCGCTCGCCAGCGACGCGCAGCTCGCGGCTCTGCGGGAGAAGCTCTCCGGCAACGCCTGATTCGGGTAGAGCAGTACCGAAGGCCCTGGTCCACACGGACCGGGGCCTTCGGCCTTTTCCCGGGTCCGGTGGAGTAGTGTCGGCGCCGATCGCTCCGTCCCCTCCTCGGGAAAGGCGCTCCATCGACATGAGTTCTGGTCCCTTCTCCGGCCTCAACCGGCGACAGTTCCTGGCCAAGGCGATGGCCGCCGGCGCCGTGGGAACGCTTGCCTCCTGGGCGAATCCGATCATCGACCGTGCCTTCGCCGCCGACCCCGCCGGGCTGGGCGGGCTCGGCGACATCGAGCACTTCGTGCTGCTCATGCAGGAAAACCGGTCCTTCGACCACTATTTCGGCACCCTGTCGGGGGTGCGGGGATTCGGTGAGGCCTCGGCGTCGTGGCGCCAGTACGGCTGGTCGCCCGGAATCGGGCCCACCGCAGACGGTTTCGTCGAACCGTTCCGGCTCGACACCACCCGTGGCGCTACCCTCGACGGCGAATGCATCAACGACCCCGACCACACCTGGCCGGGTATGCACCAAGCGTTCAACCACGGCCGCAACGACGGCTGGATGCCGATGTCGGTGGCTTCGGTCGGCCCGGCCAACGCCCCCGCGGCGATGGGTTACTACCTGCCCGAAGACATTCCGATCCACACCGAGCTGGCGCAGGCGTTCACCCTCTGCGACAACTACCACTGCTCGGTGCTCGGCCCGACCGACCCCAACCGGCTGTACTGGGTCAGCGCCACCATCGATCCCGACGGGCTGGCCGGTGGCCCGCTGGTGGAGACGCCGACGCTCATCCCCAAGAACGTCTACAGCTGGCGCACCTACCCGGAGAACCTGTCCGAGGCGGGCGTGAGCTGGAAGATCTACAGCAACCGCGATGTCGGGCCGGCCTCGTCGATGATCTTGGACGGCATGATGGGCTGCTTCACCCAGGCCGCCGACCCGAACTCCGAGCCGGCCCGGCGTGGCATCGCGCCGGTGTACCCCAACGACTTCCAGGCCGACGTCGCCGATAACACCCTGCCCGCGGTGTCGTGGGTGGTGCCCTCGGTGCTGCACTGTGAGCACCCGGCCCTGCCCGCCGCGTTCGGCGCGCTCGGGATCGTGCAGCTGCTCGACATCCTGACGTCGAATCCGGCGGTGTGGGAGAAGACCGCGCTGATCATCAGCTACGACGAGAACGGCGGCTTCTTCGATCACGTCGTCCCGCCGACGCCGCCCCCGGGCACGGCCGGGGAGTTCCTGACCGTGCCGCTGGACCGGGTGCCCGCCGCCGGGGGTATCGCCGGGCCGATCGGCCTCGGTTACCGAGTACCGTGCCTGGTGGTCTCGCCCTACAGCCGCGGCGGGCTGGTCGCGTCGCAGACCTTCGACCACACCTCGCAACTGCGGCTGCTGGAAACCCGGTTCGGGGTCGACGTGCCGAACCTGACCGCGTGGCGGCGCGGCGTCACCGGGGACATGACCTCGACCTTCGACTTCGCGGCCGCGCCGAACGCGACGAAGCCGGTGCTGCCCGACCCGCGGCCCAAGGCGGACGCGGCGGTCGCGCAGTGCGGGCCGAACATCGCGGCGGGCACCCTCGGTCAGGGCGCGCCCTATCCGGTGCCGCCGAACACGATGCCGACCCAGCAGCCGGGCAGCAGGCGTGCGCCGAGCGGACTGGTCGGAGTGTGACACGGCGCGGGCCCGGCGATGATCGCCGGGCCCGGTGCGCGCTGTCGCGGGAGAGTCAGCTCGCGGCGGCGGGGACCCAGTAGCCGGCGGCGGCCGCCATGCTGGGCCGTTTGCGCATCGCGGCGAAGCTGTGCCGGGCGGGGGAGATCAGGGCGGTGAACCAGGATCGGCGGTATTCGGCGAGAGTCGCTGCGACAGCGGGGTGTTCGATGCAATGCACACCGCCGGGCATTCCCAGGCGGTGGCGAGCCGTCCGGTGGTCTGTGGTGCCCATGATCATCCTTCGGTAGCTGGAGCTGGCCTTCTCGCCAGCGCGAACATTAATCCACGCGACTCGCCCGACCTCGGATTTGCGCCGGTCGGCGCCTGGGCGTGTCGGAAAGAATCCGAGGCCGGGGACCACACGGCGCGGCGTCTGCGAGACTGGGCCCCATGTTGCGGATCGGCCTCACCGGAGGCATGGGAGCGGGTAAATCCACAGTGGCGCGGACCCTGGTCGAGTGCGGGGCGGTGCTGATCGACTCCGACGCGATCGCCCGCGAGGTCGTCGCGCCCGGCACGCCGGGCCTGGCCGCGCTGGTCGAGGCGTTCGGATCGGGCATTCTCGCCGCCGACGGCAGTCTCGACCGGCCCGCGCTGGCCGCGGTCGCCTTCGCCGACGACGAGTCCCGGGGCAAACTCAACGCGATCACGCATCCGCTGGTCGGCGCGCGCACCGCCGAGCTGATCGGCGCGGCGCCGGAGCAGGCCATCGTCGTGCAGGACATTCCGCTGCTCGTCGAGAACGGGCTGGCCCCGCTCATGCAGCTGGTCCTGGTGGTCGGCGCCGAGATCGAGACCCGGCTGCGCAGGCTGGTGGAGCAGCGCGGGGTGGCCGAGGCCGACGCGCGCACCCGGATCGCCGCGCAGGCCACCGACGAGCAGCGGCACGCGGTCGCCGACGTGTGGCTGGACAACAACGGCGCCCCCGAGATCGTCGAGGCCCAGGTGCGCGCGCTGTGGACCGAGCGACTGGTGCCGTTCGAACGCAATCAGCGCGAGGGCGTCCGCGCCGGCGCCCCCTACCGGCTGGTGCCCGCCGATCCGGACTGGGCCGCCCAGGCCCGCCGGATCATCGCCCGGCTGCACCTGGCGTGTGGCGCGTCGGCGGTGCGGATCGACCACATCGGCTCGACCGCGGTGCACGGTCTGCCCGCCAAGGACATCATCGACATCCAGGTGACGGTGGCCGACCTGGCCACCGCCGAGTCGCTGGCCGACGCGCTGGCCGGGGCCGGGTTCCCACTCGCGCCGTCGGTCACCCACGACAACCCGAAGCCCACCCCCGGCGACCCCGATGGCACCGACCTGGCTCGCTGGGGCAAGCGCCTGCACGGCAATGCCGATCCGGCCCGTCCGGCGAATATCCATCTGCGCGTGCAGGATTCGCCCGGCCAGCAGTTCGCGCTCGCGTTGCGGGACTGGCTGCGCCAGGACGAGGACGCGCGTGCGGCGTATCTGGTGATCAAGCGCGAGGCCGAGCAGGCGGCGGCGGGCAAGACCGGGGAGGCGGCGGCGCAGGCGTACTACGCGGTGAAGGAACCGTGGTTCGACGCGGTCTATCCGGTGGTCACCGAGTGGGCTGGGGCGCGCGTCTGACCCGAGACCAATCTGTTAAACATCAATGTTTCAAAAAGTGGCCGAACGGCGTCGCGCGCTGGGTACATTGTGCCGAGTCACCAGCCGGTGACTCGGTTCACAGGGAAGTTGTAGCGCGTATGACAACACATCACCGTCAGTTCGGCCGTGCGGGCTTCGGCATCACCGCACTCGGCGCCGTCGCCGCCAGCGTCGTGCTGGCCGCACCGCAGGCCTCGGCGTGGGTCGGCAACCTCACCGTGGCTGGGTCCGACCACAAAGTCGGATGCAGCTACAAGCTGACCGCCAGCGTCGAGGTCGATCGGCTGACCTCGGTGAAGTTCACCGACAACGGCGTCGACATCCCGGGCAGCCCGGTGTCGCCGTCGCTGCTCTCGGGCACGGTGAGCATCACCTGGAAGCCCACCACGGCGGGACAGCACAAGCTCGAGGCGCGGCAGCTGCTGATCAGCGACTCGATCACCGTCACCGTGGGCGAGGCGGCCGCGACCGGCAGCGCGGGCTGCGGCGGCGGCCTGGCGGATCTGTTCCCGAGCCTGTCGGCCGGCTGATCCTCCCCGAGCGGAAACCGCCCCGATCTCACTACCGGAGGTCGGGGCGGTTTCGTCGTTTCAGCGCCAGGTCAGGGTCATGCCACGGGTGGCCAGCCAGGCCTCGAGCGAGTGCCCGTGCGCGGCCATCCCGTCGATCGCGGCGGTCGCGTGCTCGATCGCGGCCTGGCAGTCCGCCGCGTCGAGCAGGCCGTCGGCGTGCGCGGCCAGCAGCTCGTCGACATCGACCAGCTCGACCTCGCGGCCCGTGCGCACCAGCAGATCCAGGTAGTGATCGACCGACTTCCACAGCGTGGCCGACTCGCGGGTGAACGCCCCGACATCGACGTAGACGTCCTGCCAGCGCTCCACCCCCGGATTGTGGTGGAACTTCGTCGCCCGCAGCGAGAGCTCGGGCAGCACCCACGATTCCAGGTAGTGGAAATTCGGATGGTCGGAGTGCCTGCCCATGTACAGGCCCCACGGTTGCTCCCGGTAGACCTCCACCGGCCGGACGAACCCCTTCGGATCGGTGTTCGTCCGCGCCGCGACGTCGAAGTACTCGATCTTGGGCGGATGCACGTGCACGGTGGAAGCCTGCGTCATGACCGGAAAATCTACCGGTGGCCGGCCGGGCCCGCTCACATCCAGGTCAGGGTGATCTCCCGCGAGCGCAACCACTGCTCGACATCGTGGTCGTTGGCGGCGAGGCCGTCCAGGACGGCCGCGGCCCGGGCGAAGGCGCGATCGGCCTGGGCGGTGTCGACGTGACCCGCGGCGTGGGCGGCCAGCAGCTCGCCCGCACCGCGCAGGGTCGCCGACCGGCCGCGGCGGACCGCGATGTCGAGGAAGTAGTCGGTGGCCTGCCAGCGTTTGGGCCCGACCTGGACGAACTCGACGATGTCGAGGACGTAGTCGTGACTGCGGTGGTGGCCGGGGCGATCGTGCTCGATGGTGGCGCGCACGGCGGGTCCGGGCAGCAGCCAGGACTCCTCGTAGCGGCCGCGCGGCCGGTCGACGGTGCGGGCGAGGTAGACGCCCCACGGCTGCACCTCGTACCGGTCGACGGGCCGGATGTAGCCCTTGGCGTCGGTGCTGGTGAGTTCTGCCACGTCGAAGTACTCGACGCGGGGGCGGCCCGGCGGCGGCGCGGTGGGGGTGGTGACCGGCGGCGGCTGCGGGCCGCGGATCTCCCGTGCGAAGTATCCCGCGAATCCGGTGACCGCCGGAGCCGCGACGAGCAGAGGAAGCAGTGCGCTCATGGCCTTGTCCTTCACCACGTGCCGATGATCAACTCAGGGTACGCCCGGATGTGCGTCACGCGCCGTGTCTGCTGGACCACATCGCTGTGAATATCCTTGGGACATGGGACTTTTCGGACATCGCTGCCGAATGCTCCGAAGTTGCGGTGGCGCGGCTGGATGATCGCGGGCACGGGTCGGACCAGGCGATGTGCTCGCGCGCCTGGGGTCGCCACGATGCTGCGGGCCGCGCGCGGCCCGGCGTCCGCGCAGGTGAGCGGCTTCGCCGCTGAGCAGAAGTTCATCCGAACGACACCGGGCCCACGAGCGCTGCCTCGGCGTGGCGCACGCGTGTCGCCGGATCGGCGCCGGTGTGCGTGCTGTCCGCGCGACTTGTCGGTGGTCGGGCCTAACCTGGTGGGCATGGCATTCGCAACCGAGATCCCGACGGAAGGGTACGAGGAGCGGGGGCACCCGCTGGCTCATTCCGAGCACCGCCCTGTCGGCACCATCGAGCGTGCGGGCGGGCAGTTCGAGGTGGTCAGCGAGCACAAGCCCGCCGGTGACCAACCCGCCGCCATCGCCGAGCTGGAACGGCGGATCACCGCGGGGGAGAAGGACGTCGTCCTGCTCGGTGCCACCGGCACCGGCAAGTCGGCGACCACCGCGTGGCTGATCGAGAAGCTGCAGCGGCCCACGCTGGTGATGGCGCCCAACAAGACCCTCGCCGCCCAGCTGGCCAACGAGCTGCGGGAGATGTTGCCGCACAACGCGGTCGAGTATTTCGTCTCTTACTACGACTACTACCAGCCCGAGGCGTACATCGCCCAGACCGATACCTACATCGAGAAGGACAGCTCGATCAACGACGACGTCGAGCGCCTGCGACACTCGGCGACCTCGAGCCTGCTCTCGCGCCGTGACGTCGTCGTGGTCGCCTCGGTGTCGTGCATCTACGGCCTCGGCACCCCGCAGTCGTACCTGGACCGCTCCGTGCAGCTCGATGTCGGCGGCGAGATCGACCGTGACGCGCTGCTGCGCCTGCTCGTCGACGTGCAGTACACCCGCAACGACATGGCGTTCACCCGCGGCTCGTTCCGGGTGCGCGGTGACACCGTCGAGATCATCCCGTCCTACGAGGAGCTGGCGGTCCGCATCGAGTTCTTCGGTGACGAGATCGAGGCGCTGTACTACCTGCACCCGCTCACCGGTGACGTCGTCCGCCAGGTCGACTCGCTGCGCATCTTCCCCGCCACCCACTACGTCGCGGGTCCGGAGCGGATGGAGCGCGCGGTCGCCGACATCGAGGCCGAACTGGCCGCGCGGCTGGCCGAATTGGAGAAGCAGGGCAAGCTGCTCGAGGCGCAGCGGTTGCGCATGCGCACCGAATACGACCTCGAGATGATCCGCCAGGTCGGGTTCTGCTCCGGCATCGAGAACTACTCGCGCCACATCGACGGCCGTCCGGCCGGGTCGGCGCCGGCCACCCTGCTGGACTACTTCCCCGACGACTTCCTGCTCGTCATCGACGAGTCGCATGTCACCGTGCCGCAGATCGGCGGCATGTTCGAGGGTGACATGTCGCGCAAGCGCAACCTGGTCGAGTTCGGTTTCCGGTTGCCGTCGGCGGTCGACAACCGCCCGCTGACCTGGGAGGAGTTCGCCGATCGGATCGGTCAGGCGGTCTATCTGTCGGCGACACCGGGCCCGTACGAGCTGGGCCAGGTGGGTGGCGAGGTCGTCGAGCAGGTCATCCGCCCGACCGGCCTGGTCGACCCGCAGGTGGTGGTGAAGCCGACCAAGGGCCAGATCGACGATCTGGTGCACGAGATCCGCCAGCGCACCGAGCGCGACGAGCGCGTGCTGGTCACCACCCTCACCAAGAAGATGGCCGAGGACCTCACCGACTACCTGCTCGGCCTCGGCGTGCGGGTGCGCTACCTGCACTCCGAGATCGATACCCTGCGCCGGGTGGAGCTGCTGCGCCAGCTGCGGCTGGGCGAGTACGACGTGCTCGTCGGCATCAACCTGCTGCGCGAGGGCCTCGACCTGCCCGAGGTGTCGCTGGTGGCGATTCTGGACGCCGACAAGGAAGGCTTCCTGCGGTCGAGCACCAGCCTCATCCAGACCATCGGCCGCGCGGCGCGCAACGTCTCCGGTGAAGTGCACATGTACGCGGACAAGATCACCGATTCGATGCGGCACGCGATCGACGAGACCGATCGCCGCCGCGCCAAGCAGGTCGCCTACAACGAGGCCAACGGCATCGACCCGCAGCCGCTGCGCAAGAAGATCGCCGACATCCTGGATCAGGTGTACCTGGAGGCCGACGACGAGGTCGCCGTCGGCGGATCGGGTCGCAATGTCAGCCGCGGCAGGCGCGCCCAGGGCGAGCCCGGCCGGGCCGTCAGCGCGGGCATCTACGCCGAACGCGACGTGAAGTCCATGCCGCGCGCCGAGCTGGCCGACCTGGTCGCCTCCCTCACCGATCAGATGATGAACGCCGCCCGCGAACTGCAATTCGAGCTCGCGGGCCGCCTGCGCGACGAGATCGCCGACCTGAAGAAGGAACTACGCGGCATGGACGCCGCGGGCCTGAGCTGATCATGCCCACCGCGCCACCCCGGCGACGCCGACCGCTAACTCGATTCCGCCATCCAGGCGGCGATGCGGCGGTCGGCTTCCTCCCGCGTCATCTCCTCGATGCGGGTGATCACCGCCCACCGGTGGCCGAACGGGTCGATGACCACGCCGAACCGCTCGCCGTTGACGAAGGTCTGCGGCTGTTCGGCGGTGCGGGCACCGTGGGCGACCGCGCGGGCGATCACGGCATCGACATCGGGGCAGTAGTGCACGATCGAGGTGTGCACCCAGTCCTCGGGTGCGCGAACGTTGTTGTCGGGCATGGGCATACCCAGTTGCAGCGTGGAATCGCCGATCAGCAGTTCGGCGTGCGCGGGCTGCCCGTCGGGCAGATCGGCCCGGCTGAGCACCTTCGCGCCGAAGACCTCGGTGTAGAAGGCGATGGCGGCGTTGCCGTCGGGCACGGCCAGGAAACAGGTGATGGAGTGGTAGCCCTCCGGAACGGGCGCAACGGGATCGGTCATGTCTTCGATCCTGGTCGGCCGGTGGCCGCCGATCTTGTAAGAAAGCGACAGATCCGATGACGCGGCCGGATCCCGCCGATATGAAGGGCATTCTGCATCCGGGGGAGCAGGCCAGGCATCGATCGCTGGACCGGCTGGCGGTCGGGCCCGCGCTGGCCGGGTTCGCCGACCGGTACTGGATCGTGCGCTGGGATCTGCGGGGTAAGCCCGCGTATCGCGCCGAGGTGTTGTCGTTCCCGTGCGTGAACGTCACCTTCGAGCGCAGCACCACGCGCACGGGCGGCTTCGTCAACGGGGTGAGTACCAGGAAATACGTGCGCGAACTCGACGGCGAGGGGGAGACCTTCGGCCTCCGGTTCCGGCCCGGTGGGTTCGGTGCCTTCACCGGCATGGATGTCGGTGCGCTGCGTGATGATTCGGCCCCCCTGGCCGAGGTGTTGCCCGCCGCGGCGGGACTGGCCGACCTCGTGCTGGCGGAGTCCTCCGACGCGGCGCGGGTGGCGATCGTCGAGGACTTCTTCGCCGGGCGGGGTCTCGCCGACGACCCGCACTACGCGCTGGTGTCGCGGATCGTCGCCGCGATGGCGGCCGATCCCGCGCTCACCCGGGTCGACCAGGTGACCGATCGCTTCGCGGTCCCCATCCGGACGTTGCAGCGGCTGTTCCGCCGGTATGTCGGGGCCGGGCCGAAATGGGTGCTGTGCCGATTCCGGTTGCAGGACGCCGCGGATCTGCTCGCGCGCGGCGACAGACCCGATCTGGCGAGTCTGGCCGCCGACCTCGGCTATTTCGATCAGGCCCATTTCAGTAGGGAATTCACCGCCGAGATCGGGATGTCACCGTGGGAATACGCGCGTAAAGCGCAGGCGAGTGCGGTACCCACGCCGGGCTGACGCGCTGTCGAGACCCCAGAAATCGGGTATCTGAAATATTGTCGTTTCGGCGGGGAACGGCGGTGTCCGTGGATAGTCTCAGCGCATTCGCAGCGGTCGCTGCTGCTGGAGAGTGAGGACATCGACGGTGACAACATCTTTCCGCCCGAGCACCCGGCTGGGTCTGGCCGGCTCCGGTCTCGCCACGGTCCTGGCGACGGCCGCGCTGGTCGCGCCGTTCGCGCACGCCGACTCGACCCAGCGCGTCGCGGTCGAGGGCTCCGATCAGCAAGCCGGCTGCTCGTACACGGTCACCGCGGTCAACGTCGTCGGCTACAGCAGTGGCGACTCCGGTGCCGACGTGACGTTCTACGACAACGGCGCGGTGATCGGCACCGTGGAGGTGCCCGCCATCGGCACCACCGCCACGTCCTGGCGGCCCGCCACCGCCGGGCAGCACGAACTGACCGCGAAAGTCGTCGGCATCAGCACTCGGTGGATCGTGCCGACCACGGTGACCGTCGCGCCCTCGACCGGTACCGGAAGCGCCGCCTGCGGACTGCCCAGTTTTTCCGGCTGATGTGAGCAAAGTCCCAGCCGCGCAGGCGCGTTGATTGTGTTGTGATAGGCCACAGTTTCCGCGAGTCGCGGTCTGGTTGTCGCAGGTGAATCTTCGCGACTGTCGCGAAGAGCACCGGCAGGGTGCCGACCGGTGTCAACACTCCCGATGTGATCTGTTGCGATTTGTCGATAAATCGGCCTGTTTTGGCGTTAGGGTCGACCCAATTGCCGCGCTGACGCTCGATTCCCGGGTTTGGTCGGTGCTGGCACCGACCAAGTTGGAGGAGAGATGACCGCCTACCGGACCATTGTCGTCGGTACTGATGGCTCGGATTCGTCGTACGTCGCCGTGGAGAAGGCCGCAGCGCTCGCCGGCGACGCGGACGCGACTCTCGTGCTGGCCTGTGCCTACTTCCCGACCGACGATCGCGACGTCGCCGCCGCGGCCGACGTGCTCAAGGACGAGGCCTACCAGGTGCGTGGCTCGGCGCCGACCAACGAGATCCTGCATGTAGCCCGGGAGAAGGCGGTGGCCGCCGGGGCGAAGAACATCGTCGAGCGCGCCATCGTCGGCGAGCCGGTCGATTCGCTGCTCGACCTGGTCAACGAGACCAAGGCCGATCTGCTGGTCGTCGGCAACCGGGGCCTGAACACCCTGACCGGCCGCCTGCTGGGCTCGGTGCCCTCGGATGTGGCCCGCAAGTCGCGCTCGGACGTGCTGATCGTGCACACCGTTCGCTGATTTCGTTCGATCACGACCTCGAGGGCGCTGCTTCGGCAGCGCCCTCGAGTGTTTTCCGGCGGAGCGGTCAGCGTTCGACCGGCTCCTGCCTTGTGCCGCCACGCAATCCGATCGACACGATGTCGGACGGTTCGTCGAGTTCGATCCGGTGCCAGCGGTGCCGCGGCACCAGGAACGCGGTGCCGGCCGTCAGCCGCACGGCGGTCTCCGGTGCGCCCGGCGACTCGGGGCGCAGATACAGGCGCAGCGCGCCGCGCAGGCAGCACACCGCCTCGTCGCCGGCGGGATGCATCTCCCAGTGATCGGCGTGGACGTCGGCATCGGAGTCGACGTGGAAGGCGGCCAGCTGCCAGCCGCCGTCGTCGGCGGCCATGCGGCGCTCGCCGGCTTCGACGGTGCCGTCGGGCCGCAATCGCAGGGCGCGGTCGAACAGGTCGATGGGGGACATCGGCTTTCCTTTCACTGTGCTGCCGCGGGAAGGTCCTCGCGGACAGTGGTTTTCGTGCGGTCGGGGCCGGGGAGAACGAGGACGGCGATCGCCGCGGCCGCGACGAAGAGCAGGGCGGCGATCCCGAGCGCGAAGGCGTAGCCGCTGTTGAGTGCCGCCGCGTCGGTGCCCGCGCCGGACCTGGCGGCGGCGAAGGTAGCCAGCGCCGCGACGCCGACGCTGCCACCGAGTTGGCGGGCGCTGTTGAACACCCCGGAGGCCATCCCGGCATCGCCCGGCGCGACGGCGGTGACGGCGGCCGCGGCGACCGGGGCCAGGCACAGGCCGAGTCCGAAACCGCCCACGATCGAGGGGCCGAGCACGTCGGCGAGGAAACTGCCGTCGGGACTGATCGCGGCCAACCAGCCGATCCCGGTGGCGGTCAGCAGCGCGCCGCCGATCAGTAGCGGGCGCGGCGATCGGTGGGCGCCGACCCGGGTCGCGACCAGCGTGCCGACGATGACACACAGCGAGAACGGGACGAAGGCCGCGCCGGTGGCGCCCGCGCTCATCCGCAGGACACGCTGCATGTACAGCGACACGAGGTAGAACGCCGAGAACTGGCCCGCGGCGGCGCACAGGACGAACAGGTTGCCGCCGAGTACCCAGCGGTTGCGCAGCAGTCCGAACCGGAGCAGTGGGTGGCGAACCTGCCTTTCCGCGAGGGCGAAGCCGATCAGCAGGGCCGCGGCCACCGCCAGTGTCGCGCCGGTGTCGGCCGAGATCCACCCGTGCCGATCGGTGCGGACGATGCCGGTGATGAGCACGCCGACGCCGCCGGTGGCCAGCGCGGCGCCGATGAGGTCGAGTCGGCCTGCGCCGGTCGACGGCCGGTCGGCGGGCACACCCGCGGCGGTGGCCAGCAGCGCGACCGCGACGATCGGCAGATTGATCAGCATCACCCAGCGCCAGTCGGCGTACTCGGTGAGCACGCCGCCGACGAGGATGCCCAGTGCTCCGCCCGCCGCGTTCACCCCGCCCCACACGCCCAGCGCGCGGACGCGGGCGGGCCCCTCGGGGAACGCCGTGGTGAGCGTGGCCAGGGCGGCGGGCGCCACCGCGGCCGCCGCGATGCCCTGCGCGGCGCGCGCGGCCACCAGCTGCCACGGCGCCTGCGCGAGCCCGCCCGCCAGCGAGGCGATGCCGAAGGCGACCAGCCCCGCCGTGAACAGTCGGCGGCGGCCGTACAGATCGCTCGCCTTGCCGCCGAGCAGGAGGAAGCCGCCGAAGGTCAGGGCGTAGATGTGCACCACCCAGGCCAGGTCCAGTGGGGCGAAGCCGAGCGCGTCCCCGATGGCGGGCAGCGCGACGTTCATCACGGCCATGTCGAGGGCGACCATGAACTGCGCGACGCCCACGGCGGTGAGTACGGCGCGGGGATGCGGCGGCGACGAGTTTTTATACATGTATAAAAACTAACCGCACCGGCGGCCCCGTGTCCATACCCCCGCCGTCGGATGGGTCAAGATGGACCCATGCCGACACCGTCCTCGCAGCCCGCACGTACCGGCAGACCGGCGCGCCTGACCCGTGGCGACATCGTCGCCGCCGCGCACGCGGTGATCGAGACCGACGGCGTCGAGAAACTGACCATGCGCAGGCTCGCCGGTGCGCTGGAGTGCACCCCGATGGCCCTCTACCACCACGTCCGCGACAAGGACGAGCTGCTGCGCCTGCTCCTCGACGACTACGCCGACGGCATCACCTGGCCCGCGCTGCCCGACGATCCCCGGCAGCGGATCCTGGTGGCCGCCACCGCGATGTACGACGCGCTCGCGGCGCACGCCTGGATCGTGGAGGTGCTGGTGAACGGCGATCTGTTCGGCCGCTCGGCCCTGTGGGTACCCGAGACGATCATCGACGCCGCCATCGCCGCGGGGCTGAACATCGACCGCGCGGTGGCCGCCTACCGCGCCATCTGGCACTACACCGCGGGCGATCTGATCGTCACCGGCCGCTCGGCCCGCCGCGCCGCGCAGGGCCCCACCTATCGCGCCGAGGTCTTCGCGAACCTCGACCCCGACGCGATGCCGCGACTGGCCGAAGTCGGTTCCCGCTGGACCGAATTCGACGCCGTGAGCACCTACGCGACCGGGCTGGACGCGCTGGTCACCGGCCTGCTGGCCGAGGCCGATCGCGACTGAGGGGCGCGCCTAGCCGAGCGCGGACAGCACCTCGGGCAGCTTGTCGGCGTGCACGACCGCCAGGCGCTGGGTCGCACGGGTCAGCGCCACGTAGAGGTCGTTGAGCCCGCGCGGCGACTCGTCCAGGATCGCCTGCGGTTCCACCAGATACACCCGGTCGAACTCGAGACCCTTGGCATCGTGCACGGTCAGAACCTGCACCGATTCCCCGGCCAGCGTGGACAGCTCGGGGACGAGCGCGGCCGGCGCGAGGACCGCGCTGGTGCCGGGACCGTGCTCGGCCTCGAGCAGCCGCGCCACCTCGCCGGCCAGCTCGGCGGGCCGAACCCGGTAGGCCCGGGGCGGATTGCCGGTCTCGCGGACCGAACGCGGCACCCGCACGCCGGGGTCGATCGCAGCCAGCACATCGGCGGCCACGGCCATGATCTCGGCGGGGGTGCGGTAGTTGACGGTCAGCTCGGTGAGCTTCCAGCGTTGCGCCACATACGGTTCCAGCACCCGCTGCCACGACGACGCGCCCGCCGGATCGCCGGTCTGGGCGACGTCGCCGACCACGGTGATCCACCGGTTCGGAATGCGCCGCATCACCATGCGCCAGGCCATCTGCGACAGTTCCTGCGCCTCGTCGACGATCACGTGACCGTAGGTCCAGGTGCGGTCGCCCGCCGCGCGCTCGGCGGTGGTCTGCCGGTTGCCGAACTCCTGGCGCTGGGCCAGCTGGGAGGCGTCGATGAGGTCGTAGGCCATGAGGATCTCGGGGTCGAGTTCGTCCTCGATGTCCTGGGGCGCGGAGCCGGTGAGGATGTCGAGGGCGTCCTGCGCCTCGGCCAGCTGGGCGCGCCAGCGGCGGCGGGCGCGTTCGCGTTCCTCGGTGTCGTCCACGCCGAGCAGCTCGGCGAGTTCGTCGAGCAGCGGGGCGTCGGCGGCGCCGAACGTGCCGTCGTCGTTGCGGACCAGCTCGGCCCGGTCCTCGGCGCTGAGAGTCTTGGCGGCGCGGTCGAGCCGGGCCGGGTCGGCCAGCAGGTCGGCCAGCACCTCCTGCGGGGACAGGATCGGCCAGAGCGCGCTGATCGCGGCCTGGACCTGCGGGTCGGCGCGCATCTCGTCGCCGATCTCGGTGAGGTCGGCCGAGCTGAGCAGGCTGGTCCCGCCGGACAGGTCGGCGCCCATCGTCGCGGCCAGCTGATCGGTGAGCGCGTCGATCACCGAGGACGCGAAGATCGGCCTGGCCAGGTTGTGCGGGCGGCGCGAGGACCTGGCCCGGCCCCTGGCCTTGGTCGCGATCTTGCGATCCAGCGTCACCGGATAGCCGTCGAAGGTGAGTCGTACGGGTTCGGCCGGCACCTCCTGGCGATCGCGCACCGCCTGCTTGAGCACCTCGAGCATGTCGAGGGAGCCCTTGATCTCGCCGGCGCGCAGGGTGTCCTCGCGCACGGCCTTCACCCCGGGATACAGGTCGCCGATGGTCGACAGCAGCACGCCGGTCTCACCGAGCGAGGGCAGCACCTGGCCGATGTAGTCGAGGAAGGTCGCGTTCGGGCCGATGATCAGCACGCCGCTCTTGGCCAGCTGCTGCCGGTAGGTGTACAGCAGGTAGGCGGCGCGGTGCAGCGCGACCGCGGTCTTGCCGGTACCCGGCCCGCCCTGGACCACCAGCACACTCTTGTGCTCGGAGCGGATGATCGCGTCCTGCTCGCTCTGGATGGTCTCGACGATGTCGTTCATGTGGCCGGTGCGAGCGGCGTTGAGCGCCGACAGCAGCGCGCTCTCGCCGCCGACCCCGTCGTCGGTGCCGACCGCGCCGTCGCGCTCGGCGGCCCGCAGGTCCAGGTACTCGTCGGTGATCGCGGTGACCGCCCGGTTGCGCGAGCGGATGTGCCTGCGCCGGACCACGTCCTCGGGATTGGCGGTGGTCGCCAGGTAGAACGGGCGGGCCAGGGGAGCGCGCCAGTCCAGCAGCAGCGGCTCGTAGTCGTTGTCCTCGTCGAGGATGCCGAGCCTGCCGATGTAGCGGGCCTCGGGCTCGTCGCCGTCCAGATCGATCCGGCCGAAGCACAGACCGTGCTCGGCGGCGTCGTATTTGGCCAGGTCCTCGCTGTAGAGCTGGGTGAACGACTCGCGCTCACTGCGTGCCTGCGGGGTGCCGCCGGACTCCAGCAGCACGGTCTTGAGCCGGTTCTGCGCGTAGTCGCGCATGCCGTCGAGCCGGTCGTAGAGCACCGAGAGGTACTGCTGTTCCGCGGCGCGATCATCGGCGAGGCGGTCGGGCAAAACAGGACTCCTTTGTCACCGGCGAGAACAGAGTTGTCGAGTCTACTCGGCGAACAGATCGCCACCGACGATCGGCGTGAAGTGCTCGACCACGGGAAACGGGTCGTAGAAGTGGTGCAACAGCGCCCGCCAGCGTTGATATTCCGGCGATCCGCGGAAACCCGCGGTGTGGTCGGTCAGCTGTTCCCAGCGCACCAGCAGCAGATAGCTGTCCGGACGTTCGACGCACCGCGACAGCGACAACCCACCGAAACCCGGCATCGACGCGATGATCGGCGCGGCCTCGGCGAACGCGGCCTCGAAGTCCTCGGCCAGACCTGCGCGAACGGGCAGCACCGCGTGTTCGATGATCACGCCGACCAGTCTGTCAGGAGGCGTGAGTGTTGTTCGATCGACGATTCTGACCGAGACCGAGGTCACGATGACCCGACGGCTTGTCGCGGTACATCGCCAGGTCGGCGTCGTGCAGGACGGCCTCCGGGGTGCGGTGTTCGTGCGGTCCGAGCTCGGTGATGCCGATCGAGGCGCTCACCTCCAGCCGGTGCCCGCGGGCGATGATCGGCTCGGCCATCGTGGTGCGCAACCGCTCGATCAGACCGGGCAGATCGGTGCTGTGCGGATGCCCGGCGAGCAGGACCAGGAACTCGTCGCCGCCGAGCCTGCCCACCAGGTCCTCGGCCCGCAGCGCGCGCTGCAACCGCTGGGCGACGATCTGCAGCACCGTGTCGCCGATCGCATGACCGAGGGTGTCGTTGATCGCCTTGAACCCGTCGAGATCGATGAACAGCACCGTGGTGACCAGGCTGCCGCCCTCGTCGGCCAGCGCGGCCGAGAGCTGGGACAGGATCAGCGAGCGGTTGGCCAGCCCGGTCAGCGCGTCGTGGGTGGCCTGGTACTCGAGCTGGCGCCTGCTGGCCCGGAACTCGGTGATGTCGGCGAAGGAGGACACTCCCGAGGAGTGCGGGGTGTCGGGGTTGAGCAGCCGGCAGTTGCACGACAGCCACACCTGCTGCCCGTCGGTGCGCTCCACGCCGAAGATGAACTGGGTGACGGCCTCGCCGGTCGCCAGGGTGTGCGCCATCGGATGCCGGTTCGTCGGCATCGGCTGCCCGTTGCGGTCGATCAGGCGCAGCGGCAGTTCGTCGATGGCGTGCCCGATCACCGGTGTCGCGTCGTCGATGCCGAGGATCCGCCTGCCCGCCGGATTGATCGACTCGACGCGTCCGCGCGGATCGACGACGAGCACGCCCTCCTCCAGCTGCGAGACCACGGTGGTGAAGTGCGCCTCCGCCCGGCGTGCCGAGGCCTCCGCGGCCCGCTGCGCGGTCAGGTCGTGCACGACCACCTGGTAGGCCAGTGCGTCCTGCCACGCTGTGAGAACCGACACGGTCTGCACCGGCACCGTCCGGCCGTCGAAGCGCACCAGGTCCATCTCGGTGGGCGGGGACGCGGCGCCCTCGGCGGTGAGCTGGTCGATCCGGTCGAGCATCGCCGGGATCGACTCGGGATGCACGAACCGGGTGATGGGCAATCCGAGCAGGTCATCGGGGGTGCGGGCGCCGAGCAGCCGGACCATCGCGGGATTGGCGAAGACCACGATTCCCGCCTCGTGCACGCAGATCGCGTCGGGCGTGTGTTCGACGAGCGAGCGGTATCGCTGGGCGAGCTGTTCGGCGCTCGCCGCGTCGGTATTGGTTTCTCCCACTGCGATACCCCCGATCTCGACCTGGTCTGGCGACGGCGAACAGGACTATTGTGGGGACCCTCGATGAGATCCGCGAGGAGCGATGTGAAACCGGACGTGCGTCCCGGCGGCATGGTCCACCGCCCCGATTCTATGTCGATCGCGGGCATCGGTGTCGTCTCCGCCTTCGGCTGGGGCCGTGAGCAGCTGTGGCAGGGAGTTCTGGGGGGTAAACCGTCGGCCCGGCTGTACCCCGGATACGGTCCCGAGCGGGACCAGCACGCCTGGGTCGGCCGGATTCCCGACGGGGGTGATCTCGCCCACGGAGCCGGTCTGTTCGGGCGCGCCGTGCACGCGGCGGCCGCCGAGGCCGTCGCCGACGCCGAAGCGCGCGGGTGGCGCGCGGCGGGGCGCACGGTCGGTCTCGTGCACGGATTCACCCTCGGTGACGTCGCCGACTGGCGCGAGTTCTATCTCACCGACCACGGCCACCGGCGCTCGCGCGACTACCTGCGGATGCTGCCCTCGACCCCGATCTCGGTGATCATGCAGGAATTCGGTTTCCACGGCCCCGCGATGAACGTCTCGGCGGCCTGCAGCACCGGCGCGGCGGCGCTGCTCACCGCGAAGATGTGGCGCGAGGCCGGCCTGGTCGACGACGTGCTGTGCGTCGCCACCGACCTCTCGGCGACGCCGGAGATGCTCGAACACTTCGTCCGGCTCGGCGCCGCGGTCGGCCACGCCGACCCGTTCACCGCGTGCCGGCCGTTGCAGGAGGGATCGCTCGGTTTCACCATGGCCGAGGCGTCGGTCGCGCTGCTGCTCACCGATGCCGTCGACGCCCCGTACGCCCGGGTCCTCGGCGGCGCGATGACCAACGACGCGTTCCACGTCGTCTCCGTCGACCCCGACCACACCCAGCTGATCGACTGCACCGAGCGCGCGCTGACCGCGTCCGGGGTCACGGCGACCGATGTGGCCTACGTCAACGTCCACGGCACCGGCACCGGCCAGTGTGACGCCGCCGAACGCCACGTGCTGACCTCCGTGTTCGCCGACCGCCCCGCGATCACCGCGCTCAAGCCGCTCACCGGGCACTGCCAGGGCGCGGCCGCCGCCGTCGAGGTCGCCACCATCGCGCTGTCCTACGAACGCGGCATCGCGGCCTCGGCGCCGATCGTGGCGCCCGCGCACCCGCGGCTGCTGGACGGCCCGGCCCCGATGACCGACGGTCCGACGGTGAAACTGTCGATGGGGATGGGCGGCAACAACGCCGCCGTCGTGCTCGGACCGGCCTGAGCGGTCGCGCTCAGTCGCTCTCGCCCGCCTCCGGGCCGCCTGCCAGCGCGTAGCCGCCGGTGGTCGGTGCGTCCTGCGGCAGCGGGACCGCCCAGCGCAGCTGGGTACCCGGCATCTCGGGGTGGTTGCCGTCGGCGTCCGGGCGCTTGGCGGGCCCGATCTCGAAGTGCCCGCTCGCCTCCTGCGCGCGCTGCTCGAGATTGCGCAGCCCGCTGCGGATGACGTGGTTGGGGATGCCCCAGCCGTTGTCGGTGACGGTGATCGTCAGGTCGTCGGCCACGTCGATGACGATCGCGACGGTGTCGGCGCCGGAATGGCGGACCGCGTTGCTCACCGCCTCGCGCACCACCGCCTCGGCGTGATCGGCCAGCTGCGGGTCCAGGACCGACAGTGGACCCGACACCTGGATGGTGGCCCGCAACGCGATGTCGGCGGTCTGGCGCCGGATCGCCACCTCGAGCCGCTGCTGCAGGCCCGCGCTGTGGTCGGGGCCGCTGGCGTGCAGGTCGAAGATGGAGGTCCTGATCTCCTGCACGACTTCCTGCAGGTCCATGATCACCGTCGAAAGACGTTGCCGCACTTCGGGAACCACTGCCTTGGGTAGGGTGGCCTGCACGGTCAGGCCGATGGCGAACAGTCGCTGGATCACGTGGTCGTGCAGGTCGCGGGCGATGCGGTCGCGGTCGGCGACGATGTCGAGTTCGCGCATCCGGCGCTGCGCGTCGGCCAGCCGAACCGCCAGCGCGGCCTGATCGCAGAAGGCCGCGGTCAGTTCCAGCATCTCGTCGGAATAGGGGGCGAAGCCGGGCGGGCGGATCGTCACCAGCACACCGAGCGTGGCATCGGGGGTGCACAGGGGCAGCACGAGTGCCGGTCCGGCGCCGGGCAATTCGGCGCCGGGGAACTCGACGCCCAGGGTCACCGTCGAGACGTCGTCGAAGCGCAGGGGCGTGCGCCTGCTGAACGCGTCGCCCAGGGCGGTGCCGGCGATCGGGACGGTCTGCCAGTCCTGCCCGGCGTCGGGGCCGGTCCACTGGGTGATCACCAATTCCGAGATCTCGCCGGGTAGTTCGTCCGGCACCGGCACCGAGGCCAGGAATGCCTGATGCGAGCCGGTGAGGCCCCGGGCGTGGTCGACGACATGCGCCAGCACGCGGTCGGATTCGGTGCCGGCGAGGAACTCGGTGGCGATGTCGCGGGTCGCTTCGATCCAGGCCTGCCGGGTCCGCGCCTGTTCGTAGAGCCGGGCGTTGTCGACCGCGATGCCCGCCGCGGCCGCCAGCGCCAGCACCAGGACCTCGTCCTCCTCGGTGAACGGCTGGCCGTCGGACTTCTCGGTCAGATAGAGACTGCCGAAGACCTCGTCCCGGATACGCACCGGCACACCGAGAAACGTGTGCATCGGCGGATGACCCGCCGGGAAGCCGATCGAGGAGGAATGTTCGGTGAGATCGTCCAGGCGCAGTGGCGCCTTCTCGGCGAACACCGCGCCGAGCACGCCGTGGCCCGCGGGTAATCGCCCGATCCGGTCCCGGATCTGGTCCGGCATGCCCTCGTCGATGAACTGCGAGACCTGCTGGTCGTGGCCGCGGACCGCGAGCGCGCCGTAGCGGGCGTCGACCAGGTTCATCGCGGTGCGCACGATCGTGCGCAGGGTCTCGTCGAGATCCAGGCCCGCGGTGACCGTCAACATGGCCTCGACCAGGCCGTCCATCCGGTCGCGGGAACCGATCATCACCTCGACGCGATCGGCCACCTCGCCGAGCAGTGCGCGCAATCGCTGCTGGGAGACCGTCCGGCCCACCGAATAGCGGCCACCCCGACCGTCATTCGTCATCGCCGTATCCGTTCGCCGCGCCACCCCAACCGTCGAACGCAAAGTCTAGTCCGCAAGGTGGGGACTTTCGGCCCTTCACCCACAAGGGCCCCCATGGTGGCATAGGGCACCGGGAAAAGGGATCGAGAAGTGGGGCAAGAGATGAATTCGTTGTCGACTACCCAGCACTGGACGACCGCCGCGGACCCGGAGCTCGCGGTGACCACCTGCGGCGAGGTACCACCCCAGGACGTCACCCGCGCTGTCCGCGCCATCACCCGCGTGATGCGCAGGCATCACCTCGACAGTCCGGCCCGCGTGCGCGTCACCGCGCCGCAGGGTTCCGACGAGCCGACGCTGGTGCAGGCCAACATCCGAACCAACGACACGCTCACGCGCGTGCAGGTCACCGGTCCCGGCGGCTTCGCCGTCACCTTCGCCGCCGAGCGGCTGGATCGTCAGCTGGCCCGGCGCGCGGGCAAGGAATCCCGCGGCGCGTGGCCGGATCCGGCCCGGCGCCCGCTGGCTCAGATCACCGAGACCCGTCCGATCATCCGCCGCAAGGACTGTGCGCTGATGACGGGCACGCCGCTGGAAGCCAGCACCGTGCTGGACGCGATGGATTACGACGCCTACCTGTTCACCGACGCCCAGACGGGCGAGGACGCGATCGTCACCTGGGCCGATCCGCACGGCGTCAGCCTGGCCAGGCAGCGGCACACGGCCGCGGCGGGGGAGTCGGCCGAGCTGCCGCTGACCGCCAGCGCCATGCCGGTCCGCGTCGTCCAGGACGCCGCGCCGGTCTACGCCGAGGACGAAGCCTCCGACGTGCTGTGCACCGGCGGCCTACCGTATCTGTTCTTCACCGACAGCCACACCGGCCGCGGCAACCTGCTCTACCGCCGCTACGACGGCGACCTGACGATCGTCGTCCCCTCCTGATTTCTTACGGTTCGCGCAGCTTGGTCGCCAGCACGGCGGCCTGGGTGCGGCGTTCGACGCCGAGCTTGGCCAGCAGCCGGGAGACGTAGTTCTTCACCGTCTTCTCGGCCAGGAACATCCGCGCGGCGATCTGCCGGTTGGTGAGCCCCTCGCCGAGCAGCTCGAGTAATCGGCGTTCCTGCTCGGTGAGCCCGGCCAGCGCGCCGGAGGGCTCGGTGCTGCGGCGCAGCCGGGCGCGCAGGGCGTCGGCCGCGCGGGTGTCGAGCAGCGAGTGGCCGGCGCCGACCTGTTTGATCGCGTCGGCCAGCTTCATCCCGTCGATGTTCTTCACCACATAGCCGCTGGCACCGGCCAGGATCGCGTCGAGCATGGCGTGCTCGTCGGAGAACGAGGTGAGGATCAGGCAGCGCAGGTCCTCGAACTCGGCGAGCAGATTGCGGCACAGCTCGATGCCGTTGCCGTCGGGCAGGCGGACATCGAGCACCGCCACGTCCGGCCGCGCCTCGCGAATGCGCGCCATCGCCTCGGCCACGCCACCGGCCTGCCCGATCACCCTGAGTTCTGGATCACCCTCGAGCAGATCGATCAGCCCGCGCCGGACGATCTCATGGTCGTCGACCAGGAAAACCTCGAGCACGCCGGCTCCTTCATCATGTCGATCGCCCCACCCCTGCCGTCAAACATAATCCGTATGCCGAAATAGTGGGCGCAGACCGGGAACTCGACCACCACGCCCCGACCCCCAGGAGGGGCAGGCCGCGCAGCGGCCGTCGCGGCCGTCCCGCCGATCGGGCGCCGTTGCGCAAGCGACGAAGGAGCAAGCAACGGCGCCCGATCGGCGGGACAGGAGGGGCCGCGACCTCGAGCGCGCCAGCGCTCCAAAGTTTCTGTCGGTGGGTCCGCCTAGCATGGCGAGCGGGGGTTCATGTCCGGTCGGCGGATGACGATGGAGAAGGGATTCACCAGGTGGCGGAACGCCTCACTGTGCGCGGAGCTCGGGAACACAACCTGAAAGGTGTCGACCTCGATCTGCCTCGTGACAGCCTGATCGTGTTCACCGGTCTGTCCGGTTCCGGGAAGTCGAGCTTGGCGTTCGACACGATCTTCGCCGAGGGGCAGCGTCGCTACGTCGAGTCGCTGTCGGCCTACGCGCGGCAGTTCCTCGGACAGATGGACAAGCCCGATGTCGACTTCATCGAAGGCCTCTCGCCCGCGGTGTCGATCGACCAGAAGTCGACCAACCGCAATCCGCGGTCGACGGTCGGCACCATCACCGAGGTCTACGACTACCTGCGCCTGCTCTACGCCCGCGCAGGCACCCCGCACTGCCCGGTGTGTGGCGAGCTGATCGCCAAGCAGACCCCGCAGCAGATCGTCGACCAGGTGCTGGCGATGGAGGAGGGGCTCAAGTTCCAGGTCCTCGCGCCGGTGGTGCGGACCCGCAAGGGCGAGTTCGTCGACCTGTTCGACCAGCTCAAGACCCAGGGCTACTCGCGGGTGCGGGTCGACGGCGTGGTCTATCCGCTGACCGATCCGCCGAAGCTGAAGAAGCAGGAGAAGCACGACGTCGAGGTCGTCGTCGACCGGCTCGCGGTCAAGACCGCGTCCAAGCAGCGCCTCACCGACTCGATCGAGACGGCGCTGCGGCTGGCCGACGGCATCGTGGTGCTCGACTTCGTCGACCGCGACGAGCACGCGCACGACCGGGAGCGCCGCTTCTCCGAGCGTCTGGCCTGCCCGAACGGCCACGCGCTCGACATCGAGGACCTCGAGCCGCGCTCGTTCTCCTTCAACTCGCCCTACGGCGCCTGCCCCGACTGCACCGGCCTGGGCATCCGCAAGGAGGTCGACCCGGAGCTGGTGGTGCCCGATCCGGAGCTGAGTCTGGCCGACGGCGCCATCGCGCCGTGGTCGCGCGGGCAGACCGCCGAGTACTTCAACCGGCTGCTGTCGGGCCTGGCCGAGTCGATCGGCTTCTCGATGGACACCCCGTGGCAGGACCTGCCCGCCAAGGCCCGCAAGGCGGTGCTCGAGGGCAGCTCCGACCAGGTGCACGTGTCCTACGTCAACCGCTACGGCCGCAAGCGCTCCTACTACGCCGACTTCGAAGGCGTGATGCCGTTCCTGCACCGGCGGATGGACAACACCGAGTCCGAGCAGATGAAGGAGCACTACGACGGCTACATGCGCGATGTGCCGTGCCCGGTGTGCCACGGCGCCCGCCTGCGCCCGGAGATCCTGGCCGTCACGCTGGCCGCCGACGGCACCGACAAGTCGATCGCCGATGTCAGCGATCTGTCGATCGGCGAGTGCGCGCACTTCCTGAACTCGCTGACGCTGGGGGAGCGCGAGGCCGCGATCGCCGGTCAGGTGCTCAAGGAGATCCAGGCGCGCCTGGGCTTCCTGCTCGACGTCGGTCTGGAGTACCTCACGCTCTCGCGCGCCGCGGCGACGCTGTCCGGCGGCGAGGCCCAGCGCATCCGCCTGGCCACCCAGATCGGCTCCGGCCTGGTCGGCGTGCTCTACGTGCTCGACGAGCCGTCGATCGGTCTGCACCAGCGCGACAACCGCAGGCTCATCGAGACGCTGCTGCGGCTGAAGAACCTGGGCAACACCCTGATCGTCGTCGAGCACGACGAGGACACGATCCGTGCCTCGGACTGGGTCGTCGACATCGGCCCGCTGGCCGGTGAGCACGGTGGCCGGGTGGTGCACAGCGGTCCCTACACCGAACTGCTCACCGAACCCGAATCACTCACCGGCGCTTACCTTTCCGGCCGGGAGCAGATCGAGGTGCCGATGGTGCGCCGCCCGATCGACAAGAAGCGCAGGCTCACCGTCGTCGGCGCCACCGAGCACAATCTGACCGGGATCGACGTGGCGTTCCCGTTGGGCGTGCTCACCGCGGTCACCGGTGTCTCCGGCTCGGGCAAGTCGACCCTGGTCAACGACATCCTGGCGACGGTACTGGCGAACAAGCTCAACGGCGCCCGCCAGGTGCCCGGCAGGCACACCAGGATCAACGGCCTGGACCACCTGGACAAGCTGGTGCAGGTCGACCAGTCGCCGATCGGGCGCACCCCGCGCTCGAACCCGGCCACCTACACCGGTGTCTTCGACAAGATCCGCACCCTGTTCGCCTCGACCACCGAGGCCAAGGTCCGCGGGTACCAGCCGGGCCGGTTCTCCTTCAATGTCAAGGGCGGCCGCTGCGAGGCGTGCTCGGGCGACGGCACCCTCAAGATCGAGATGAACTTCCTGCCGGACGTCTACGTCCCGTGCGAGGTGTGCCACGGCGCCCGCTACAACCGCGAGACCCTCGAGGTGCACTACAAGGGCAAGACCATCGCCGAGGTGCTGGACATGCCGATCGACGAGGCGGCGGAGTTCTTCGAGCCGGTCACCTCGATCCACCGGTATCTCAAGACTCTGGTCGAGGTCGGGCTCGGGTACGTGCGGCTCGGCCAGAGCGCGCCGACCCTGTCCGGCGGCGAGGCCCAGCGCGTGAAGCTGGCCGCCGAACTGCAGAAGCGCTCGACCGGGCGCACGGTCTACATCCTCGACGAGCCGACCACCGGCCTGCACTTCGAGGACATCCGCAAGCTGCTCAAGGTGATCAACGGGCTGGTCGACAAGGGCAACACGGTGATCGTCATCGAGCACAACCTCGATGTCATCAAGACCTCGGACTGGGTCGTCGACATGGGTCCCGAGGGCGGTTCCGGTGGTGGCACCGTGGTCGCGACGGGCACGCCGGAGGACGTGGCGCAGGTCTCGGGCAGCTACACCGGGCAGTTCCTCAAGGAGGTGCTCGCGGCACCGGCACCGGCCAAGCCCGCGGCGAAGAAGGCGGCGTCCAAGAAGGCGGCTCCCGCCGCGAAGAAGGCCCCCGCCGAGACCGCCGCGGCCAAGCGTCTGGCGCGAAAGGCGGCCGCCCTGCGCTGAGGCCGGATATCCTCGCGCGCGGGGACTTTCCGAAAACGCGACAAAGTGAAACACCTGTGGGTAGCATTCGCCTCACCGTTGCCGGAATACCGGACAGTAACGGTCAGTCGAACCGGCATCCAGTGGTGTCTCGCGCCCGTGGGCGGCGCGATCGCGGGTGTCGTGCAGTACGAAAGGAACGTCCCCATGGATGAAGCCACCACGGCGCTCATCGGCCAGATTCTGTCTTTCCTCAGTGGCGGGTCCTCGCTGGCCTACACGCCCACCAAGCCGACTGCCTGAGTCGGGCGGAATCGAAAGGAACCACTGAGCATGGAAACCGGAAGCGCAGGCCTCGCCAGCATCTTCACCGCTCTCGCCAACGCGATCGCCTCGGGCTCGGCCATCGCCGTGACCCCGGGCACGCCGCCCGCTCCGACCCCCACGGTCTGAGCGCGACCTCGTAAGCCTCTGTAGACGAAGATCCGCCGGCGCACCTGCGCCGGCGGATCTTTTCGTTGCGCTGTTCCCGGACGGCTCAGTACACGGGGCCGGTGTACTTCTCGCCCGGCCCCGCGCCCGGCGCGTCCGGCACCGAGGAGGCCTCGCGGAACGCGCGCTGCAGCGCCTGCAGGCCGTCGCGGATCGGACCGGCGTGCGGGCCGAGGTACTCCACCGACGCGGTGACCAGGCCGGCCAGCGCGGTGATCACCCGGCGGGCCTCGTCGAGATCGACGTGCGCCCCGGAGTCCGGGTCGTCGGCGGCGAGCCCCAGCTTCTCCGCGGCCGAACTCATCAGCATCACGGCGGCCCGGCTGATAACTTCGACGGCGGGGATGTCGGCCAGGTCGCGCACGGGGGGATCGAGCTCGTCAGTCATGCCGACAAGGCTATAGCGGCCCCGGTGGGGCTCGTCCGCGCCAGGCCGATTCGGCGATAGCGGAATGCGATGCTAGACTTTCCGCTGACGACCGCCCCTGGTTGTGTCATGCAGCTCTGGGGCAGATAAGTGGAGCCCGACTCCCACCGTTACCGGCGAGCGATCGTACTGGACAAACGGTCCCGGTCACCCGCCCGATGTGGCGGGTTTCCTGTGTGCCTGGCACGCAGGGGTCGACAGCGAGCTCGTGAGGGCATCGACTGTGGGCGATCGGTCGACATCGGGCCCCGTCGCGGAGAAATACCGCAGCGGGGCTTTCGTGTTGAAACAGGGGTTGCAGTTATTGCATGCGGTCGTTATGACGACACCGCTTGACCTAGGAGGCCCCATCAGCACTGAGACCCGCATCAACGATCGCATCCGTGTTCCCGAGGTTCGACTCATCGGACCCGGCGGCGAACAGGTTGGGATCGTGCGTGTTGAAGATGCACTACGCGTCGCGCTCGAAGCCGATCTCGACCTGGTCGAGGTGGCACCCGATGCCCGTCCGCCGGTCTGCAAGATCATGGACTACGGCAAGTTCAAGTACGAGACGGCGCAGAAGGCGCGCGAGTCCCGGAAGAACCAGGTCCAGACCGTGATCAAGGAGCAGAAGCTCCGCCCGAAGATCGACGACCACGACTACGAGACCAAGAAGCGCAACGTCGTTCGCTTCCTCGAGGCCGGGTCCAAGGTCAAGGTCACGATCATGTTCCGTGGTCGTGAGCAGTCGCGACCCGAGCTCGGTTTCCGGCTGCTTCAGCGTCTGGCCTCCGACGTCGCCGAACTCGGTTTCGTCGAGACCTCGGCCAAGCAGGACGGCCGCAACATGACCATGGTCCTCGCTCCCCACAAGGGCGCGAAGACGCGGGTGAAGGCACAGCAGGAATCGGCTCCGGCAGCGCGTCCGTTGCCGACCGGTCCCGCGAGTGCCGAACCGGCTGCGCTGGTCGACACGCCGGCGCCCGCCGAGCAGGCCGCGCAGGCCGACCCGCAGTAACACCGATTTCAACGACACAGATAGAGGAATCCATGCCGAAGAACAAGACCCACAGCGGCGCCAAGAAGCGATTCAAGGTGACCGGCAGTGGCAAGCTGCTTCGCGAGCAGGCGAACCGTCGCCACCTCCTGGAGCACAAGGCCACCCGCCGGACTCGTCGTCTGGAAGGCACGGAGTCCGTCGCTGCCGTCGACGCCCCCCGCGTGAAGCGGCTGCTCGGTCTCGCCTGATTTCTCAGGCACCACAGACCGTCGCACCCTGACGATTCCGCGGCCGGGATAACCGGACGCCGACAACTACCGAACTCGGGCGCCGCCGCGCCCCCCAGATGATCAAGGACTGAAAAGTGGCACGCGTCAAAAGGGCTGTCAACGCTCAGAAGAAGCGCCGTTCCATCCTCGAGGCCTCCAAGGGCTACCGGGGCCAGCGCTCGCGCCTGTACCGCAAGGCCAAGGAACAGCAGCTCCACTCGCTGACCTACGCCTACCGCGACCGCAAGGCGCGTAAGGGTGACTTCCGCAAGCTGTGGATCGCTCGTATCAACGCCGCCGCGCGTCTGAACGACATCACCTACAACCGCTTCATCCAGGGCCTCAAGGCCGCCGGTGTCGAGGTGGACCGCAAGATCCTGGCCGAGCTCGCCGTCTCCGACGCCGAGGCCTTCGCCGGCCTCGTCGCGGTCGCCAAGGCCGCGCTGCCCGCCGACGTCAACGCCCCGGCCACCGCTGCCTGAGCTTGACGACACACAGCGATCTGTCGGAACGACCCGTGGACGCGCTCTCCGAGCGCAATCCGCGGGTCGTTTCGGCTGTCAAGCTCCAGCGCGCCGCGCAGCGCCGCAAGTCCGGCCAGTTCCTGGCCGAGGGCGCCAATGCCGTGACCGCCGCGCTGGAGACCGGCCGCGTCCGTGAACTGTTCTATTCGGTCGCGGCCGCGAGTCGCGAGACCGCGCTGATCGCCGGTGCCGCCGCCGACGGCGTGCGCACCACCCTGGTCAGCGATCGCGCCGCCGAGCATCTCGGCGAGACCGTCACCGCGCCCGGCCTGGTCGCCGTGTGCGAGCTGGTCGACGTGCCGCTGCCCGACATCCTCGAGCGCGGGCCGCGGATGCTCGCCGTGCCGGTCGAGATCGCCGAACCCGGCAACGCGGGCACCCTGATCCGGGTCGCCGACGCGGTCGGCGCCGACGGTGTGGTGCTGGCGGGCGAGACCGTCGACCCGCACAACGGCAAGTGTGTCCGCGCCAGCGCGGGCAGCCTGTTCCACGTGCCGATCGCGCGCAGCCGCGATGTCGGCGCGACCCTGGACGCCCTCTCCGCGGCGGGCGTGACCATCCTGGCCACCGCCGCGAACGGCGAGGTCGACCTCGATTCCGCCGACGAGATCCTGGCGGGCCCGGTCGCCTGGCTGTTCGGTAACGAGGCCCACGGACTCGACCCCGCCGTCGCGGCGCGGGCCGACCATCGCATCCGGATCCCCATCCACGGCCGTGCCGAAAGCCTGAATCTCGCTGCCGCCGCGGCGATCTGCCTCTACGCGAGCGCGCGCGTCCAGCACGCGCGCTAGCGCCGCCTCAGCAGTGCGGGTCGACGCTGTTGCGCAGGTCGTCGAGGATTTCGGTGGCCCAGGGGAGCGGGATCGCCGCCGCGCCCGCCACCTGCATGGCCGTCATGATCGTCAGCAGCATGCCGCTGGCGACGAAGCGGCGTGATTCCGTCGTATCCGCGCCGGTGAGCTCGCCGACCAGCCGGTAGATCCGGCCGAAGCGTTCCCGCATGTGGTCGCCGATCGCCGGATCGGCGCTCGCGGCGGCGCCGTGCAACAGGTTGAGCGGGAGCTCGCGCTCCGCCAGGAAGACCTCGTAGGCCTTGCCGAGTGCCTGCAGGGCCGCGGCGGTATCGGCGCCGGGCTCGATCTCGGCGCTGCGGAAGACCTGCTCGATGCGGGCGCACACCTCGTGCAGGACCGCGACGAACAGCTGCTGCTTGGTGCCGAACAGCCGGATCACATAGGGTTGGGACACTCCGGCCAGCCGGGCGATCTCATCGGTTTTCGTTGCGGCGTAACCAGATTCGGCAAACGCTTGGACGGCGGCCGCGAGCACCTGGGCACTGCGCTGCGACGCGGTCATGCGCGTTCTGGTCGTGCCGTCCATCCGGTAGTCCACCTCCTGGTCAGCCCCCTTTCACTTGACATGTTATCAGCCGATGCATAACGATGACTGCTAGTTATCAGTGAATAACAACCAAAGGGCTCGGAGATGACGCAGACACTCGATCCAGGTGGTACCTCGACCGCCGAGACGCCGCGCGAGACAGTCGCGAAGGCCAAGCCGCTCGGCGCGGTCATCGCCGCGGTCGCCGTGCCGATGTTCATGGTCACGCTGGACAACCTCGTCGTGACGAACGCGCTGCCGGTGATCAAAGCCGAACTGGGAGCGTCGCTTTCGGACCTGCAATGGTTCGTCAACGCCTACACGCTCTCGTTCGCCTCGCTGCTGCTGACGGCCTCGGCGCTCGGCGATCGGATCGGGCGGCGCCGGGTCTTCCTGGCCGGTATCGCCCTGTTCGTCGTCGCCTCGGCGGCGTGCGCCATGGCCACCGAACCGTGGATGCTCATCGCGGCACGTGCCGTGCAGGGCGCGGGCGGCGCCGCGGTGATGCCGCTGTCGCTGACGCTGCTCGCCGCGGCGGTGCCCGAGCGGATGCGCAGCGCCGCGATCGGCATCTGGGGCGGTATCGCCGGGCTCGGTATCGCGGTCGGTCCGGTGGTCGGCGGCGCGGTCGTCGACGGGCTGAACTGGCAGTGGATCTTCTGGCTGAACGTCCCGGTCGGCCTGCTGGCGCTGCCGTTCGCGGCCCGCATGCTCGGCGAATCCTTCGGTGCCGCCCGCAAACTCGATCTCCTCGGCCTGGTGCTCTCGGCCGGCGGTGTGCTGGCGCTGGTGTGGGGCGTCATCCACGGCGCCGACGACGGCTGGACCGCACCGGCCGTGCTCGCCGCCCTGATCGGTGGCGGCGCGCTGCTGGCCGCCTTCGTGGTCTGGGAGAACCGGACCGCCGACCCGATGCTCCCGCTGCACATGTTCGCCGCCCGTGGTCTGAGTCTGAGCTACCTGATCTCGTTCGCGTTCTCGGCAGGCGTGTTCGGCGCGATCTTCCTGCTGGCGCAGTACTTCCAGGTGGTCCAGGGCTACTCGCCGCTGGAATCGGGCGTGCGCACCATGCCGTGGACGATGGTGCCGATGGTCGTCGCGCCGCTGGCCGGTCTGGTGATCGACCGGGTCGGACCGCGGCTGCTCATCGCCGCCGGGCAGGTCTGCCTGGCGATCTCGCTGGCGTGGATGGCGCTGATCATCACCGTCGACCTGCCCTACGTCAATTTTGTGGCGCCCTTCGTCCTCGGTGGCATCGGCATGGGCCTCACCTTCGCCCCGTCCTCCACGATCGTGATGGACAGCGCCGCCCCGGACGATCAGGGCATGGCCTCCGGCATCAACAGCACCGTGCGCGAAGTCGGCGTCGCCATGGGCATCGCCGTCCTGGCCTCGGTCTTCGCCTCCTACGGCGCCTACACCGACCCCCAGTCCTATGTCGACGGCCTCGTGCCCGCCGTCTGGGTCGGCGCGGGCCTGGTCGCCGTCGCCGCCGTCATCGCGGCCTTCCTGCCCCGGCACACCGCACCGGCGGCCTGATCCCGAAGGCGATGGTCCGCGGGCCGCTCGGTCCGCGGACCATCGCCGTTTCCGCCTGGTCACCGCTGAGCGGCGGCGGCCGACCCGGCCGGCACGGCCACGACCTGCTGTGGATCGTCGTAGACGATGACGCCTCGTCCGTCTCTCCGGTCGCGCTATCGGTGAGCACGGCAGTCTCCACGAATGGAGCGACCGCATGACCCTTCCCACGATGCATTCCGGCGCATACCCGGATCCGGTCGAAGGTGATTTCGGTGCCCCCATCGCACTGTCGGCGCCGTTTTCGATGTCACTCGACACCGCCTGCCTGCCGCTCTACGACAAGCACCGACCTCGTCGGCGACGACCCCGAGGGTCGCGCTGACTGCGCATCGCGGCGTCAATTGATGTCCTCCGGTCGGGGAGTGTCCTGGTCAGGCTCGGTCTTCCGTGGCTCGACCGGTCGATGCGAGCAGGGGCTCGCCGAGCGAGGGAAGGGACGGTGGCGAGGGCCCCGGATGCCAAGGCCGCACAGGGCCAGGCCGCTACCCGGGGCCGTGCGGCGGGTACGAGGGCCCGGGGGCGGCGTCGAATCGCAAGTCTGTTCCGGCATCGAGTCGTCCTGTTCTCGAGTCGAACACGCTGATGTGTTTGAACGGTTGGACGGAACTCACGGCGTTTCGGTTCCCACGAATTCGGGGGTGGCGCCGATCGTGGTCCGCGTGTCGGGAAGACCGGCCTGACCTGGACTTGTCGGTCCGGATCGGGACCTTCCGGCGGGCGCTGGCACGGTCGCCACCGCACCGCCGGTAATCCGGATGAATCGCGGGAAGCCGATCCCATAGGATTTATGCAGCACCGATACGGGTAGGCAATGACGCACCCGTGAACCGATCCCCAGGGGAGAGTCGAACGATCGTGGCCGACGACAACAGTGGAGTCGAGCAGAACGCCTTGCTGACCGAGGAGGCACTCGCGGCAGCGGCAGCGGAGGCCGAGAAGGCGTTCGCCGCTGCGGCTGATCTGGATGCGCTGGCGGTCGCCAAGACCGAGTACATCGGCGGCAAGTCGCCGATCGCGCTGGCTCAGCGCGGGCTGGGCACGCTGCCCAAGGAGGAGAAGGCCGACGCGGGCAAGCGGGTCAACGTCGCCCGCAAGCGCGTGTCCGACGCGTTCGAGGCCCGCCGCGCCGCGCTGCTGGAAGAGCGCGATCAGGCCGTGCTGGTGGCCGAGAAGATCGACGTCACCCTGCCCGCGCGCCGTCAGCCGGTCGGCGCCCGCCACCCCATCACCGTCATCTCCGAGCAGATCGCCGACGTCTTCGTCGGCATGGGCTGGGAGGTCGCCGAGGGGCCCGAGGTCGAGACCGAGCACTTCAACTTCGACGCGCTGAACTTCCTGCCCGACCACCCGGCGCGCACCATGCAGGACACCTTCCACATCGCCCCGGAGGGTTCGCGCCAGGTGCTGCGCACGCACACCTCCCCGGTGCAGGTGCGCTCGATGCTGGAACGCGAGCTGCCGATCTACGTCGTGTGCCCGGGCCGTACCTTCCGCACCGACGAGCTCGACGCCACCCACACCCCGGTGTTCTCCCAGGTGGAGGGACTGGCCATCGACAAGGGCCTGACCATGGCCCACCTGCGCGGCACGCTGGACGCGTTCGCGCGCGCCCTGTTCGGCCCCGACACCCGAACCCGGATGCGCCCCAACTACTTCCCGTTCACCGAGCCCTCGGCCGAGGTCGACGTCTGGTTCCCGGACAAGAAGGGCGGCGCGGGCTGGGTCGAGTGGGGTGGCTGCGGCATGGTCAACCCGAAGGTCCTGATCGCCAGCGGCATCGATCCCGAGGTGTATTCCGGGTTCGCGTTCGGCATGGGTATGGAGCGCACGCTGCAGTTCCGCAACGGCATCCCCGACATGCGCGACATCGTCGAGGGTGACGTGCGGTTCACCCTGCCCTTCGGTATCCGGTCCTGAGAGAGAGCGAAAAGTCACGTGCGAGTAGCGCAGTCCTGGCTGACCGAGATCCTGCAGCGCACCACCCCGGAATGGTCGGTGTCCGCCGAAGAGCTCGATGCCGGTTTCGTCCGCGTCGGCCTGGAGGTCGAGGAGGTCGACAAGCTCGAGCCGATCGGTGGTGACATCGACAAGCCGCTGGTCGTCGGCCGGGTCGCCGAGATCACCGAACTGACCGAGTTCAAGAAGCCGATCCGCTTCTGCAAGGTCGATGTCGGCAACCCCGAGCTGCAGGAGATCGTCTGCGGCGCCCGCAATTTCGCGGTCGGCGACCTCGTGGTGGTCGTGCTGCCCGGTGGCGAGCTGCCCGGCGGGTTCAAGATCTCGTCGCGCAAGACCTACGGGCATACCTCCAACGGCATGATCTGCTCGGTCGCCGAACTCGGCATCGGCAAGGATCACGACGGCATCCTGGTGCTCGAGCCCGGCTCGGCGCAGCCCGGTGACGACGCGAACGTGCTGCTGGGCACCGACGACACGATCATCGAACTCAACATCACCCCCGACCGCGGCTATTGCTTCTCGGTGCGCGGCCTGGCCCGCGAACTGGCCTGCGGCTTCGACCTCGAATACGCCGACCCCGCCGTGCGGACCCTGCCCGACGGCGACGCGGTGGCGTGGCCGGTGCGGCTCGAGGCCGACGCCGAGTGCACCCGCTTCGGCGCGCGGCGGGTCACCGGGATCGATCCGAACGCGGTGAGCCCGCTGTGGCTGCAGCGCAGGCTGATGCTGTCCGGCATGCGCCCGATCTCGCCCGCCGTCGACGTCACCAACTACGTGATGCTCGAGCTGGGCCAGCCGCTGCACGCGTTCGACGCGGCGAAACTCCACGGCGGCTTGGTCGTTCGCTCGGCCAACACCGGCGAGACCCTGCGCACCCTCGACGACACCGAGCGCACGCTCGACGCCGAGGACGTGGTGATCGCCGACGATTCCGGTGTCGTCTCGCTGGCCGGGGTGATGGGCGGCGCGAGCACCGAGGTCGGCCCGGAGACCACCGACGTGGTGCTCGAGGCGGCGACCTGGAACCCGCTGCGGGTGTACCGCACGGCGCGCAGGCACAAGCTGGTCTCGGAAGCGGGCAAGCGCTACGAGCGCGTCGTCGATCCGGAGATCAATATCGTCGCGCTCGACCGGGCGGCGACGCTGCTGGCCGAGATCACCGGCGGCACCATCGAATCCACGCTCACCGACATCCGGGTGCCGCTGGCGCCGGTCGCGCCGATCGCGATGGACATCGACCTGCCCGACCGCGTCGCCGGCGTCACCTACCCGGCGGGTACCGCCGTGCGCAGGCTCGCCCAGATCGGCGCCGGGGTCGAGATCGAGGTCAACGACGCGGGCAAGACCCAGCTGCTGGTGACGCCGCCGAGCTGGCGGCCCGACCTGGCCCAGCCCGCCGACCTGGTCGAGGAGGTGCTGCGCCTGGAGGGTCTCGAGCAGATCCCGTCGGTGCTGCCGTCCGCGCCCGCCGGTCGCGGCCTGACCGCCGCGCAGAAGCGCCGCCGGGCCGTGAGCCGGGCCCTGGCCTTCGCCGGTGGCGTCGAGGTGCCCGCGCCGGTGTTCCTGCCCGCCGGAGTGTTCGACGTGTGGGGTCTGGACGCCGACGATCCGCGCAGGCACACCACCCGGGTGCTGAACCCGCTCGACACCGAGCGTCCCGAGCTGGCGACCACGCTGCTGCCCGGTCTGCTGGAAGTGGCCGCCCGCAACATCTCCCGCGGCGCCCGTGACCTCACGATCTACGGCATCGCCCAGGTCGTGCTGCCCGGCGCCGAGACCCACGGTGTCGAGGCGCTGCCGGTGGATCGTCGTCCCACCGACGAGCAGATCGCCGAGCTCAACGCGTCGCTGCCCGCGCAGCCGGTGCACGTGGCCGCGGTGCTCAGCGGCAAGCGGGACCCGCGCGGACCCTGGGGGCCCGGTCGCCAGGCCGAGGCCGCCGACACCTTCGCCCTGGTCGACGCCGTCGCCGACGCCGCCGGTGTCACCGTCGAGCGCCGGGCCGCGGCGCACCTGCCGTGGCATCCGGGCCGCTGCGCGGAACTGGTCGTCGACGGCGTCGTGGTGGGTTACGCGGGTGAGCTGCACCCGGCCGTGCTCGAGCGCGCCGGCCTGCCGCCGCGCACCTGCGCGCTGGAGCTCGACCTCGACGCGCTGCCGTTGACCGAGGCCCGTCCGGCGCCCACGGTGTCGGCGTTCCCCGCCGTCCTGCAGGACGTGTCGATCAGCGTCGACAAGGCCGTGCCCGCCGCGAGCGTCGAATCGGCGCTGCGCACTGGCGGTGGCGACCTGCTCGAGGACATCGCGCTGTTCGACGTCTACGAGGGCGCCCAGGCCGGTGCGGGCCGCAAGTCCCTCACCTACGCGCTGCGCTTCCGCGCGACCGACCGCACCCTCACCGAGGACGAGGCCAGCGCCGCGCGCGATGCCGCCGTCGCCGCGGCGGGCACCGCGGTCGGCGCCGAACTGCGCGGCTGATTTACCGACCGAAGGCCGCCCGGCATGGTGCCGGGCGGCCTTCGTCGTACCCGCGGTCAGGAGACCAGGTTCTTGCGCAGTTTCATCAGGGTCCAGCCGTCGAGCCCGAGTCCGTCGGTGAGGTATTTGCCGAAGTCGCCGAACTTCTCGTCGATCTGCTGTAGCGCCACGTCGAGATAGGCGTCGCGCACCTCCTGCAGGGGAATCAACAGGTCCGGGTTCTGCATGATGCCCGCCTGCTGCAGCTGAGCCCGCAGGGCGGCATCGGCCGCCGCCCGATACTGGTTCGACAGCAAGTAGTCCTGTCGCGCCACCGACTCCGGCACGCCGACGGCCCGCAGCGTCACGTAGGACAGCCATCCCGTCCGGTCCTTCCCGGCGGTGCAGTGGTACAGGGTGGCGTTCGCGGTGTCCGCGAGATCCCGAACCGACTGGCCGAACTTTCCCAGCGCGTCGGGGGTGAAGAAGTTGAGGTACACGTTCTGCATGATCTGCTCGGCTTTGCCGTCGCCCAGCATGTTCTGCTGCTGCACCGGATCTTTCGACGAGATGGCCTGGAACATCTTCACGAACATGCCGCCGTCGTCGATCGGGCGCGCCACCAGCGCAACCCCCGCGGGCAGCTTGTCCGCGCCCATCGCCTGCACCTCGGCCGGGGTCCGCAAATCGATCACCTTCTGGAGCTTCAGCGCCGCCAGCTTCTGCAGGTCGGCATCGGTCAGCTTGGCGAGCGCGTCGGCCCGAACAAGCTTGCCCGACTTGACCTTCGCTCCGTCGTAGGTGACGTAGCCGCCCAGGTCCCGGACATTGGCGGCGCCCTGCAGATCGATCCGGGTGGGACCGCCCGTGCCGGGGAAGGCCTGGGCGGGGCCCGCCAACCCCGCCGCCACCAAACCCACAGCCAGCAGCGGCACGGACACCAACGACAACAGCGACTTCCGCTTCCGCGAAACAAGTGAATTACTCATCCGCGAGACGCTAGAACCGGGCCGCTGCCCATCCACCGGTTCCCGATCAGCGCACCGCCCACCAGGACTCGCGACCCGGTCACCGGGATCGACTGTTCTACCCTGTGCTGAATACCGTTGCTCCACAGCGTGATCGACCTGCCTCGGATGCAGTGCCACGTTCATGAATACTGCGCCCCGATCGCCGCCCGCCACGCATCCTCGCCGCTGAGCCGCTGAGCCGCTGAGCCGCTGAGCCGCTGAGCCGCTGAGCCGCTGAGCCGCTGAGCCGCTGAGCCGTTGGGCCGTTGGGCCGCAGAGTCGTTGAGTCGTTGGACCGTCTGGCGGTCGAGCTGCTGAGCTGCAGGGGGACTCTCGCTGCTGGGACGTCGAGCGGTCGAGCCGCCGTGTCGCCCAGTGTGCCGAAGGCGCAAGCGACCCTCTCGGCCGACAGCACGCCGTGCGCGATCCAGGTACGCCCCCGGTCATCCCTGGCGAACATCGTCTCGATCGTGCCGCCGCGTCTATCGGCGCCGGGGCGTCACCAGGAGCGTGCTCGGGAAGGTGGCGACCGCGCCGCCGAGCTTTCGAAGGCGTGATCGATCCAGCCGACGGCACGTCGAGAGCGATCGCGGTCGGTACAGCGGGGGCTCCGGCCCGCAGCATCGTCTCGATCGTGCCGACTGCTTCGTCGGCGAGGCGGGCTGCCTTCACCGAGGTGACTCGGTCGATGTCGTCGTGCGTGAGCTGGTCGATGTCGACGGGCGACGTGGCTTGGGCTCGGTGCGCGGGCGGGATAGGTTGGCACGTGTGTCGATGATGAAAGGCGCCAATGTCGCGGTGCCTGCTGCCGCGGTCCGAGTCGAGCTGGGGTGGCAATCAGGCGCGGGGGTGCCCGACGCCGACGCGTCCGCGCTGCTGCTGGCCGGCGCGAAGGTGCGCTCCGATGACGACTTCGTCTTCTACAACCAGTCCGTGCACCCCTCGGGCGCGGTCCGCCACGAGGGAAAGCGGCACGGTCAGATCGTCGTCGACACGTTGTCGGTGGATCTGGTCCGGGTGGAGCCGCAGATCGAGACGATCGTGCTCGCCGCCTCCGCCGACGGGGGCACTTTCGCCCAGTTCCACGGCCTCTACATCCGGGTGCTCGACGCGGCCACCGGCGCCGAGGTCGCCCGCTTCGACAGCACCGGCGCCACCACCGAGACCGCCCTCGTCCTCGGCGAGCTGTATCGCCGCCAGGGCGCGTGGAAGTTCCGCGCGGTCGGTCAGGGCTACGACTCCGGACTCGCCGGCCTGGCCACCGACTTCGGGATCTCCGTCGACGACGCACCCGCCACCCCGTCGCAACTCATCACGCCACCGTCGCAGCCACACCAGCACACCTCGCCCGCATCACAATTCGCGCCGGCACCGCAATCGCCACACTCCTACCCACCGCCACCGACTCGGTCCTCGGCCCCGCACCCGAACCAGCAGGCGTACACGCCGCCCCCTGCGGCGGCCGTTCCCGGCCGGCAGCAGTCCTACCCGCCACCGGCACAGCCGTCTGCTCCGTCCGAGCAGATCCAGCAGCAGCCCTATGCGCCGCCGCCCACTCAGCCTTACGCGCCCGCCGCGCACACGAACCAGCAGGCAAGTGTGCCGTTCACGCAACCAACTCCTCCGGCGGAGCCGAATCAGCAGCAGTCTGCGGCACCGACGCAGCGGTTCGCTTCCGCTGAGCCGCATCAGCAGCGGTTCTACGCGCCGCCACCCACTCCGCCCGGTGGGCAATCTGGCTATCCGCAGCCGTATGGGCCTGTCGGACAGCCGAATCAGCCACAGTCAAACCTCGCGGGTCAGCCGCACCAGCCGCAGCCTTCCTCGCCGACCCCGCCGCAGCAGGGCCAGAATGCGGCCCCGCCCGCCCAACCCCCGGTGAACCCGGCCAAGGTTTCGCTCACCAAGGAGGCCCCCTCGGTCTCGCTCACCAAGCACGGCGCCACCGGGGGCGTCATGCGGGTGAATCTCAACTGGACCTCGATGGCGGCGTCCGGCCGCTTGTTCGGCAAACTGCGTGGCAAGAACATCGACCTCGACCTGTGCTGCTTCTTCGAGCTGGTCAACGGCGCGATCGGGTCGGTGCGGGCGCTGGATCGCCGCTTCGGTGCGCTGTACGAGCCGCCGTTCGTCCACCTCGACCGAGACGACCGCACCGGCGCCGGCGTCACCGGCGAGAACCTGTCGATCAACCTGGACTACACCCAGTCCTTCCGCCGCATCCTGGTGTTCGCCTCGATCTATGACGGCGCGAGCGATTTCCGTGGCGTGCACGCCACCGTCACCCTGCATCCGGTGAACTCGGCCCCGATCGAGATGACCCTCGACGGCTGCACCGACAATTCCCGCGACGCCGTGCTCGCCGTCCTGGAGAACGTCGACGGTGAGCTGGTGGTCCGGCGTGAGGGCACCTTCGTCCGGCCGCCGGCCGGCCGGCCGGGCGGCGGTGTCATCGAGATCGCCCGGCTCTACCACTGGGACTTCGGTTTCCAGGCGGGCCGCGGCAAGTGATCCGTCATCCCGCGACCCGGGTCCTGAACGCGCTGGTCTATCACCCGGACAAGCATGTGGCCCAGACCCCGGCCGCCTTCGGCCTCGACTACCGCGACCTCACGATGCGCACCGCCGACGGCGTCGACCTGCACGGCTGGTTCGTGCGCGCCGAGCGCCCGCGCGGGCACATCCTCTACGCGCACGGCAACGCGGGCACCGTCGGCGACCGGGTGCCGATCATCGCGCTGCTGGTCCAGGCCGGTTTCGACGTGCTCGCCTTCGACTACCGCGGTTTCGGCCACAGCACGGGCAGGCCGGGGGAGCAGGGCACCTATCTCGATGCCCGAGCCGCGCGCACCGCGCTGCTCGACCAGCCCGGCGTCGACGCGCGGCGGGTGCTGTATCTGGGCAAGTCGCTCGGCGGCGGTGTCCTGCTCGAGCTGGCCACCGAGTATCCGCCGGCGGGCATGCTGCTCATGTCGACCTTCAGCAGCATGCGCGCGGCGGCCCGGTCGGTCTATCCGTTCCTGCCCGCACCGCTGATCCCGAACGCCTACCCGAGCCTGCGCCGGATCGCCCGGCTCCGGGTGCCGGTGCTGATGTTCCACGGCGACCGCGACGAGCTGCTCCCGCTGCGCCACGCCGAGCGCCTGTTCGCCGCGGCCGGGGAGCCGAAGGAGTTGGTCGTCGTGCCCGGCGCAGGCCACAACGACGTCATCGACGCGCTGGGTCCGGCCTGGCCGCGGCGCATCGTCGAGTGGACCGACACCTTCCTGCGCTGATCTCCTGGGCCTGTCGGCCCGGTCTGCGTAGCCTGGCGGTATGAGCGAAACGAGCGAGATCCTCGGCCACCTGGCCGCGCTGCCGGACGCCGAACTGGTGTCGGTGCTGCGGGCCGCCGTCGCCGGACGACCCGGCCTCGGTGCCGTCGCCGCCGCGCTCGCCCAGGTCGAGGCCGGTCATGCCGACACCGGTTCGCCTGTGACTCTGGACACGGAGGTCGTGGACGCCGATGTGGTCTCCGTCGCATCCGAGCAGGTCGGAGGCGTCATGCCGGTACCGCCGGTACCGCATGGCCTGTCCGGAACGGCCGCACCCACTGTGACCGGCGGCTATTCCACTTCCGGAGTGCCGACTTTCGACGCGGTTCGCGATAAGGTCGAGCGGCGCTTCGGCACCGCGCAGGGTAGGGATGAGCTCGACCGGCAGACCCCCGCGGGTCGCAGTGCCGACGAACAATGGGAGGCGCGGGAGAAGGCCGCGCGCGAGCGTCTGGACCAGATCCGGAAATCGATGCAGCGCAACGATTCCGGAGCCGACGACAAGTAGCCGCAAGGTCTCCCGTCCGATGCAACGACCGTGATGGGTGGACCCAGATGACGCAGGCGCGCCAGATCGCCGACCGACTACTCGACGCGCAGGTGGAGTTCCTGCTCGCCGAGGTGACCGGCGAACGGTTCGCCGAGGTGATCGCGCGCGACGTGGCCGCGGTGCTCGCCGTCGGCGACACCATCGTCTTCGGTGACGTCGTCTCGCTCGAGCAGGGTGCGGAGACCGTCGCCACGGTCTTCGACCGCATCGGCGGCAGCCCGGTCATCGCCGACACCGTCGGCATCTTCTCCGACGCGATCTACGACCACATCGCCGCCAACACCGAATACACCCTCGGCGACGTCGTCGACCGGGAGCCGGTGGAGGCGCTGCTGGAGAAGATCTTCGGCATGCACCAGGCCCAGGAGCGCATCCTGGACCGGCTCACCGAGAGCCCGCTCGTCGCCACCGTCGCGGCCCGCTTCGTCGACAAGCTGATCGGCGACTTCATGCAGGCCAATCGCGAGCGCGCCGAGAAGATCCCCGGTGTCTCCTCGCTGATGTCGCTGGGTCAGTCGGCCGCCAACCGTGCCAAGAAGGTCGCCGACAGCACCTTTGTCGGCGACCTCGCGGGCAAGGGCGCGCTGTTCGCGCTCAAGCGCACCAACAACGCCATCCGCGACATGCTGCGCGACGCCCCGGTGCACTCGGCGGCCATGGAGTTCTGGGACCTGCACGCCGACGAGCCGGTGGCAGGGCTGCGTGAGTACCTGACCCAGAAGGACCTCAACGAACTGGTCCAGATCTGCTACGAGATCGCCGTGACGACCAGGGAGAAGGAATACTTCGGGATGCTCGTGCGCGAGTGCGTCGAGGTGTTCTACGCCAAGTACGGCAAGCACACGCTCTCGGCCATGCTGCCCGAACTCGGCCTGACCGCCGAGGACATCAGCACCGAGATCCTGCGCTACGGTCCCGCCGTCATCGAGGCGGCCAAGCGCAACGGCGTGCTGGCCGGGCTGATTCGGGAGCGGCTAGAGCCGTTCTTCTACTCCGAGCAGGTGCTCGGCATTCTCGCCGGCGAGTAATCACCGTTCGGTTTCGAATTACCCGAATATCCCGGGAATTCGCGCATCGTCTCGCTATCGTTCATTTCGGATCGGTTGACTCGCGCGCGTTCGCCGGTGTCGCATTCGGAAATCGCGCCGCCGAAAGATTGTGGGCGACGTCACGTCCGCAATTTCTCGCTCTGTGTCGCGCGTTCGACGGATCGGTCACGCAATTGCCGTGGGGGCTGTGAGCTTTCGGACACAGGAAGCCCCGTTGATTTCCGGCATGTTGAGATCAGTGCACGAAACACGTTCTTACGCCGTCCCGGATTGACCGTGCTCGCCGGGCAGTGCAAGTTGGCACCTGACTTTCGCTGGGCCGCCGGGAATTCCACCCGCCGGTGTTTCAAAGGAGCAGGTGGTGCGTTCACATTCCCGTCGGCAGGCCGCGGGCGGCAGGCTGATCCGGCCGCGCACCATCTCCGGTCAGCTCGCCCGGATCCTGGCGGTCTCGCTGGTGCTGGTGCTCGCCCTGCTCGGACTGACGACGGCCGGGCAGATCAGCGCCTACCGGCGCAGTGGCGAGACGGTGGACGCGGTCGCGGTGGCGCTGGCGGCCCAGGATCTGGTGCATCAGGTGCAGCGCGAACGTGGCCTGAGCAACGGCCTGCTCGGCGGCGATCAGCGGCTCGTGCAGCCGGTCACCGACCAGCGGGCCGGCACCGACGCGGCCCTGCGGAACCTGGCGGGCATCGTCGAGGCCGATCCGCCCGGCGCGGGCGAGGTGCGCTCGGCACTGGGACATCTGGCCGGACTGCCCGGCGTCCGCTCGCAGATCGACACCCGCACGGTCTCGCGGCAGGCGGCCTTCCAGTTCTACTCCGACAGCATCGACGCGATGAACCGGCTGGCGCTGGGTCTGGACCAGGCCCGCGATCCGGCGGTGCGCCACGGTCTGCAGGCGCTCTACGCCCTCGGTGACGCGAAGGAGTTCACGGCGCGGGAACGCGGCTTCCTCAACGGGGTGTTCGCCGCCGGGGAGTTCGCGGCGGGGGAGTACGTGCAGTTCCTCGACATCCGCGCGGCCCGCAACGCCGCGCTGACCCAGTTCGACCGCGACGCCACCCCGGCCCAGCGGGATCGGCTCGACGCGGTCCTGGCCGGGGAGAGCGCCACGCGGGCAGCCGAATCGGAGAACGTCGCGATCGCCTCGACGGCGGGTCCGCTGGTCGAGCCTGTCGACCCGGCGGTCTGGTGGTCGCGGATGACCGAGGTGATCGACGCACAGCGCGCCGTGCAGCAGACGGTGGGCGACGATGTGCGCGCCCGCGCCGCGGACCTGCGCCGCGACGCCGCGCTGATCCTCGCCGGGTTCGCGCTGGCCGCGCTGCTGGCGATCGCCGCCGAGGTGGCGCTGGTGTTCGCGAGCATCCGGGCCATCGTCCGGCCGCTGGCCCGGCTCGCCGCCGAGGCCGACGACGTCGCGTCGAGTCGGCTGCCCGAGGTGATCGCCGCCTGGCGCGGTGCCGCCGATAGCCGCCCCGAGCCACCCGCGCCCGTGCGCACGCCGCCGGGCGCCGGCGTCGAGATCGGCGCGGTCGCCGGGGCGCTGGACCGGGTGCAGACCACCGCCTTCGACCTGGCGTCCGAACAGGCCCTGGTGCGGCGCAACACCACCGAGTCGATGGCCAATCTGGCTCGCCGCAATCAGAACCTCGTGCGCAGGCAGCTCGGGCTGATCAGCGAGTTCGAGCGCGAGGAACTCGATCCGAAGGCGCTGTCGAACCTGTTCGAACTCGACCATCTCGCGACCCGCATGCGGCGCAACGCCGAAAGCCTGCTGGTGCTCGTCGGCGAGGCGAGCCCGCGCCGGTGGGCCGAGCCGATCGCGCTCACCGATGTCATCCGGGCCGGCCTGTCGGAGGTCGACGACTATCGCCGCGTGGTGTTGCGCCGGGTCGACGACATCGCCATCGCCGGCGCGGTGGTCAGCGAACTCGCCCACGTGCTGGCCGAACTCATCGAGAACGGGCTGGCCTTCTCCCCGCCCGACCTCGAGGTCGAGGTCTACGGCCGCAAGGTGGCCGGTGGGTATCTGCTCGCGGTCGTCGACCACGGCGTCGGCATGCCCGCCGACCAGCTCGCCGAGGCCAACGCGCGCCTGCGCGGGGAGCAGGACTTCATCGTCGCCTCCACCCGCTACCTCGGTCACTACGTGGTCGGCCGGCTCGCGGGCCGCCTCGGCATCGACGTGGAACTCAACACCTCCCCGGTCAGCGGCATCGTCGCCCGCCTGCTGCTGCCCGCGAGCATTCTCGTCGACGACAGCGCCCGACCGGCCGAACCGGCCGAGGCCAGGAACCGCTCCGCCGCGCCGGAGCCCGCCCGAGCGGCACCCGGCCGCAACGGCGCCGCGGTCGCGCCCGACGTCGCCAGAGCCGTTGTCGTACACGATGATTCCGGAGCACAGTCTATGAGCGGAGCGACGGCGCCGCGGCAGTTCGACGCACCCGGCCGGGCGCGGCACACCCGGGACCCCGAATCCGCTGCGGCCGACGACTCCGTTCCCGCCGCGCCCGGCGATTCGGTCTACGCGCAGTTCCTCAGCAGCACCACCAATGCCATCGCCTACCACGGCTCGCCGAACGATGCGGCCCCGGCGATCTCCGGGGCGGGTGATCACCCTCGCAACGGCGTGGCACCGGCCGACACGAACGGCGCGCGCAACGGCGTGGCACCGCCATCGGCCGGCGCCGACCGCGCGCGCAACGGCCGGGCGCCGGTGCCCGGCGTGCACCCGGTCCGCAACGGCACCCCACCGGGAACACCCACCGTCGACCGCGGCCGAAACGGCGCGGCCCACGGTGATTCCGCGGCGACCGCGCACACCGGGTCGCCGACCGCGCACGATCTGTCGGCCGTCGACCCGACCGGCCCCGCCGCCGTCGAACGCACCCGCAACGGACTGGTGAAGCGCAGCAAGCGCGCCAAGATCACCGGCTCGCCCGACCGTCCGCGCCGCGAACCGGTGACCCGCGAGGACCGGCCGCCGGTCGCCGACCGGACCCCCGACCAGACGCGCAACATGCTGTCGTCGTTCCGCACCGGCCACGAACGCGGTGGCGACACCCGACCCGGCCCCACCCCGCACGATCCGACCCACTGACCGTTCGGACCCGACCACAGGAGCTCCCGGTGACCACCCATCTACCGACCGCCGACCCGCACACCTTCAACTGGCTGCTCGGCAACTTCGTCCGCAACACCGACGGGGTGCGCGACACCGTCGCCGTGTCCTCCGACGGGCTGCTCATCGCCATGTCCGACGGCCTGGACCGCACCGGCGCCGACCGGCTCGCGGCCATGGTGTCGGGCCTGTCCAGCCTCGCCCGCAGTGCTTCGCGCAGTTACGACTTCGACGGCCTGAAGCTGATCATGATCGAGATGAAGCGCGGCTTCCTGCTGGTCTCGGCGCTCGGCGACGGCAGCTGCCTCGGCGTGATCGCCGACGGCGGCTGCGACGTGGGACTGGTCGGCTACGAGATGGCGGTGCTGGCCGAACGCGCGGGCGCGCTGCTCGACCCACGGCTCATCGGTGAACTGCGAGAGACGTTGCGCAGATGAGAGATCCCGATCGTCCCCGGCTGCCCGACCCGCGCATGATCCCGATGAACCGTCCCATCGGCTGGCGCGATCAGTTACCGCCGCCGGTCCCGGTGACGCCCACCGACAGCGACGACGTCGACGACCGCTTCGTCCGTCCGTTCGTGGTCACCGCGGGCCGCACTGTCCCGGTGCTGGACGGGCTGCGCATCGAAACCCTCGTTCAGGCACCGCCGTCCGCGCTGTCGGCACCGCTGCGGTTCGAGGAACGCACCGTCGTGCAGTTGTGCCTGCGACCGCACTCCATCGCCGAAATCGGTGCCGCCCTGCGGGTTCCGGTCGGCATCGCCAAGGTGATCGTCAGCGACCTGGCCGCGGCGGGCCACGTGTCGGTCCGCGACGCCCCGGAACTGTCGACCGCCGCCATCGAGAGGATCAGGGATCTTGTTCGGGCACTCTGAATTCCGCACCGCCGCACCGGCGATGCCGTCGTCGGTGAAGATCGTGGTCAGCGGCGGCTTCGGCGTCGGCAAGACCACCTTCATCGGCGCGATCTCCGAGATCGAGCCGCTGGTCACCGAGGCGTCGATGACCGAGGTGTCGATCGGCGTCGACGACCCGGGCCGTCGCGCCGACAAGACCGCCACCACGGTCGCGCTGGACTTCGGCCGGATCACGCTGGACCAGTCGCTGATCCTCTACCTGTTCGGCACCCCGGGCCAGGACCGTTTCGTGTTCCTGTGGGACGACCTGGTCGACGGTGCGCTCGGCGCGGTCATCGTCGTCGACACCGGCCGCGTCGAGGACTGTTACCCGGTGCTGGACTACTTCGAGGAGCACAACACCCCGTTCGTCGTCGTGGTCAACCGCTTCGACGACGCCACCCATTTCGATCTCGCCGAGGTCCGCGAGGCCCTGGGCCTCGACGACTGGATCCCGGTCCTGGACTGCGACGCCCGCGACCGCGACTCCGTGCGCGACGTCCTGGTGGCCCTGCTCGAACAGGTCCTGCTGCATCGCGTCCAGCCCCGGCACCGGGAGGTGAGCTGAACCCGCCGCCCGGTGCCGCGACATCAGCGTCGATGCAGGGTGAGGTCCCACAGCGCGACGTGGAATCGGCTGTCGGTGACGTCGACCGAGGTGTCGGTGAAGCGATGGCCGCCGAGGGCGTTGCCGACGAACTCGCGCACCGCGACCGGCTGGGCGTCGAGGGTGTCGAGCAGCCGCTGGGGTACCTCGACGGTGCCGTCGAAGACGCGCGGTTGGCCGGTGATGCCGGGCTGCTGCGGGGTCTGACGCAACCCGTCGACGGTATGCAGGACGAGGTCGAGCCCGGTGCCGTCGGCGAAGTCGATGCGCAGGGGAGTGGCGGAGACGGCCTGGTCGAAGGAGCGCACCCGGGCGGTCCAGCCCAGCGCGGACGCGCCCTGATAGTCGTACGGCGACGGCGGTCCCAGTGTCTCCCCGGACCGATTCGCCCGTGAGTTCTGCAGTGCCGCACCGGCGAGTGGCTGATCGGTGGGCACGAAGCTCCACGCGGGATCGCTGAGCATCTTGCGCCAGTAGCCGGTGCGCCCGCCGTCGCGCCCCTCGACCCGCAGCTCGCGGGCGGCCGACCCGGGCGCGGTCCGGTGCACCGAGATGCGGTCGGTGATCTCGCCGGGCACCTTCGGCTGGGCGACCCAGTCCGGTGCGGGCAGCTGGATAGCGGCGTAGCGGCTGTCGACACGTTCGGCCGGCATGTCCGGCGCTTCGGGCAGCCCGCGCTGATCCTGGTAGGAGTAGCGGAAGAACACCTTGTCCGCGCCGGAGATGTCGAAATCGTAGAGGCGCGTGTAGAAGTCGCCGAACCGGTTGACGACAAGCGAGGTCGACGCGCTGGTCGACAGGGCCACCGCCTGGAAGCGCCCGCCCAGTGGCGTGCCCATCTCGTAGCTGTGATCCACCGGCAGCCACGGATCGACGTACTGGATCCGCTGACCACCGTGGGTCAGCGCGAACACGTGCGACACCTTCGCCCCGCCGACCGGATGCTCGTTGCCCGCAGTGTCGGTCCAGACGTGGTCCTCGGTGGGGGACAACACCGACCACGACCAGGTCAGCGTCCCCGGCGGCAGGGTGTTGCCCGGCCCGGTCCACAGTGGCGTGCCGTAGCGGCTGCTCCAATTCCAGTCCCTGGGCGCGCTGAGCGCGTGATCCATGGTGATGAACCGGCCGTCGTGGTCGATCAGCATCACCTCGTCGTCGTCGGCCGAGACGCCGGCGATCGTGCCCGCCAGGCAGCCCGGCAGCGCCACGGTGCGCCAGCCACCCAGGGCTGTGGCCTCTTTCACGTAGACGTTGCCGTCGCGGGTGGCGAAGCTCCAGCGCCGGTTGAACGACTCGGTGGTCGAGCGCAGGTGCACCTGCTCGGGCAGGGCGACCGTCGCGGGGGCGAGATCGGCCAGGCCGGCGGTGGATTCGTCGACCGTCACCTCCGGTGTGCCGACCGTGCCGACCGGCAGACAGCCCGGATCGGCGACCGTCGCCGAGGGGGTCGTCACCCCGGCGAATACCAGTCCGGCCGTCGCGAGCAGCACACCACGCCGGACGGCGCGCCCGCGCCTCACAGCCACCCCGCCGCGCCGAAGGCGATCAGGGCGATCGCGTCGATGCCGAAGATGGTGCCGACCACCAGCGCCTTGGTCCGCACGTTGGGCAGGTCGTACACGGAGAAGCAGACGGCGAAGAACGGCACGTAGCCGATGATCCAGATGAGGAACGGGAAGCCCGGCTGCCACCACGACCAATCCCAGGTGAGCACACCCGCCTTGTTCAGCAGCACCTCGACGCCGACCGCGGCGGCGGAGTTCACCGCGATGAGCACCGGCCGGTTCGGCAGCCCGAAGATCCGGGTCTGCCTGGGCGGCAGCATCTTCGCTGCCGCGACGCCCATGATCGCGAACATGAAGCAGATCTCGATATTGAGCCCGATCAGGATCTGATACGCCGTCGGCCCGCTCGCGCCCCAGACCGGCGCACGGTCGGTGAGGTGGAAGACCAGCGAGTTCCAGATCTCGTTGAACCAGTCCATGCCCCACAGCGCCAGCCCGGCGAACAGTACGTTCCAGTTCCGGCGCTCGACCTCGACCGCGTAGATGTAGATGACCATCAGCAAGAGCGGAATGACATACCACTTGAACTGACCCGCATCGCGGAGTATCTCCAGCGCGGCCCGTGCGTTGTCGGTCACCGGGCACCTCCTGCTCATGAGCGACGAATTCGGCGAGTATGATACAAATCAACATCGAACGTCAATATGTATCGCCGAGTTGGTCGGTGGGCGGAGTGTCGGCGAAGGTCCCTTCGCCGCAAGAGATTTCGCCGGGGTGCGGGTCTCGGCCGCACCCCGGCGGGTGTTCAGCGGCTGCCCAGTGGCGTGCCGAAGAGGGTGGCGAACTTCGCGGCGAGGGTGTCGCCGAGGAAGTCGAGCGCGCCCGGTGTGGCGGCCATGGTGCCCGCGTCGGAGGTGGTACAGCCGGTGGTGGCGGGGATGCCTTCGAGTCGCTCGCGCAGCCACAGCAGCGCTGCGGGGCCGCCGACCACCTCGGCGACGATGTGCTCGCTGGCGTGGTCGCGGGTGTAGGTGACCGAGGCCTTCGGGTCCCGGCAGTACGTGTCGACCAGGGTGTCGGTCGCGCCCAGCGGCAGGATCTCGTCCCACGCGGAGTGCCACAGGAACATCGGCATATCGGGGGTGGACTTGCCCATGCGGGTGGCCTCGAGCATCGTCGCGACCGGCGGGTCGTCCAGCGGGTTGCCGTCGGAGCCGATCATGCCGGTCAGGTTGAGGAACGGCAGCAGCGCCGACTGGTACTGCACGCACAGCGGCGACTTGATCGCGGACAGGCCCCTGCCGAGTGGATCGAGCCGCTGCTCGAGATAGGCGGCGAAGTCCGGGTACTCGCGGGTGAGGCCGAGGACCGCGGCGAAGACCAGGCCCGAGGTGAGCTGGTTGTTCGCCATGCTCAGCGCGGCGCCCAGATCGGCGCCCACCCCGCCCTCGGCCGCGCCCACGATGTTCAGTTCGGGGGCGTAGGTGGCCTTCAGTTCGGCGGCGTGACCGGTCGCGATCGAGCCGCCGGAGTAGCCGTAGAGCCCGACCGGTGCGGTCGGCCCCACCTCGAGCGGTGCGAAGGAGGTCGCCGCGCGAATGCCGTCGAGGGTGATCCGCCCGGCCAGTGGTCCGGCCGCGTACGCCGAATTCGGGCCCTGGTGGTCGGGAACGACGACGGCCCAGCCCTGCGCCAGCGCGGCCTGGGCGAACAGGAACTCGGCGGGCACGACGATCTGGCCCGCCAGTGGGGCCACCGAAAGATGTTGCAGCGCATAGGAGGGCGCGCAGTAGCCCGCGGTCGAGTCCTCGGCGAGCTGCACCGAGAGCAGCTTGCGCGGTTGCGGCGCCTGGCCGCGCGGCTTGATCACGGTGGCGACCGCGGGGATCGCCTCGTCGCGGCTGTTGTTGGAGCGGTAGGACACCTGCCAGGCGTCGACGTCGATCGGCAGCACGCCGAAATCGGCGATGCGCACCTGCCGGGCGGCGATGATCGCGCCCGGCGCCGTGGCCGCCACGACCTCGGCGGGCGGCAGGTAGAAGCCCGGATCCAGTTCGGGCGGGAGCGGAATCACCGGGGCGGGCGCCACGGCGGCCGGTTCGGCCGCGACCGGTCCGGCCACCACGACCGTAGCGGCCGCGAGCACGCCCGTGGCCAGGGCCATCCATCGCAGAGCGAAGGGAGATCTCATCGTGCACAGTCCTCACGTGAATTGAGACGCCTTCGTCTCAATGACGGCTACTATGGCACGGGTGTGGCGTAGATCGCAATCAGCGGTCGGGTGACTAGGCCGCGGTCAAGGCATTGAGCAGCGTGGAGAACACGTCGACGAGCTCGTCCACGGGTGGGCGCGGGTCGTCCAGACTCCACTGATGCACCGCGCCGTTGACGGCGCCGATGAACGCGGCCATCGCGACGCGCCAGCCACCCGGCGGTATCCGCACCCCGTCGCGTCCCTGCGCGATCGCGGCGACCACCTCGCCCCACTGGTCGCGGACCTGCGCGCGATGGGCCTCGATCGCGGGGCTCACCCCGACGATCTCCACGAAAGCCACGGTGACGCAGCGGATATCGTCGGTGATCGCCTTCGTGTAGGCGCGCACGGCGGCGTCGATGAGCGCGCGCAGGTCGTCGGTGTCGGCCGCGGCCAGCGCCGCGGCGACCGCGTCCCTGGCCTTGCCCTGCACCGAGTCGTAGACCGCGACGAGGAGTTCCTCGCGTCCGGCGAACTGCTCGTAGAACTGCCGCCGCGACAGTCCGGCCGCCGCGCACACGTCGGTCAGCGAACTGTTGGCGTACGACTTCTCCGCGAACACGGTCAGCCCCGCCTCGATGAACAGCGCGCGGCGCTCGATCTGCCGCTCGGCGACCGAGGTACCGGTGTAGTTGTGTCGGGTGCGCGCTGTCGTCACGACATCGACCCTACGTTCGCGGCGACGCCGCGGCATCCACGGAGGTCAGTCCTTGCGCCCCGTGAAGGCCAGCGAGGTGCCGAGTCCGATCATCATCAGCCCGCTGGTGCCGCCGACCGCGGCCAGCCGGCGCGGCGTGCGGGCCAGCCAGCCGCGCACGGAATCCGCCGCGAGCGCCCACAGCGTGTCGAAGATCAGCCCGAACAACGGGATGCAGATGCCGAGCACCAGCATCTGCTGCGGGACGCCACCGCGGGCGGTATCGACGAACTGCGGCAGCAGCGCCGCCAGGAAGACGATGGTCTTCGGATTGGCGAAGCCGACGACGAACCCGTCACGCAGCACCGCGACGGTGGAATAGCCGGGCCCGGCCTGGCCGGGCTGTAGCGCCCTGGCCAGGTCGCTCCGGTGCCGGATCGCCTGGATTCCCAGATAGACCAGATACAGCGCGCCGACCAGTTTGACGGCCGTGAACACCGCCACCGAGGTCGCCACGAGCGCGCCGAGCCCGACCGCGACCGCTACGACCTGCACGTACACCCCGGCCGAATTGCCGACCACGGTCAGTATCGCCGCCCGCCTGCCGACCGTGAGGGCCCGGCTGATCGTGAACAGCACACTCGGCCCCGGAACCACGACGAGCAGCAAGGCCAACCCCGCGAAGGACGCGAGATGCGTCATCGACACCATGCTGATCAACGCTAACGATCCGGCTCCCGGCAGGCAATGGCACGACACCGACCGCACCTACACTCGCCGCCATGGGCGAGCAGAAGCAACGGATGCTGAGCGGGCAGTGGTACAAGGACAGCGATCCGGAGCTGGTGGGCGAACGGCACCGGGCGCAGCGGCTGTGCGACGAGTTCAACCGGACCGGACCCGACGAGACCGAGCGCCGCACCCGGTTGCTGGGTGACCTGCTGGGCAAACTGGGCGAGGGATCGTGGATCATGCCCCGGTTCCAGTGCGACTACGGCTATCTCGTCGAGATCGGCTCGAACAGCTTCCTCAACTACGACGCGATCCTGCTCGACTGCGCGCCGATCGTCATCGGCGACGACTGCTCGATCGGGCCGCGCTGTCAGCTGCTGACCGCCCTGCACCCGATGGACGACCACGAAAAACGCAGGCAGCGTTGGGAATCCGCGGCACCGATCCGGATCGGTGACAACGCGTGGTTCGGCGGCGGGGTGATCGTGTGCCCCGGGGTGACCATCGGTGACGACGTCGTGGTCGGCGCGGGCAGCGTGGTCACCCGGGACCTGCCCGACCGGGTGTTCGCGGCGGGCAATCCGGCGCGGGTCATCCGGTCGCTGTAGGGGTGCTGGATACGCTGAACCGCACGCACACGATCCCGGCATCGAAGGAGACACCCATGCGCCACGGAGAAGATCTCGCGCTCACCCACGTCATGCTGCTGGTCGGCGACCAGGACGAGGCCAAGACGTTCTATGAGGACGTGATCGGCCTCGAGGTCCGCACCGATATGCCGTTCGTCGACGACGCGCGCTGGCTGTCGGTGGGTCCGGTCGGCCAGCCCACCATCGAATTCGTCCTCGAGGTTCCGCAGATGGCGCCCGACGAGGCCCGCCGCGCCGCCGCTCGGGCCCGGCTCGACGGCGGGATGCAGTCGACGATCATCTTCGCCACCGACGACGTCGACGCCACCTTCACCCGGATCCGCGACCTCGGCGGCACCGTCGCCCAGCCCCCGGTCGACCAGCAGTACGGCCGCGACTGCGCCTTCGTCGACCCCTGGGGCAACCAGATCCGCTTCACCGGTCGCCGGAAGGGCTGATCGAGGCCGCGTGGTGCTCGGCGCGGCCGAGCACCACGGGCGTCGTGGCCGGGCGGGGCGCGTCGCCGGGTCGCGAGACGGCGACGGCGGCAATACTGTCTTTCCATGGGCGAATCGCGAATCGTGCAGGAGCAGGAAGCCACCCGGCCGCTGCGCGAGGACATCCGGTTTCTCGGCGGCATCCTGGGTGACACCATCCGCGACCACGAAGGGCCGGAGGTGTTCGACCTGATCGAGCGGGTGCGCACCGAGGCGTTCCGGGTGCGTCGCGAGGAGGTCGAACGCAGCGCGGTCGCCGACATGCTCGACGGCACGCCCACCGAGACCGCGATTCCGCTGATCCGGGCATTCAGCTACTTCGTGCTGCTGGCCAATCTCGCCGAGGACATCCAGCGCGACCGGCGCCGCGCCGCGCACGTCTCGGCGGGCGAGCCGCCGCAGGACTCCTCGCTGGCGGCCACCTACGCCAAGCTCGACGCGGCCGCGCTCGACGGCACGACGGTGGCCGAGCTGCTCACCGACGCGCTGGTCTCCCCGGTGATCACCGCGCATCCGACCGAGACCCGCAGGCGCACCGTCTTCGACGTGCAGGCCAAGATCACCGAACTGATGCGGCTGCGGCGCAGGCTCGAACCCGGCGACCCCGGCTTCGACGATTCCGAACTGCGGATCCGTCGCGAAGTCCTCACGCTGTGGCGCACGGCGCTGATCCGCCTGGCGCGCCTGCGAATCCAGGACGAGATCTCGGTCGGCCTGCGCTACTACGACCTGACCCTCTACGACGTCATCCCGGCGATCAACGCGCAGGTGCGTGCCGCGCTGCGCTCGCGCTGGCCCGAGGCCGACCTGCTGCCCCGCCCGATCCTGCGCCCCGGCTCGTGGATCGGCGGCGACCGGGACGGAAACCCGTTCGTGACAGCGGAAGTCGTGCACACCGCGGCCCAGCAGGCCGCCGCCTACGCCTTCGGCCGGTACCTGGACGAGCTGGTCGAACTGGAGAAGACGCTGTCGCTGTCGGCCCGGCTGGTCCAGGTGAGCCCGGCGGTCGCCGCGCTCGCCGAGGCCGGCTACCCCGACCCGGCCGTCTTCGCCGACGAGCCGTACCGCCGTGCGCTGCACGCGATCCGGGCCCGGCTCAGTGCCACCGCCGAGCTGGCGCTGGGCACGCTGCCCGACAACGGTCTGGCCGCGGGTGCCCCGCCGTACGCCACCCCGCAGGCGGTCCTCGACGACCTCGACGCGGTCGACCTCTCGCTGCGCGCCGGCGGTGACGCCCTGCTCGCCGACGACCGCCTCGCCGCGCTGCGCCACGCCGTCGAGACCTTCGGCTTCCATCTGCAAGCCCTGGACCTGCGGCAGAACTCCGAGGTGCACGAGCAGGTCGTCACCGAGCTGCTGGCCTGGTCGGGCGTGCACGCCGACTACCCGAGTCTGTCCGAGGCGCAGCGCGTGGAGCTGCTGTCGAACGAATTGCGCACCCGCCGACCGCTGCTCGGCCCGCACGCGCAGCTGAGCGAGCTCGCCGCCAAGGAACTGGGCGTGCTGCGCGCGGGCAAAGAGGTCATCGATACCTTCGGCGCCGCCGCCATCCCGAACTACATCATCAGCATGTGCACCTCGGTCAGCGACATGCTCGAGGCGGCGCTGCTGCTCAAGGAAGCGGGCATCCTGGATCCGGGCACCGCCGAGGGCACACCGAGCAGCCCGGTCGGCATCGTCCCGCTGTTCGAGACCATCGAGGACCTGGGCGCGGGCGCGGCGACGTTGGCGGCGGTGCTGGACGTTCCGGTGTATCGCGAGCTGGTCGCCGCGGCGGGGATGCGGCAGGAGGTGATGCTCGGGTACTCGGATTCGAACAAGGACGGCGGCTACCTGGCCGCGAACTGGGCGCTGTACCGGGCGGAGCTGGATCTGGTGGAGGTGGCGCGCAAGTCGGGCATCCGCTTGCGGCTGTTCCACGGTCGCGGCGGCACCGTCGGCCGAGGTGGCGGCCGCAGTTACGACGCCATCCTGGCCCAGCCCGCCGGCGCGGTGCAGGGCTCGCTGCGGCTGACCGAACAGGGCGAGGTGATCGCCGCGAAGTACTCCGAACAGGGCGCGGCCCACCGCAATCTGGAGTCGCTGATCGCCGGCACCCTGGAATCGACCCTGCTGGACGTGGAGGGCCTCGGCGAGGACGCCGAGCCTGCCTACGAACTGCTCGACGATCTGGCGGCCCGGGCCCGCGCCGCCTACGGGCGGCTGGTGCACGACACGCCGGGCTTCGTCGAGTACTTCCGGCAGTCCACCCCGGTCGCCGAGGTCGGCGACCTCAATATCGGCAGCCGCCCGGCCTCGCGCAAACCCACCAACTCGGTGGCCGATCTGCGCGCGATCCCGTGGGTGATGGCCTGGAGCCAGGCGCGCGTCATGCTGCCGGGCTGGTACGGCACGGGCACCGCGCTCGCGGACTGGGTCGGCGAGGACCCGCAGCGGCTGGCCCGGCTCACCGATCTCTACCGGCGCTGGCCGTTCTTCCGGACGGTGCTGTCGAACCTGGCGCAGGTGATGGCCAAGAGCGATCTCGACATCGCCGCCCGCTACGCCGACCTGGTCGAGGATCCGGCGCTGCGCGCGCAGATCTTCGGGATGATCCGCGACGAGCACGCCCGCACCATCCGCATGTACCTGGCCGTGACCGGCCACGAGGAACTGCTCAGCGACAACCCGTCACTGGCGGAATCGATCCACAATCGCTTCCCCTACCTGGAACCGCTCAATCAGCTCCAGGTGGATCTGTTGCGCAGGCTGCGCGGCGGTGACGATTCCGAACTGGTGAAGCGGGGCATCCTGCTCACCATGAACGGACTGGCCACCGCCTTGCGCAACTCGGGCTAGCCGCTAGAGGCAGACGGTGACGGTGACCGGGCCGACCGGGATACCGACGCAGACGGCGACCGAGCCGACGACGGGCTCGGCGGCGGCGGCCGAGGCGGTACCAGCGCCGACGGTGATCACGGACAGGGCGAGTGCGGCGACAGCGAGCGGGCGGGCGATCTTGGCGAACATGGCGGATCCTCGGGTAGAACGGGCGGAACAGCCCCCGCAGGGGCCGTCCCATCTCAACACGGGGTGCTGCGTGATGTCGGAGACATCACCGGAAACGCTGTGGCTCAGTCTGTTACGACGGCGATGGCGTCGATCTCGACCAGCATCTCCGCCCGCGGCAAGCCGGTGAAGACGGTGGTCCGCGCCGGCAGCACGTCACCGGTCGTGTGCTTGGTGACGAATTCACCATACGCCTGGTTCATGACGGCGAAATCCTCCCTTCGGGTGAGGTAGACGCGCAGCATCACCACGTCGTCGAAGGTGGCGCCGGAGGCATCGACGATGGCCTTGACGTTCATCAGCGTGCGGGTGGTCTGGGCGGCGACGTCGCCGGGGTGCAGGTACTCGTTGGTCTCCGGGTCGACGGGTCCCTGGCCCGAGACCTGCACGAACGGGCCCTTGCGGACACCCTGGGAGAAGGTGTGCGCGGGCGCGGGGGCGTCGGCGGTGCGCACGGCGATCTTCTCGGACTTGTCGGTACCCATGGCAGTTCAGCCTTTCCTCGCGGTGACGTCTCGGTGGGGGGCCCAGCCGAGTTCGGTGGAGATGGCGTCGGCGGTCGCCCTGACCTGCGGCAACAGCGCCAGCACCTGATCGTGGTCGAGCAGCACGTCGGGTACCGAGACCGACACGGCGGCCACCACCGCGCCGATTCCGTCGCGCACCGGCACGCCGATGCAATTGACGAAGCTCTCGTGTTCCTCGTGGTCCTCGGCATAGCCCTGCGCGGCGACCAGTTCCAGCTCGGCCAGATACTGCTCGGGCGTGCGCAGGGTGCGGGTGGTGAAGGGGTGGTAGTCCAGCCGCGCGGCGACGGCGCGCCACTCGGCCCGGGGCAGGGCCGCGACCAGGACCTTGCCGACCGCCGTGCAGTGCAGCGGCGCGGGTCGGCCGATCCGGGAGTACATCCGGACGGCCTGTTCGGCGTCGACCTTGTCGATGTAGACGGCGTCACCGGATTCGTAGGCGGCCAGGTGGACGGTCTGTCCGGTGGCGGCGCCGAGCGCGCTCAGATGCGGCCGGGCCACGGTGCGGACATCGCGGTTCTCCAGCGCGTGACTGGCCAGTTCGAACATGCGGGTGCCGAGCGAGTACCGGTGGGCGTTGTCGCGCACGACGAAGCGCTCGGCCTGCATCGTCTGGAGCAGTCGCAGCACCGTGGACTTGTGCACGCCGAGCCGCCCGGCCAGCTCGTCGAGGGACTGTGAGTCCTCGCCGAGGGCGATGAGAATGGACAGGGCCCGCGACACGCTTTGACTCATGGCCTGATCGTCCCATCCAGTGCGTCCGGATAGCGCAGCCCGGCCCACGCCGCCGCCGGCAGCTGCGCGAGTCGCCGAATGTCATGTACCGGAGGAATTTTCGCCGCGTCACCGGTGGCGGTGAGGGCGGCGGCGGCACACAGGTGGCCGTAGCGCAGCCGGGTGCGCAGATCCGCCTCGTGCAGGAGCGCGGCGAGGTAGCCGCCGGCGAAAGCGTCACCGGCGCCGATTCTCTCGGTGATCTCGAGTGCCAGCGCGGGCACCTCGACGACGGCGTCGCCGTCGAATCCGGTGACGGTGTGCTTGTCGTTCTTGACGATCAGCTGGGCCGGTTCGGGAAACAGCGCGCGCAGTGCGCCCGGATCGCCGGTGCCGAAGATCTCCTCGGCCTCGTCGGCGCCGAGCAGCGCCACGTCGGCGCCGCGGACGTGCGCGGCGAGTTCGTCGGCGGCCTCGGCGATCCGCGAACCCCACAGCGCCGGGCGGTAATTCAGGTCGAAGCTCACCAGCCGCCCGCGCCGGGGCAGCGCGATCAACGTGCGGGTCAACTGGTTCGCCGACTCCGACAGCGCCGGGGTGATGCCGGTGAAGTGCACCAGGTCGGTGCTGTCGAGCAGGCCGGCCGCCGCCCGGGTCGCGAGATCGGCGGGGGACAGGGCGCTGGCGGCGGACCCGGCGCGGTAGTAGTGCATCCGGCTGGCGTGGGCGGGCAGGTCGTGGGTGGCGCCCGACCCGCTGCCGCGCTCCTTGACGTAGAGGCCGGTCGGCCGGCCCGGATCGACGGCGACCGCGCCGACATCGACCCCCTGGCCCGCCAGCTGCGCGACCAGATAGCGGCCGAAGCCGTCGTCACCCACGCGCGAGAGCCACGCCGCCGCGACCCCGAGTTGGGTGAGCACGGTGGCCACATTGGCCTCGGCGCCGCCGGCGCTCCGGTCGAAAGACGGGGACTGCTCCAGCGGGCCGGGCCGGGCCACGAGCACGGCCAACCCCTCGCCCACGGTGACCGCCCTGGGTGGCGCTGATGTTGCCTGGGTCACCTTTTCTGCCCTTCCGTGGTTGCGGTCACTGCCTCTGGGATGCACAATAACGAGCGGAAACATTCAGTGCAACCAGCGTTGCGCATTATGCAATGTCTACCCGATATGACCGACCGGCCGGGAAACCCGCGGGCGATCGACGGAAAGGGATGCTGTGACGATCGACAACGCCGTCGTGGACGCGCTCGCCGACGAGGCGATCGGCCCGCGCGACAAGAGCGTGCCGCCCGCGGCCTGGGGCCGGACCGTGCGCGAATACCTCGCGGACGCACCGGAACTGGATCGTTGGGAAACGCCACTGCTCACCCTCGACCGCGGTCTGCTGGCGGACAACATCGCGCTGATGGCGCGCTGGACCGCGGCCGCGGGCGTCGCCCTGGCGCCGCACGGCAAGACCACGATGGCGCCCCAGCTCTGGCGCGCCCAGCTCACAGCGGGGTCCTGGGCGATCACGCTGGCCACCGGCTGGCAGGCTCAGCTCGCGCGCTCGTTCGGGGTCGGGAGGATCATGCTGGCCAACGCGCTCGTCGATCCGGCCGCCCTGACCTGGGTCGCCGCCGAATCCGCGCGCGATGCCGGGTTCGAGTTCTACTGCTGGGCCGACAGTGTCGCCACCGTCGAACTGATGGACAAGCTCCTGCGCGACACCCCGCCCAGCCCGCGGGTCCGGGTGCTGGTCGAACTCGGCGGCCCGCACGGGCGCACCGGCGCGCGGTCACGTGCCGAAGCGCACGCCGTCGCGGCCGCGCTGCGGGCCAGTGACCGGCTCGCGCTCGCCGGCGTCGGGGGATACGAGGGCGCGCTGGCCCACGATCGCAGCAGTGCGGGCATCGCCGCCGTGCGCGGCTATCTCGGCGAACTGGCCGCCCTGCACACCGAACTCGTCGCCGCCGGGGCCTACCCCGGCCCGGCGATCGTGACCGCGGGTGGCAGCGCCTATCCCGAACTCGTCGTCGAGGAACTGGCCGGACTGGCCGACGCGACCACCACGGTCGTCCTGCGCAGCGGCGCCTACCTCGTCCACGACGACGGCTTCTACGCCGGCATCTCCCCGCTGGCCGCGCCCGCCGTCGACCCCGGCCTGCGGGCCGCGATGCACGGCTGGGCCCGCGTGGTCTCCCGGCCGGAACCGGAACTGGCGCTGCTCGACGGCGGCAAACGCGACTTCCCCTTCGACGAGGGCCTGCCGGTCCCGCAGCTGGTGGTCGGCGGGGCGCTGCCCGCGGGCGCGCACGTCAGCGCGCTCAACGATCAGCACACCTTCCTGTGCCTGCCCGGCGCCGATGCCGCCGATCTGCCGGTCGGCAGCATCGTGCGGCTCGGGCTGTCGCATCCGTGCACGGCGTTCGACAAGTGGCGGCTCATCCCGGTGATCGACGACGCCGCGGCGCAGCGCCCGCGTGTGGTCGACCTGATCCGTACCTTTTTCTGACCGATGACCATGACCGACTTGCTGTTTCGCGACATCGACATCGTCGACGGCACCGGCGACCCGCACCGCCGCGGCGACGTCCTGGTCCGGGCCGGGCGCATCGCCGAGGTGGCGGCGCCGGGATCGATCGATGCCACCACCGCGCGAGTGATCGCGGTGCGGCCTGGCTCGGTGCTGAGCCCCGGATTCATCGACATGCACGCGCATTCGGACCTCTACCTGCTGACCCACCCCGAGCACTTCCCGAAGATCACCCAGGGCGTCACCACCGAGGTGATCGGCCAGGACGGCCTGTCCTACGCCCCGATCGACGACGCCGCGCTCGCGGTGGTGCGCAAGCAGATCGCCGGGTGGAACGGCAACCCAGCCGACTTCGATTTCTCCTGGCGCACGGTCGGGGAGTACCTGGACCGGCTCGATCAGGGCATCACGCCCAATGCCGCCTACCTGGTGCCGCAGGGCACGCTGCGCCTGCTCGTCGTCGGCAGCGACCGGCGTCCGGCCACCACCGCCGAGATCGACCGGATGTGCGCGCTGCTGGCCCAGAGCCTCGACGAGGGCGCGGTCGGCATGTCCAGCGGGCTCACCTACACCCCCGGCATGTACGCCGACACCGGCGAACTCGCCGCGCTGTGCGCGGTCGTCGCCTCCTACGGCGGCTTCTACGCCCCGCACACCCGCTCCTACGGCGCCGGCGCGCTGGAGGCCTACGCGGAGATGATGGGACTGGCGAAGGCCACCGGCTGCGCGCTGCACCTGACCCACGCCACGATGAACTTCGGCGTGAACCGCGGCCGCGCACCGGAATTCCTCGCGCTGGTCGCCCGGGCCCGGGCCGACGGCTGCGACGTCACCCTCGACACCTATCCCTACCTGCCCGGCTCGACCACGCTGTCGGCGCTGCTGCCGAGCTGGGCGATGTCGGGCGGGCCGGATGCCGCGCTGGCCCGGCTCGACGACCCCGCCGAACGCGCGAGGATCACCGCGGACGTGAACGTCCACGGGTCCGACGGATGCCACGGCGTCACCGTCGAATGGGAGACCATCCAGATCAGCGGCGTCGGCGACGACGCGCTGTCGGCCTACGTCGGACGCACCGTCGACCGGATCGCCGCCGACGAGAACCGGGCGCCGGTCGAGGTCTTCTTCGATCTGTTGCGCCGCGACCAGCTGGCGACCACGATCCTGCAGCACGTCGGCCACGAGGAGAACGTGCGCGCGATCATGGTCGACGCGGGCCACATGGGCGGCAGCGACGGCCTGCTCGTCGGCGCCCGGCCGCACCCGCGCGCCTGGGGTACCTTCCCGCGCTACCTGTCCCGCTATGTCCGCGAGCTCGGCGTGCTCGGGCTGGAGGAGTGTGTGCACCACCTCACCGGCAGGCCCGCCGCCCGGCTGCGACTGGCCGAACGCGGGCTGATCCGTCCCGGGCACGCCGCCGACCTGGTCGTCTTCGACCCGGCGACGATCCACGACACGGCGACCTTCGACCATCCCCGACAACAGGCACGTGGCATCCAGCATGTGCTGGTCAACGGCGAATTCGCGCTGGAGAACGGCAGCGCGACCGGAGTGCGTGCCGGTCGCGCGCTGCGGATGGACGCCACCCGAGAGGAGACCCGATGAACCCGCTGCAGAGCTCGTCGTCCGAAGCGCTGGCGGTGATCCGCGCCGACCGCGCGCTCACCGTGGTGCGCGCACCGGCCATCCCCGACCCGGTCGCGCTCGCCGAAGCCCTGGCCGGTGCGGGCATCCGCGCGGTCGAGCTCACCTTCACCACCCTCGGTGTGCTCGACGCCGTGCGCAAGGCCTCGGCGGTGAGCGCCGCCGTGATCGGCGTCGGCACCGTGACCACCCGCGATCAGGCCGAGGCCGCGATCGAGGTGGGGGCGAAGTTCCTGGTGACGCCCGCGCTGCGCCCCGAGGTGGCCGAGGTCGCCATCGCGCACGGCATTCCGGTCGTGATGGGTGCGTTCACCCCGTCGGAGGTGCTCGCGGCCGTCGAGATGGGTGCGGCCGCGGTCAAGATCTTCCCGGCACGCGCGCTCGGCCCCGCCTATCTGAAGGATCTGCTCGGTCCGTTCCCGCACGTGTTCCTGATCCCCTCCGGTGGCGTCAACTCCCACAACGCCCGCGATTTCCTGCGGGCGGGAGCGATCGCCGTCACCGCGGGCACCGAAGTGGTCGCCCCGCTGGACGTCGCGAGTTCGCGCTGGTCCCACATCGGCTCCAAGGCCGCTCGCTTCGTCCATTCGCTTGATTGAGAGGTATCCCCATGGGCGCCACTGTCGACTGGTTGCGCACCACCACCCCCGGGTTGCTGGTGCTGTGCGGTCTCGCGATCGCCGTGCTACTCATCGCCATCATCAAGGTCAAACTGGAGCCGTTCGTCGCGCTGCTGCTGACCGGTCTGTTGCTGGCACTGGCCGCCGGACTCCCGGTTTCCCAGATCGTCGGCACACCGCTGAAAGCCGGTGAGTCACTGCTGGAAACCGGCTTCGGCGGCATCCTCGGGCACATCGCCGTCATCATCGGTCTGGGCACCGTGCTCGGCGCGATCCTCGAACGATCCGGTGGCGCCGACGTGCTCACCGACAAGCTGCTGAAGACCTTCGGCGAGAAGGGCGCTCCCGTCGCGATGGGTTTGCTCGGCCTCATCTTCGGCATCCCCGTCTTCTTCGACATCGGCATCTTCGTGCTCGCGCCGCTGGTCTACGTCGCGGCCAAGCGTGGCGGGCGCTCGCTGGTGCTCTACGCCATGCCGATGCTGGCCGGTCTGTCGATGACGCACGCCTTTCTGCCGCCGCACCCCGGTCCGGTCGCGCTGGGCGGTCTGCTCGGGGTGAGTCTGGGCTGGCTGATCGTGATGGGATTCGTCTGTGGCATCCCGGGTTTCCTCGCCGCCGGCATCGTGTGGGGCACCTGGATCGGAAAGCGCGTGCAGGTCGACGTGCCCGCCGAGTTCCTGCCGCTCGAGCCGCCCGGCGCGGGCACCGGCGACGGTGCCGACGGTGCCATCGGCGCCGATTCCGTCGGCGGACCCGGCGGCACGGCCGTGCTGACCAAGTCGCCGCCCTCGGTCGCCCTGATCGGGTCGATCATCGCGATCCCGCTGGTACTGATCCTCGGCGCCACCTTCGGTTACCAACTGCTGGACAAGGATTCGGCGCTGCTGCAGGTCCTCACCTTCTTCGGCACGCCGGCGGTCGCGCTGCTCATCACCGTGCTGGTGGCGTTCTATCTGCTCGGTATCCGGCGCGGCTCGACCGTGCAGGAACTGAGCACCATCACCGCCGAATCGCTCAAGCCGGTGGGCATGGTGCTGCTGGTGGTCGGCGCGGGCGCCTTCTTCGGCAAGGTCATCTCCGCCACCGGTATCGGCACCGCGCTCGCCGACACCATGTCCGCGGCCGGGTTGCCGGTGATCGTGCTGTCCTACCTGATCAGCTGCGGTCTGCGGATCGCCCAGGGGTCGGCGACGGTCGCGATCGTCACCACCGGTGGCATCGTCGCGCCCCTGGTGACCGAGCAGGGCTACTCGCAGATGTCGATCGCGTTGATCGCCATGGCGATCGCGGCGGGCTCGATCATCGCCAGCCACGTCAACGACGGCGGCTTCTGGATCATCTCGAAGTACTTCAACATGACCGTGAAGCAGACGTTGCAGACCTGGACCGTCCTCGAGACCATCCTCTCGGTGGTGAGTTTCGCGGTGGCGGCGGTGCTGTTCGCCGTCGTCAGCTGACGGTCAGGGCGCCGACCAGTCGGCGCAGCGCGGCGCGGGGATCGGTCTCGGTTCCCGCGCCGCCGAGCCGGTGCACGACGACTCCGTCGAGATAGTCGACCAGGATCGACGTGTCCCCGGGGTCGATCCCGACCTGCGCCGCCATCTCGATCGCCCATTCCCGGAGCCGGTGATGCCCGCGCTGCAGTGATGCGTGCAGTGCGGGCATCGTCTGCGCCTCGCCGAACAGTGCGAACCTGGCCAGGGTGCGGGTCCGATCGGGGCCGGTGGCGTGCAGGATGAACAGGGCGAGGCCCTCGACGAGGTGCTCGATCGTGGCGGGGCCGAGCAGGCGGTTCAGCGTCGTCCAGTCGGTGCGGTCGCGTTCCTCGAGCCGTTCGGCGACCCCGACCAGCAGCGCTTCGCGGGTGCGGAAGTAGTTCGACGCCGATCCGCTGGGGACGCCCGCCGCTTCGTCGGCCGCGCGGTGGGTGAGTGCTCGCGGCCCCCGGGTGCCCAGCACCTCGATCGCGGCGTCGAGTATCTGTTCGCGTTTCGTGGCCACCCGGAGAGACTACACCCGTAGTGATGAACACTACATCGGTAGTCGAAGTCACTACGGCGGTAGTACGGTGATCCGGTACCTGCAACGAGGGGAGAAGGCGATGTCCACGGCAATCGTCGTCGGGGGTGGAATCGGGGGACTGGCCACCGCGCTGGCGTTGACGCGGCGGGGCTGGTCGGTGGAGGTGCTGGAACGCGCGCCGGAGATCGCCGAGGTCGGCTCGGGAATCTCGTTGTGGTCCAACGCTTTGCGCGCGCTCGACGCGCTCGGCATCGGGTCGGTCGTGCGGGCGCAGGCGATCGGGGACGTCTCGGCCGGAATTCGCGATGCGCGGGGCCGCCGGCTCTCGCGCACCGACGCGGCGACCCTGCGCGAGCGTTTCGGCGCTCCGGTGATGATCCACCGCGCCGCACTGCTCGACATCCTGCGCGACGCGCTGCCCGGGGACGCCGTGCGGACGGGCGTCTCGGTGTCGGCGGCCGAGCCCGGCGGAACGGTGGTCCACTCCGCGGGGGTGTCGCGCGCGGATCTGGTCGTCGGCGCGGACGGTATCCACAGCGTGGTCCGGCACGCGGTCTGTGGTGAGGTGCGGGCCCGGTACGCCGGGTACACCGCCTGGCGCGCCGTGGTCGACCTGCCGGAGCGGCTGACCGAGTTCGGTGAGACCTGGGGTCGCGGAGCGCGGTTCGGGATGGCTCCGCTCGCCGACGGTCGCGTCTACTGCTTCGCCGTCTACAACGCGCCCGAACACGCGCCGGGCACCTTTGCCGAGGTTCGTGCCCGCTTCGCCGACTGGCATCACCCGATCCCCGCGCTGCTGGCCGCCGCCGACGCGGACACGGTGCTGCACAACGACATCTACGACATCCCCGCACTCCCGGCATTCACCGCGGGTCGCATCGCCCTGATCGGCGACGCGGCCCACGCGATGACGCCGAACCTCGGCCAAGGCGGCTGCCAGGCACTCGAGGACGCGGTGGTGCTGGCCCGTCTGGCCGGCGAACCCGACGGCCTGACCCGCTACGACCGGGAGCGCCGCCCCCGGACCCGGATGATCGCCGCCCGCTCCGCCCGCATCGGCACCGTCGCCCAGCTCTCGGCGGCGCCTGTGGTCGCGCTGCGAGACACCGCGTTGCGGCTCACGCCCGCCTCCGTTTCGCTGCGGGCGATGGGCGAGATTCTCGACTGGACGTGCTGACCGGCCCGACCACCCGTGATCGGCCGCACGGCCGTCGGCCGATCGAGTTCGGACGGCGCTACGTGGACAGTGGGGCGTCGACTGCGCTCGGTCTCGGCGGGCGACGCGCCATGTCGTCGCGCGCACGCTCCTTCTTTGCTCGGGTGCTTCGCGTCAGCGCGATTCGGTGGCCGATGCGGGGGCGACGAGGGTCTCAGATCGATGCTTGGTAGCGCGCGTGCATGGCGGCCGCCGTGGTGGCCAGCGCGGTGCGGAGTTCGGGTGGGGCGAGGACTTCGAGGTGTTCGCCGAGGGGGAGGAGGGCGTGGGCGAGGATGTCGTAGGACTCGCCGGGAATGGTGATGTCGACCCAGCCGGTGTCGTCCGGCGGGCTCGCCGACGCCAGTGCGTCGCGGACTGCGGCTGCGTCGTTCATCAGGCGCAGCAGGCTCAGATGGTCGGCCGAGACGCGGCACCGCGCATGAACGCGCAGGATGGAGCGGGCGAACTCGTCCGCCGCCGCCGCCCAGTGCGCGGTGAGATCGAAATCCGCAGGGCGGGTGAAGGATTCGCGGGTAGGCGTGGCCGAGACGATGCGGCTCGCCCGGTAGGAGCGGATGTCGGTGTCCTCGCGGGCGACCAGGTACCAGGTGCCCGCCTTCATGACCAGGCCGAGCGGATCGACCGTGCGCTCGACGATCTTGTCGCGGCGCCGGTAGCTGATCGCCAGGCGGCGGTCGTGCCACAGCGCGTCCGCGACGTCCGCCAGCGCGGAGGTGTCGTCCGGGCGGTGGAACCAGCCGGGCATGTCGATGTGGACGCGCTCGGCGATGCGGGTGGCGCGACCGCGCAGTTCGGGCGGCAGCGCGGCCAGCATCTTGAGCTGGGCGGTGGCCAGCACGGTGCCGAGACCGAGGTCGGCGGCGGCGCCGGGCAGTCCGGCCAGCAGGACGGCGTCGGCCTCGTCGGAGGTGAGGCCGGTGAGCCGGGTCCGGTATCCGTCGACCAGCCGCACTCCGCCGCCGCGGCCCGGCTCGCTGTACACCGGCACCCCGGCCGCCGAGAGCGCCTCGACATCGCGGTACACGGTGCGCACCGACACCTCCAGCTCCCGCGCCAGCTCGGTCGCGGTCGCCCCGCCCTTGGCCTGCAACAGGAGCAGTAGCTGCACCAACCTGCTCGCTCGCATGTTCTCGACACTAGCCGCAAACCTTGACACAGGATGTCAAGGTTGCGTCGTACTGTTCGACTATGACCACATGGAGCCAGTTCACCGAGGAAGCACCGCGAATCTCCGCCCTGTTCCTGCGCAGGCACCAGGCGACCGGCAATCTGTGCATGCTCGGCACCGTGCGCGCCGACGGGTCGCCCCGGATCAGCCCGATCGAGCCGACCATCTTCGAGGGCATGCTGGTGCTGGCCGGCATGCCCCACACCAGGAAGTTCGACGACCTCGCCCGCGACCCGCGCTTCTGTCTGCACACCGCCACCGTCGACACCAAGGTCACCGACGGTGACGCCAAACTGTTCGGCACGGTCACCGACATCACCGACGAATCCGTGCACGCCCGCTTCGCCCAAAAACTGTTCGACGACAGCGGTTTCGACATCCGCGGCGAGAAGTTCGACCACTTCTTCGTCGCCGACCTCACCGGAGCCTCCACCGTCGAGGTCGACGACGACCACCTCGACATCACCGTGTGGAAGCCCGGCGCGGGCGAACAGGTGGTCCGCAAACACTGACCGCGCTAGTCGGTGTTCGCCGCCGCGAGCAGGGCCTGGATGCGTCGGTAATCGGGTGGGGTCGACGGTTCACTGAGGTCGCCCCTGACCGTGCGGGCCAGCCCGACCGCTGCGCCGAGGGCGGCCCGGTACAGGGCCGACCCGGTGCTGATCCGGCGGACACCCAGTGCCCCGAGGGTATCGATATCGGGGCCGGCCGGTGCGTACAACGTGTTCAGCGGGAGGGTCGTCGCGGCGACGAGCGTGCGCAGCGTGGTCGGGTCGGTGGCACCCGGAACGAACAATCCGTCGGCGCCCGCCGCCGCATACAGCCGTGCCCGATGGGCCGTCGAGTCCTCGTCGATGCCGAACCAGTACGTGTCGACCCGGGCGTTGACGAACAGGTGTGGTGTCCGGTCCTTGATGATGGTGATGAGGTCGGCGTGCTGGTGCGGCGCGGCCAGCCGGGTGTTGTCGCGCCCGTCCTCGATATTGATTCCGGCGACACCGAGGTCGGCCAGCCGGGCGACATAGTCGGCCACCTCCGCGGGATCCTCGGCGAACCCGGCTTCGATATCGACACTCACCAGGACCGGCAACCGCGTCAATCGTGCGGCGAGGGCGAAGGTTTCGTCCGCCGACGCGGCCTTTCCATCGGGCAGGCCCGCGGCCGCGGCTACCCCGAGACTGGTGGTGGCGATCGCCGGGAATCCCGCATCCACGAGCAGAGCACCGGAGGTGAAGTCCCAGGCATTGGGGAGAACGAGGGGGCGCCCATCGCGGTGGAGGGCATGGAAGGCATTCGAAGACACCGTGTTTCGGCCTCGCGATCGGTGTTTCGTCGCCCCGCCGTTTCCTGTGGCGACCGAGGTGTTGCCCGGGCTTGCATTGAGCGAATCGTGTGTGTCGGCGGGATGGTGTGGCTCGGCGGAGTGACTCGGGTCGGCCGGGTGGCGTGCGGTTTCGGATGCGAGGATTCCGCCGGCGAGGGCGACCGCGAGTTCGCTCCCGGGGCACCGGTGCGGTCCCGCGCCGAAGCCCAGGCCTGGGTGCCGCAGATCTAGTTCGGTCACCACGCCGTCGACGAGACGCCGGGTGGCGCGCAGCGGCGGTGTGGTGGCCATGATCAGCGCGGGCCGGTCCGCCGGGGCGCCGAGGTGTGACGCGCGGGCGGCCGCGACCAATTCGCCGGTGGCCGCGCACGCTTGGACCAGGATGCAGATCCGTGCCGCAATTCGCTCGTCCTCGGTCGGGGGCTCGCTCCCGGACTCTTCGTCATCGCCCGGGCCTCGGTCCGCGTGCACCGGACTCGCTGTCCGGTCCGGAAAGGCCATGTCGTCGACCACCGCTGCGCGGGCGGCGACGTGTGCACGGACCGGCTGATGCAGCGCTCCGGCCGGCGATGTGCCGGTGTGTGGGGAGGCATTCGCCGGCTCCGCGCACAACGCCACGAGTTCCCCCACCGCCGCATCCGCCGCCGGGGTGATCGGTTGGTGGGGTTGATAGGCGTCGGCGACGGCGCACACCGCCGTGACCGCACTCTCCGGGATCCCCATCGCGGCGAGCAGCACGCGGACATGGGCCAGTGGCTGCCCGACCCTGGCTGCGGCATCGGCGCGGAGGGCGAGTGGATCGAGTCGATCCAGCTCGCGTTGCACCGCTGCCCGGCGGCGCCGATGGACGGGGCCGTCGCAGAACCGGGGGACGTGCGCCCGCAACCACGCGATGCCCGGACTGGGCGCTGCGGGCACCGGCGGCATCGGCGCGGTGCGGAGAAGTTCGCGGACGAGCTCGGGATCGCTGATCACGCCCTCGACGCTAGGCCCGCGACATTTCGGTGGCCGCCGAACAATCCCCGCCGCATGATGGGGAGATGCCCGCCCGCGCCGCCGCCCTCGCCGACTGGGCCGCCGTCCTCGCTGACCGGACCAGAGCCCACATGTGCCTGGCCCTGCTCGACGGCCGCGCCTGGACCGCGGGCGAACTGGCCCGCCTGACCGGCGTCGCGCCCTCTACCGCCACGGCCCACCTGGACCGCCTGAGTACCGCGGGTTTGATCACCGAACGCAAACAGGGCAGGCACCGCTATGTCGAACTGGCGAGCCCCGCGATCGCCCAACTCCTGGAAACCCTGCTGGCGGAACTCGATCCGACCCCCACCCCGCCGAGGAACCTGCGCGCCGCGACCGCCGACGCGGCGCTGGCCCGCGGCCGAACCTGCTACAACCACCTGGCCGGTCGCCTCGGCGTCACCATCACCGACGCCATGACCCACCGAGGCCTCCTCGACCCGGACAGCGCCCTCACCCTGACCCCCGAGGGCATCACCTGGCTGACCGAAACCCTCGGCATCGACGAGCCCACCCTCACCCGCGCCCGCCGTCCCCTCACCCGCCCCTGCCTGGACTGGACCGAACGCCGCACCCACCTGAGCGGCCCCGCCGCGGTCCTCCTGCGCCGCCGCCTCCTGACCCTCGGCTGGATCGCCCCGTCCGGCACCGGCCGCGCCGTCCGCGTCACCCCCGCCGGAGAAGCCGGCCTGACCGAAACCCTCGGCCTGGACCTCGCCGACCTACGCTGACGCCCCGGACCCGGCTTCTCAGTCGAACACCTGCTGATCGCGGCACGCGGAGACTCACTCGGCCGCCTCCGCCGGTACCTGAACTCCGCGACGCCGAAGAATCAGCGGCACATCCTTGGCCCGAGCAGCACCAAACCTTCGTCCCGGCCTACTTCTCGCAGGGTCTGAGCAAGGGGTCCGTGGAAGCTAGACGAGTTCGATGAACCCGCACCGTACTCGCGATCGAGCGGCTGATCACCGGTGATCACCGAATTCCGGCGAGCCGGGCCGACGACGCGCTCAGGCATCGCGCAGGGAATCTCGTCGGTGGCGGAGGTAGTCGCGTTCGATGTCGTTGGGGGTGAGGGCCAGCGCGGTGTCGTAGGCGGTGATGGCTTCGGCGAAGCGGCCTGCGCGACGGAGGAGGTCGGCGCGGAGAGCGTGGTAGAGGTGGTGGTCGGGGAGGTCGATGGTGGTGAGTTCGGCCAGGGCTGCGGTGGGGCCGTGGACTTCGGCGAGGGCGACGGTGCGGTGCAGGGCGACGACGGGGGTGGGGGTGAGGGTGTACAGGTGGTCGTAGAGGGTGAGGATCTGGGGCCAGTCGGTGGTGGCCGCGGTGGGGGCGTCGGTGTGGACGGCGTTGATGGCGGCTTGGAGCTGGTAGGGGCCTGGGGCATTGCGGCGCAGGCATTCTCGGAGCAGGGCCCGCGCCTCGGCGATGAGATCACCGTCCCAGCGGGTGCGGTCCTGGTCGGGCAGCGGGATCAGGCGCCCACCGTCGGTGCGCGCGGCCCGGCGGGCTTCGGTGAACAGCAGGAGCGCGAGCAAGCCCATGATTTCCGGCTCGCCGGGCAGGAGATCGGTGAGCAGTCGAGCGAGCCGGATCGCTTCGGCGCACAGGTCGGCGCGGATCAGATCGGGGCCCGCGGTCGCCGAATAACCTTCGGTGAACACGAGATACACCACGGCGAGCACGGCGGGGAGCCGCGCGGGCAGTTCGGCGTCGGCGGGCACCCGGTAGGGGATGCGGGCGTCGCGGATCTTGCCCTTGGCGCGGACGAGCCGTTGCGCCATCGTCGATTCCGAGACCAGGAACACGCGCGCGACCTCGGCGGTGGTGAGTCCGCCGAGCAGCCGCAACGTCAACGCGACCCGGGCGGTGGGAGCCAGCGCCGGATGACAGCAGGTGAAGATCAGGCGTAGCCGATCGTCGGGGAATCCGTCGGTGGGTCCGGCCGGGTCCGCGTGCAGCAGAGCGGCTTCGGCGTGCCGGTCGGCCCGGGTCGCCTCGCGGCGGAGCCGGTCGATCGCGCGGTTGCGGGCCGTGGTGATGATCCAGCCCGCCGGGCTCGGCGGCACACCGTCGACGGGCCAGCGCACCACCGCGGCGGCGAACGCTTCCTGCACCGCGTCCTCGGCGACGCCGATGTCGCCGAAGACGCGGATCAGCGACGCGACCGCGCGCCCGTAGTGCTCGGCGAAAACCGCCTCGATGTCCATCTAGCCGCTCGCCACCGGCCGCACCTCGATCGGCAGATTGAGCACCGCGGCCAGCCGGCCCGCCCAGTCCAGGGCCTCGTCCAGGTCGGCGGCCTGGATGACGGTGAAGCCGCCGATATGTTCGGTGCCCTCGGCGAAGGGGCCGTCGGTGATCAGTACCTCGCCCTCCTTCGCTCGTACGACGGTCGCGGTGCTCGCCTCGTGCAGGCCGACCGCGAACACCCAGGCGCCTGCCGCCCGCATCTCCTCGTTCAGCGCGGACAGTTCGTCGAGGATGGCGTCGATGTTCGCGGGCGCCGGTCCGTCGGGCTGGTAGACGCACAGCAGGTATTGCTTCATGATCGTCCTTTCGCGTGGTGGGGGTTCATCTCCTAGACGAACGGGACGACGCCGTTTCGACAGGCGCGGGTGATCCGATTCTCGTCCGGACCTCCAGCGAGGTGTCCCGGTTCGCCCGACTCGCCGTGCCACGATGAGGCGCATGGAGCTGCTCGCCGCCGCCGACGGCCCGTCGCCGATCGTCTCGCTGTTCTGGATCGCGCTCGTCGCGGTGCTGGCGCCGCTGCTGTCGCGGGCGCTGCGCGGGTTCGTGCCGGATGTGGTGATCCTGCTGGTGGCGGGCACGGTCCTCGGGCCGTTCGCGCTCGGCTGGGCCACCGCGGACGGCGGGGTCGACCTGATCAAGGAACTCGGGCTGGGCATGCTGTTCCTGCTCGCGGGCTACGAGCTGGATCCCCGGTTGCTCGGCGGCAAGTCCGGGCGGGTCGCCTGGCTGGTGTGGCTGGCCGGTCTCGTCTTCGCGTTCGGACTGGTCACCGTGCTGGCCGACAGTGAGTCGACGACCGAGCACATCGCGGTCGCCATCGCGATGACCTCCACCGCGCTGGGCACCCTGCTGCCGATCATCAAGCAGGCCGGGCTGCTCGACACCGCGCTGGGCCGGGCGGTGCTCGCGCACGGCGCCGTCGGTGAGCTCGGCCCGATCGTGGCCATGTCGGTGCTGCTGAGCAGCCACGATATCGGCGCCGCGCTGGTGGTGCTCGCCCTGTTCGTGCTGGCGGCGCTGCTGGTCGGGGTGATCCCGGTGCGGCTGTTCGGGCGCATCCCCGACCTCGGGGCGGCACTGGCCAGGATGGACGGCGGCACCTCCCAGCTGCCGGTACGCGGGTCGATCCTGTTGCTGCTGGTGCTCATGGTGGTGGCCGAACGCTTCGACCTCGATGTGGTGCTCGGTGCGTTCGCCGCGGGCATGGTGCTGCGCAGGCTCATCGCCGCGGGCCACCCGCGGGTCGACGAGCAGCTCGAGACCATCGGCTTCGGGCTGCTGATCCCGGTGTTCTTCGTGGTCTCGGGCATGGCGATCGATCTGTCCGCCGTCGCGGACCGGCCGCTGCTGTGGGTGTCGTTCGTGGCGGCCATCGCGGTGGCTCGCGGGTTGCCGGTGTGGTTGAGCGAGCGGTTCGTCCCGCACGGGCGCAATCTGGCATCGCCGCACGAGCGCGCCCAGCTCGCCCTGTTCGCCGCCACCGGCCTGCCGATCATCGTCGCCGTCACCCAGGTGGCGGTGTCGACGGAGCTGATGAGCGCGGATACCGCGTCGGTCCTGGTCGCCGCCGGCGCGACGACAGTGCTGCTGTTTCCCCTGGTCGCGCGGCTGATCGGGGGGAAGGCGCCGCTCGCGACCGCACCTGCCCATGAATGAGCTTGCATAGTCGTGCATAATCATCACATGGTTGATTCGTCGGGAGGACCCGCACTGCGGGTGGCGGTTGCCGGTGCGAGTGGATACGCCGGTGGCGAAGTGTTGCGTCTGCTGCTGGCCCACCCCGAATACCGAACCGGGCGCCTCGAGATCGGGGCGCTGACCGCCGGATCCAACGCGGGCACCGCCCTGGGCGCGCTCCAGCCGCATCTGCTGCCGCTGGCCGACCGCGTCCTGCAGGAAACCACCCCCGACGTCCTGGCCGGGCACGACATCGTGTTCCTCGGCCTGCCGCACGGCCAGTCCGGCGCCATCGCGCAGGCACTGCCCGAGTCCACGGTCGTCATCGATTGCGGCGCCGACTTCCGGCTCACCGATGCCGCCGCCTGGGAGAAGTACTACGGCAGCGCCCACGCGGGCAGCTGGCCCTACGGCCTGCCCGAGCTGCCCGGTGGCCGCGCGCGGCTCACCGGCGCCCGGCGCATCGCCGTGCCCGGCTGCTACCCGACCGTGTCCAGCGTCGCGCTGGCGCCGGCCATCGCCGCGGGCATCATCGAGCCTGCCGTCAACGTCGTCGCCGTCAGCGGCACCTCGGGCGCGGGCCGCAAGCTCGATATCGGCCTGCTCGGTTCCGAGGTGATGGGCAGCGTCCGTGCCTACGGCATCGCCGGCGCGCACCGGCACACCCCCGAGATCGCGCAGAACCTGAAAGCCGCGGGCGGCGTGGATGTCTCGGTGTCGTTCACCCCGGTGCTCGCCCCGATGCCGCGCGGCATCCTGGCCACCTGCACCGCCCCGGTGAAGGTCGACGCCGCGCAAGCGCGGGCCGTCTACGAGAAGGCCTACGCCGACGAACCCTTCGTGCACCTGCTGCCCGAAGGCGTCCTGCCGCAGACCGGTGCGGTCCTGGGCTCCAACGCCATCACCCTGCAGGTCGCCGTCGACACCGACGCGGGCCTGCTCGTGGTGATCGGCGCGATCGACAACTTGACCAAGGGCACCGCGGGCGCCGCGGTGCAATCGATGAATCTGGCCGTCGGATTCGACGAGACCGCAGGACTTTCCACCGTAGGAGTGGCACCGTGACGACCCCTGATCCGCACACGACGGACCACGGCAATTTGATCCACACCCAGGGCGTCACCGCCCCGCTCGGCTTCCGCGCCGCCGGTATCGCGGCGGGCATCAAGGCCAGCGGCAAGCCCGACCTCGCGCTGGTGCTCAACGAGGGCCCCGAGTACGCGGCGGCCGGCGTGTTCACCAGCAATCAGGTCAAGGCCGCGCCGGTGCTGTGGTCGCAGCAGGTGCTGAAGTCGGGTCGCGTGCGCGCGGTCATCCTGAACTCGGGTGGCGCGAACGCGTGCACCGGCCCCGGCGGTTTCCAGGACACCCACCGCACCGCCGAGGAACTCGCCGCGGCACTGAGCAATTGGGGCACCGAGACCGGCGCGGGCGAGATCGCGGTCTGCTCGACCGGCCTGATCGGTGACCGGCTGCCGATGGACAAGCTGATCCCCGCCGTCACCGAGATCGTGCACGAGATGGGCGGCGGCATGTCCGGCGGCTCCGACGCCGCGCACGCCATCATGACCACCGACACCGTGCCGAAGGAATCGGCGTTCCATCACGAGGACAAGTGGAACGTCGGCGGCATGGCCAAGGGCGCGGGCATGCTCGCCCCGTCACTGGCCACCATGCTCGTCGTACTCACCACCGATGCGGCGGCCACTCCCGAGCAGCTCGACCAGGCGCTGCGTAAGGCCACCAAGTACACCTTCGACCGGCTCGACGTCGACGGCTCCTGCTCCACCAACGACACCGTGCTGCTGCTGGCCAACGGTGCCAGCGGCGTCGCCCCGTCCCAGGAGGACCTCGAGGCCGCCGTCTTCACCGTGTGCGACGACCTGGCCGCCCAGCTGATGGCCGACGCCGAGGGCGTCACCAAGCGGGTACGGGTCACCGTCAGCGGCGCGGCCTCCGAGGACGAGGCCCTCACCGTCGCCAGGGCGGTCGCGCGCGACAGCCTGGTCAAGACCGCGCTGTTCGGCTCGGACCCGAACTGGGGCCGGGTGCTCGCGGCCGTCGGCATCGCCCCGGTGACGCTGGACCCGAACCGGATCGCGGTGTCGTTCAACGGCAATCCGGTATGTGTCGACAGCGTCGGCGCGCCCGGCGCGCGCGAGGTCGACCTGTCCGGCGAGGACATCGACGTGCTGATCGAGCTCAATGTCGGCGAGGGCACCGCGATGGTGCGCACCACCGACCTCTCGCACGCCTACGTCGAAGAGAACTCGGCGTACAGCTCATGAGCAGCGGTGTGGTGCAGTCCCTGTCGGCGCTGGACAAGGCGCATGTGCTCGCCGACGCGCTGCCGTGGCTGCAGAAGTTCCGGGACAAGGTCGTCGTCGTGAAGTACGGCGGCAACGCCATGGTCGACGACGAACTCAAGGCCGCCTTCGCCGCCGACATGGCGTTCCTGCGCACCGTCGGCGTGCACCCGGTGGTGGTGCACGGCGGCGGCCCGCAGATCAACGCGATGCTGAAGAAGCTCGGCATGGCGGGGGAGTTCCGCGGCGGCTTCCGCGTCACCACCCCCGAGGTGATGGACGTGGTGCGGATGGTGCTGTTCGGCCAGGTCGGGCGCGAGCTCGTCGGGCTGATCAACGCGCACGGCCCGTACGCGGTCGGCATCTCCGGTGAGGACGCGCACCTGTTCACCGCGACCCGGCGCACCGTGACCGTGGAGGGCGTCGCCACCGACATCGGCCTGGTCGGCGACGTCACCGAGGTCAACCCCGGCGCCGTGCTCGACCTGATCGATGCCGGGCGCATCCCGGTGGTGTCCACCATCGCGCCCGACGCCGACGGCGTGGTGCACAACATCAACGCCGACACCGCCGCCGCCGCGCTGGCGGAGGGGATCGGCGCGGAGAAGCTCGTCGTCCTGACCGATGTCGAGGGCCTCTACACCGACTGGCCCGACCGCTCCTCGCTGACCAGCGAGATCGACGCGACGGCGCTGGCGGAGTTGCTGCCGCGCCTGGATGCGGGCATGGTGCCGAAGATGGAGGCGTGCCTGCGCGCCGTTCAGGGTGGGGTGCCCAGCGCCCATGTGATCGACGGCAGGGTGCCGCATTCGGTACTACTGGAGTTGTTCACCGGAGAAGGAATCGGAACGATGGTGACCGCATGAGTGAAGTAGAGAAGCTGCAGCAGCGGTGGTCGGCCGCGATGATGAACAACTACGGCACCCCGAAGGTCGCGCTGGTCCGCGGCGCGGGCGCGGTGGTCTACGACGCCGACGGCAAGCGCTACGTCGACTTCCTCGGTGGCATCGCGGTGAACAGCCTCGGCCACGCCCATCCCGCCATCCTGGAAGCGGTCACCCAGCAGCTGGGCACGCTCGGCCACGTGTCGAACATCTATGCCAGCGAACCGGTGATCGAGCTGGCCGAGAAGCTGCTCGCGCACTTCGGTGACGGTGAGGGCAAGGCGTTCTTCTGCAACTCCGGCACCGAGGCCAACGAGGCCGCGTTCAAGATCGCCCGGCTGACCGGCCGGTCCAAGATCGTCGCCGCCGAGGAGGCTTTCCACGGCCGGACCATGGGCGCGCTCGCACTCACCGGGCAGCCGTCCAAGCGCGAGCCGTTCGCGCCCATGCCGCCCGGTGTGGTGCACGTGCCCTACGGTGACGCCGCCGCGCTCGAGGCCGTCGTCGACAGCGACACCGCCGCGGTGTTCCTGGAGCCCATGATGGGCGAATCCGGGGTGGTCGTCCCGCCGTTCGACTATCTGGCCCGGGCTCGCGAGATCACCTCGCGGGCGGGCGCGCTGCTGATCCTCGACGAGGTGCAGACCGGAATCGGCCGTACGGGAACGTTTTTCGCGCACCAGGCGGCGGGCATCGTGCCCGACGCGATCACCCTGGCCAAGGGGCTCGGCGGCGGTCTGCCGATCGGTGCCGTGCTGGCGCAGGGTCGGGCCGCCGAGCTGCTCACCCCGGGCATGCACGGCACCACCTTCGGCGGCAACCCGGTGTGCGCCGCGGCGGCGCTGGCCGTCCTGCGCACGATCGATGCCGAAGACCTGCTCTCCCATGTGGAATGGGTCGGCAAGAAGCTCAGCGACGGGATCGCGCTGCTCGAGCATCCCGAGATCGATCACGTCCGTGGCGCGGGTCTGCTGATCGGCATCGTGCTGCGCGACGACATCTCCGCCTTTGTGGACGAGCGGGCGCGGGAGGCGGGCTACCTGATCAACCCCGCCAAGCCGAACGTGATCCGGTTGGCACCGCCCCTGGTGCTCACCGAAACCCAGGCCGACAACTTCGTCGCCGACCTGCCCGAGATCCTCGACAAGGCCGCCGCCGATGCGAAGGGAGCCAGCAAGTGACCCTGCGCCACTTCCTGCGCGACGACGATGTGACCCAGGCCGAACAGGCCGAAATCCTCGCCATCGCCGCGGATCTGAAGAAGAACCCGTTCGCGCACCGGCCGCTCGACGGTCCGCGCGGGGTCGGGGTGATCTTCGAGAAGAACTCCACCCGCACCCGGTTCTCGTTCGAGCTGGGCATCGCCCAGCTCGGCGGGCACGCGGTCGTCGTCGACGGCCGCGACACCCAGCTGGGCCGGGAGGAGACCCTCGGCGACACCGGCAGCGTGCTCTCGCGCTATGTCGAGGCCATCGTCTGGCGGACCTTCGAACAGTCGCGCCTCGACGAGATGTCGTCCACCGCGACGGTTCCCGTGGTGAACGCGCTGTCCAACGAGTTCCATCCCTGCCAGGTGCTCGCCGATCTGCAGACGATCAGCGAGCGCAAGGGAGCCCTCGCCGGGCTTCGTCTCACCTACTTCGGCGACGGTGCCAACAATATGGCGCACTCGCTGCTGCTGGGCGGGGTCACCGCGGGCATGCACGTGACCGTCGCCGCGCCCGCCGGTTTCGAGCCGTTGCCGTGGATCCTCGAGGCCGCCGCCAAGCGGGCCGCGGAGACCGGCGCGACGGTGAGCGTCACCGACGATCCGGTGGCGGGCGCGACCGGCGCGGACGTGCTCGTCACCGACACCTGGACCTCGATGGGCCAGGAGAACGACGGCCTCGACCGGGTCGGCCCGTTCCGTCCGTTCCAGGTCAACGACGCCTTGCTCGCCGCCGCCGATCCGGAAGCCATTGTGATGCACTGCCTTCCGGCGCACCGCGGTGAGGAGATCACCGACGAGGTGCTCGACGGCCCGCACAGCGTGGTCTGGGACGAGGCCGAGAACCGGCTGCACGCCCAGAAGGCGCTGCTGGTCTGGCTGCTCGCGAAAGCCGCCGCATGAGACCGCGAACCGGGGCCGGCGTGGGGGTCGGTCGATGAGCGCGCCCGAGAAGGGGTCGCCCGCCATCGCCCGCACCCGCGCCGGCCGCCAATCGCGCATCGTGGAGCTGCTGTCCGCGCATTCGGTCCGCAGCCAGACCGAACTGGCGACGCTGCTGGCCGCCGAGGGCATCGAGACCACCCAGGCGACCCTGTCGCGTGACCTCGACGAACTCGGCGCGGTCAAGCTGCGTGCCGCCGACGGTGGCGCGGGTGTCTACGTCGTGCCCGAGGACGGCAGCCCCGTCCGCGGCGTCACCGGCGGCACCGGCCGCCTCTCCAAGCTCCTCGGCGACCTGCTGGTCTCCACCGACGCCAGCGGCAATCTCGCCGTCCTGCGCACCCCACCCGGCGCCGCCCACTTCCTGGCCAGCGCCCTCGACCGCGCCGCCCTGCCCTTCATCGTCGGCACCATCGCCGGCGACGACACCATCGCCGTCATCGCCCGCGAGCCTCTCACCGGCGCCGAACTCGCCGCCCGCATAGAAGAATTGGCCTGATCCTTCTCGCCCCCGCGCGATCGACTGCTCGCGCACGCGCTGGCCGTCGGCCTGGCCCGTTGCCCAGGCGGTCCGCGCAGATGCCGAACCGGTTGCCCGGATAAGCCGGCTATTGCCTGGATGCGCCGTCCGGCCAGACGACGTCCACCGGGATGCCGTGGGCGCGGGCGGAGGCGACGACGGTGGCGGTGCCGCCGCGTTCGCCATCGTCGCCGTCCCAGACCGCGAGGAGGCGATCGCAGTCGGCGACGAGGATCTGGTTGGCGGCTTCGTAGGCGCTCTTGCCCGCCGTGTCGAAGTCCATCACCCGCACCGTGCTCGCACGGTCGATCAGGGCGTCGAACTGGGACGCGTGGTCGGGCTTCACCTCGGCCGAGCGGTAGTCGCGCGAGGGCAGGACAACTTCCAGGCGGCCGCCGGCAGCCAGCACGGCCTCGGCGAAGATCGAGTCCGCGCCGCGGGCCAGGCAGGTGATCCCGGTCAGGTCGGGGCAGTCGGTGAGCAGGGCCGAGATCGCTTCGCGCACCAGGGTTTCGGTGGTGGGCGTGAGGTTCATGTGGCCGGTGACGCTGATCCGCATCAGGTCATCCTGCCGGCGCAGCCGGGGCGCGCAGGCCGGCCAGGGCGATCTCGGTGAGCAGGGGAGCCGACTCGGGGGCGGCCTGGCAACCGGCGCCGATGCCGTGGCCGAGCCGCAGGATGTCGCGCGGGCCGACGTCACGGCGCACGAGCCCGGCCTCCTGGACGGGGACCAGGACGGATTCGGCGGACTCGGCCAGCAGGGTCGAGCAGGCGGTGAAGACGTCGGAGGTGCGGTCGATCGCGGCCTTGAGGGTGGCCGCCAGGCCGTGCCGGTGCAGGATGTAGGAGACCAGCTCGCCGAACCACTCGGTGAAAGCGTCCGGGGGAGTGCGGGTTTCGCGCAATTCGGCGGCGCGGGCGGCCAGCGCCTCGATATTGGCGCGGTAGACCGCCTCCATCAGCGCCGTGCGGCTCGGGAAGTGGCGGTACAGCGTGCCGGGGCCGACGCGGGCGCGACGGGCGATGTCGTCGAGGGGCGCCTCGATGCCGTGCTCGGCGAAGGCGTCGCGCGCGCATTCGACGATGCGTTCGTAGTTGCGGCGCGCGTCGGCGCGCATCGGCCGCGACGGTGCGTCCACTCGATCCTCCACTGGAAACGGATGAAGTCTCCGTTTAGGCTTGCGGAAGCGGAGACTTTCTCCCTATGCTAGCTCTGTCATAAACGGAGACTCTCTCCGTTTAGCTTCCCCTTCGATGGAGCTCACTTGACCACCACCACACTTGCGGCGAACGCCCAGGTCGCGCGTGCCCGGCCGGGCATCGTCCTGGCCACCCTGCTGACCTGCCAGCTCATGATCATTCTCGACGTCACCGTGATGAACGTGGCCCTGCCGCGCATCCGCACCGACCTGGAGTTCAGCGCCACCGGCCTGTCCTGGGTGATGAACTCCTACACCCTCGTCTTCGGCGGTCTGCTGCTGCTCGGCGGCCGCGCGGGCGACCTGTTCGGCAGGCGCAGGCTGTTCATCGTGGGCACGACGCTGTTCACCCTCGCCTCGCTGGCGGGTGGGCTCGCACCCTCGGCGGGCTGGCTGCTCGCGGCCCGGGTCCTGCAGGGCATCGGCGGCGCGATGGCCGCGCCCAATACCCTTGCGCTGCTGACGACTACGTTCACCGAGCCCAAAGCACGCATCCGCGTCCTCGCGTTGTTCTCCGGCATGTCCAGCGCCGGATTCGCCATCGGGCTCATCGTCGGCGGGCTGCTCACCGAATGGGTCGGCTGGCGCTCGGTGCTGTTCATCAATGTGCCGTTCGGACTGCTCATCGTGCTGCTCGCGCTGCGCTATCTGCCCGACGCGCCGCGGCGAGCCGCCCAGCTCGACCTGCCCGGCGCGGTGACCGCGACGGCCGGTGTCGCCGCGCTGGTCTACGGGTTCATCAGCGCGGCCGCGGAGGGCTGGGGCGCGCCGGGCACCGACATCTCCCTGGCGGTCGGCGCGGCACTGCTGGCGGCGTTCGTGGCGATCGAACTCCGTGCGCCGCAGCCCTTGCTGCCGCTGCACCTGTTCGCCGACCGCAACCGGGCCGCCGCCTATCTCAACATGTTCCTCGGGCCGATGGCGGGCATGTCGATGTTCTTCTTCCTGACCCAGTATCTGCAGGATGTGCGCGGGATGAGCGCGCTGGCAACGGGATTCGCCTTCCTGCCGACGGCGGGACTGATGTTCGCGATGATCCGGCTGATTCCCCGGTTACTGGCCCGCTTCGGCCCGAAACCGGTGACCGTGACGGGCACCATCGCGATGACGACCGGGCTCGTACTGCTGACCCGGCTGTCGGCCGACAGCGGCTACTTCCCGCTGCTGTTCGTCGCGATGCTCGCCATGGGCTGCGGTATCGGGCTGGCCTTCTCGCCGCTGAACGTGATCATCATGTCCACGGTGTCACCGGAGGAGGCGGGCGCGGCAGGCGGTGCGTTGCAGACCATGCAGCAGACCGGCGGCGCGCTGGGTCTGGCCGTCCTGGTGACGGTCTTCGGCACCGCGGCCCGCGAGGCGGGCGGTTCACCGACGCACGCCCTCGTCGGCGGGATGACCGCCGCGTTCGGCGCCGCCGCCGTGATCGCGGCCCTGACCTTCGTGGTCGCCCTCACCTTCCGCGGTATCCGATCATCGCAGTAGACCGAAAGCCTTGATCCACCTCGACGAGCGGGACGCGCGACAGGTGACCAGTGCTCGACCACGAAACCGGCTGTCTGCGTGCGGGAGTCCTAGTCGAGGTGGGTGAGCGCGCCGAGGAAGAGGGCGACGAGCGGGCCCCGCGGCCGACGCGCCCTACCGGGTGGTGGCCCGCCCGTCGTCGAGGTCGTGCGCGGGGAGTGTCAGAGCCGTCGCCAGGTCCAGGCCACGTGGACATCCAGCGGCGTGTCCGGCGTGACCATCCGGGGATCGGTATTCAGGCCGTTGGGCGGACCCGACTGGGCCTCCACCGACAGCGACTCCGTCGGCAGGGTCCACACGACGACATCGGTGACGGGCGCGGCGATCGTGAATTCCAGGAAGCCGGGCCAGGTGAGGCGCGCGAGGACACCGTCGGGCATCCCGAAGCAGTCGTCCCACGGCGGGGGAGACGGCGGGAGGCGGCGGCCCGTGGGCAGATAGTCCGGCCCACGCTCGTATTGCCACCCCGGCTGGAACTCGAGGACCAGCGGCCCGGACGCCGCGGCGACCTCGCGCAGGAACCACGGATGCCAACCGCCCTGGGCGGGAAAGGGATCGGCGTCGGTGGTGATGCGCAACTCGAGGGTGAGGCCGGTGTCGGTGAGGGCGAACCGCTGGGTGACGGTACCCGCGAACGGCCACGGATCGGTCAGCCGGTGCCGCAGCGTCGCCTCGGTCGCCGAGGCGGACACGACATCCCACGCGCCCTCGCGCGCGGTGCCGTGAATGCTGTGCGGCGGATTGTTGATCGGCATCCGATAGGTCCGGTCGCCGACGGTGAAGGTCCCGTAGCCGAGCCTGCCCGCCCAGGGCGCCATGACGAAACACCCGGTCCCTGGGTCCTGGCGGAGCAGCTCGGTCCCGTCGACGGTGAGGCTGTGCAGCGCGCCGCCGTCTCCCGGGGCGATGGTCAGTCCAGCGGTGCCCGCGTGGAGACGCACGTCGTCGGCGGCCATGCCGGGGAGGTTAGCGGCGCGCTCCGCTCAGCGGCGGGAGCCCACGCCGGGTCAGTTGAACGGATACTGCCCGCCGCCCGCGCCGCCGCCCGGAGAGTCCGGAGTGGCGACGTCGATGATGTCCTGGACCAGGGCGACGAGGGCACGGCCGACATCGAGCACACCGTTGCCGAGAGTGGAGAATTCCTGTGCGACGTAATGGAGCATCTTGTTCGTCCTCACGTTGGCGAGCCGAATAGTGCTCTCCCAGAGTGCCACACACCGCCGGCAGGGGCACTACATTGCACACGTGCCCGAGAGTTCCGCGACCGTCCGATTCCAGCCCGTGCCCGATCCCCGGCCCGACGACAAGCCCTGGCCGGACATGGTGTGGCCGGTGCCCGACGGCGCCCGGTTGCGCGGCGAGACGGTGCGGCTGACCACGGTCGATCCGTCGGCGGACGCCGGTGAGCTCTTCGCCGCCCTCGACGCGGACGCGGTCTGGGCGCACCTGCCCTGGCGCCCACGCGCGGCGAGCGAATTCGCCGATCATCTCCGGGAATTGAACGCCCACCCCGACTGGCATGTCTGGATCGTCCGCGCGCGCACCGAGATCGGCGATCGAGCGGCGGGCGCGGTGCTCGGCGTCACGTCCTACCTGGATGTCCGCCCGCGGGACGCGGCGCTGGAAATCGGGTTCACCGCCTACACGCCGTCGGTCTGGGGCGGTCCGGTCAACCCGGAAGCCAAACTGCTGCTGCTGGAATACGCGTTCGACGAGCTCCACGTGGGTCGGGTGCAGCTGAAGACCGATGTGCGCAATCATCGTTCGCAGCAGGCGATCGCGCGGCTCGGGGCGCAGTACGAGGGCACGCTGCGGCGTCAGTTCCGGCGCGAGGACGGGACCGTGCGCGACAGCGTGCTGTTCTCGATCACCGCCGAGGACTGGCCGCGGGTGCGGGCCGGGCTCACCGAGCGCCTGCGCGCGACCGGGCGCTGACCGCCCGGCCCGGTCAGGAGGCGAGGAAGTTCAGGATGGCGAGCGCCAGCGGGGCGCTCAGGTCGAACAGCACGCGGCCGACGTGCAGGCCCGCGGTGGCACCCGCTTCGTAGTTGTCGGACAGGAACTGCAGGATGGTGTCGACCATGGATGCTCCCGGGGTGGTGAGGGCGGGGATCAGGCGAAGAAGCCCTGGAGGATCGGCGTTCCGAGGTCGATCACCGTCTTGGCGACCGTCAACCCCAGATTGCCCAACCCGATGACGACGGCCCCGATGAGGTCGTAGTTCGCCTGGGCGAAATCACGTAGCTGCTGCATGTCCACTCCTCGACCCCGACCGATGGGTAGTTGGTGTGACCAGCGTCTCACAGTTGATGCTTGCTGCCAAGTTGCTGACGCGATGTCACCGCAGGTAGTAGGCGATTTCGTGGGAATCGGACGAGGTCGGGCGCGACGTCACTACCCCCGGGTATGAATGAGATTGCATCATCGTGCATAATCATTTGCAGCAGCGGCGCGAGCCGACCGGCGGCCGGAGCATTCATACTGCTCCAGGCAGCCCGTGCAGCGGAACGACCACACACTTCGAGGAGCACAACAGACATGTCCGATCGCGTCGTACTCGCCTACTCCGGTGGGCTTGACACCTCCGTCGCCATCAGCTGGATCGCGAAGGAGACCGGTGCCGAGGTGGTGGCCGTGGCCATCGACCTGGGCCAGGGCGGCGAGGACATGAACGTGGTGCGCCAGCGCGCCCTGGACTGCGGCGCCGTCGAGGCCATCGTGGTCGACGCGCGCGACGAGTTCGCCGACGAGTACTGCCTGCCCACCATCCAGGCCAACGCGATGTACATGGGCCAGTACCCGCTCGTGTCGGCCATCAGCCGCCCGCTGATCGTCAAGCACCTGGTCGAGGCCGCGAAGTTCCACAACGCGACCACCGTCTCGCACGGCTGCACCGGCAAGGGCAACGACCAGGTCCGCTTCGAGGTCGGCATCGGCGCGCTCGCGCCCGATCTGGAAGTCATCGCCCCGGTCCGCGACTACGCCTGGACCCGCGAGAAGGCCATCGCCTTCGCCGAGCAGAACAACCTGCCGATCAACGTCACCAAGAAGTCGCCGTTCTCCATCGACCAGAACGTGTGGGGCCGCGCGGTCGAGACCGGCTTCCTCGAGGACCTGTGGAACGCGCCGACCAAGGACGTCTACGACTACACCGCCGATCCGACGGTGAACTTCGAGGCGCCCGACGAGGTCATCATCACCTTCGACAAGGGTGTGCCGGTCGCCATCGACGGCCGCCCCGTCACCGTGCTGCAGGCCATCGAGGAGATGAACACCCGCGCCGGACGCCAGGGTGTCGGCCGCCTCGACATGGTCGAGGACCGGCTCGTCGGCATCAAGAGCCGCGAGATCTACGAGGCCCCGGGCGCCATCGCGCTGATCACCGCGCACCAGGCCCTGGAGAACGTCACCATCGAGCGCGAGCTGGGCCGCTACAAGCGCCAGGTCGAGCAGCGCTGGGGCGAGCTGGCCTACGACGGCCTGTGGTTCTCCCCGCTCAAGCGCGCGCTGGACGCCTTCGTGCAGGACAGCCAGCAGCACGTCACCGGCGACATCCGGATGGTGCTGCACGGTGGTTCGGCCGTGGTCAACGGCCGCCGCTCCGAGCAGTCGCTCTACGACTTCAACCTGGCCACCTACGACGAGGGCGACACCTTCGACCAGTCGCTGGCCAAGGGCTTCGTGCAGATCCACGGCCTGTCCTCGAAGGTCGCCGCCCGCCGCGACCTCAACCAGAAGTAGTACGAGAGCACGTCGTAGTCTCGACACCGGCCGGTCCACGCGGACCGGCCGGTGCCGTGCCCAGCCATGCCCGCCAGCCGACCGGAGGAAACCGCGACCATGACCCATAGTGGAACCAACGAAGGTGCGCTCTGGGGTGGGCGATTCGCGTCCGGCCCGGCCGAGGCGATGGCGGCGCTGAGCAAGTCGACCCATTTCGACTGGGCGCTGGCTCCCTATGACATCCGCGCCTCCAAGGCGCACGCCCGCGTCCTGCACAAGGCCGGGCTGCTCTCCGACGACGACCTGACCGGCATGCTGGCCGGCCTGGACGCCCTCGCCGCCGACGTCGCCTCGGGCGCCTTCGGGCCCGCCGAGTCCGACGAGGACGTGCACGGCGCGCTCGAGCGCGGCCTGATCGAGCGGGTCGGCACCGAACTCGGTGGCCGGTTGCGCGCGGGCCGCTCGCGCAACGACCAGGTCGCGACCCTGTTCCGGATGTGGCTGCGTGACGGTGTGCGCCGCGTCGCCGCCGGCGTGCTCGATGTGGTCGATGCCCTGGTCGCCCAGGCCGCCGCGCACCCGGACGCCGTGATGCCCGGCAAGACCCACCTGCAGGCCGCGCAGCCGGTGCTGCTCGCCCACCATCTGCTCGCGCACGCCCATCCGCTGCTGCGTGATCTGGAGCGCCTGCGCGACTTCGACAAGCGCGCCGCGATCTCCCCGTACGGTTCGGGCGCGCTGGCGGGTTCCTCGCTGGGCCTCGACCCCGAGCAGATCGCCGCCGAACTCGATTTCACCGCCTCGGCCGCCAACTCGATCGATGCGACCTCCTCCCGGGACTTCGCGGCCGAGGCCGCGTTCGTGCTGGCCATGATCGGCGTCGACCTGAGCCGGATGGCCGAAGAGATCATCATCTGGAGCACGCCGGAATTCGGGTACGTCACCCTCGCCGACGCGTGGTCGACCGGCTCGTCGATCATGCCGCAGAAGAAGAACCCGGACGTCTCCGAGCTGACCCGCGGCAAGGCGGGCCGCCTGATCGGCAACCTGACCGGTCTGCTGGCCACCCTGAAGGCCCAGCCGCTGGCTTACAACCGCGACCTGCAGGAGGACAAGGAACCCCTGTTCGACTCGGTCGCCCAGCTCGAACTGCTGCTGCCCGCCATCGCGGGCCTGGTCGCCACCCTCACCTTCCACACCGACCGGATGGCCGAGCTCGCCCCCGCCGGCTTCACCCTCGCCACCGACATCGCGGAATGGATGGTGCGCCGAGGTGTTCCGTTCCGGGTCGCGCACGAGGCCGCGGGCGCCTGCGTGCGGGCCGCCGAGGCGCGCGGCGTCGGTCTCGACGAACTGACCGATGAGGAATTCGCCGCCGTCGACGCGTCGCTGACCGCGGGGGTGCGCGACGTGCTCACCGTCCAGGGCTCGATCGCCTCCCGCAACGCCCGCGGCGGCACCGCCGGTGTCCGCGTCGCCGAACAGCTCGACGAGGTCCGCAAGAACGCCGAAGACGCCCGCGCCTGGCTGAACTGACCGCGGGCGCGTCACCGCCGCGCGGCGGTTACCCTGCGGCCATGACCCTGGTCCTGCTGGCACTGGCCATCGCCTCCGAAGTCACCGCGACGGTGTCGCTGAAGCTCTCGGACGGTTTCACCAAGCTCGTTCCCTCGATCGTCGTGGTGATCGGCTACGCCACCGCGTTCTACTTCCTGTCCCAGGCGCTGAAGCGGGGCATGGCGATCGGGGTGGCGTACGGGATCTGGTCGGCGGTGGGTGTCGCGGCGATCGCGCTGATCGGGGTGCTGTTGCTGGGGGAGCGGCTGACCCTGGTGCAGGTCGGCGGGATCGGGCTGGTGATTCTCGGTGTGCTCGCGCTGGAACTCGGTGGCGCGCACTGACGTCGGTGCGCTACAGCTCCGCGCGGACCCGGAATCCCGCGTCGCGCAACGCCTCCAGGACGTCGTCGCGGTGGGCGGGGCCGCGCGTCTCGACGGTGAGCGAGACCTCCACCTCGTCGACCTCGAGCCACATCCCGGTGCGTGAGTGGACGATGTCGACCACGCTCGCCCCGGCGCGCCCGACCACCCCGAGCAATGCCGACAGCGCGCCCGGCCGATCGGCGATGGTCACTCGCATCGCCAGGTAGCGGCCCGCCGCGCTGAGGCCGTGCCCGATCACCCGGGTGAGCAGCAGCGGATCGATATTGCCGCCGGACAGGATGGTCACCACCGGGCCGGGCAGCGCGCGGTCGCGCAGCGGGGACAGCAGCGCGGCCACACCCGCCGCGCCCGCCGGTTCGACGATGAGCTTGGCCCGTTCCAGGCACAGCAGCAGCGCCTTCGACAGCGCGTCCTCGTCGACGGTCACGATTTCGCCAACCAGCTCCGCGACGTGCGCGAACGGCACCGCGCCGGGCAAGCCGACCGCGATGCCGTCGGCCATCGTCGCCATGCGCGGCACCCGGACCGGCTTGCCCGCCGCCAGGGAATCGGGCCAGGCCGCGGCCTCTGCCGCCTGCACCCCGATCACCGTGACCCGCGGCGCGAGCGCGTGCAGCGCCACCACCACACCGGCGAGCAGGCCGCCACCGCCGGTCGGTACGACGACGGTGCCGACGTCGGGCACCTGCTCGAGGATCTCCAGCGCCACCGTCGCCTGACCGGCCACGATATCGGGATGATCGAACGGGTGGATCAGCGTCGCACCCGTCCGCTCGGCGAATTCCTGTGCGGCGAGCAGGGATTCGTCGATGGTGTCGCCCACCTGATGCACCTCGGCGCCGTAGGCGCGGGTCGCCACCAGTTTGGGCAGTGACGCGCCGATCGGCATGAACACCGTCGAGGTGATGCCGAGCTCGGCGGCCGACCACGCGACACCCTGCGCGTGATTGCCCGCGCTGGCCGCCACCACCCCGCGCGCCCGCTCGGCCGCCGGGAGATTCGCGATCCGGTTGTAGGCGCCACGCGGCTTGAACGAGCCGGTGCGCTGCAGGTTCTCGCATTTGAGCAGCACCTGCGCACCGACCCGTTCCGACAGCACCCGCGACCCCACGGTCGGCGTGCGCCGGATCACCGGCGCCAACAGCCGCGCGGCCGCCTCGATCCGCTCGAGTCCGACGGTCTCCATGGCCACATCGTGCCAGCCGGGCGTGGGGACCGGTGATCACCACGCGCCGGTGGCGATGGCGATGACGGCTAGGCGGCCTTGGCGATGTTGTGGGCCATGGTGCCGAGGCGGGTGAGCCGGGCGTCGCCGAGGGGCGTGAGTTTGCCGCCGAGCCGGTTGGTGACGAAGGCCAGCGACATCCCGGTCTCGGGGTCGGCGAAGGCGCCGGAGCCGCCGAGGCCGAAGTGGCCGAAGGCCGAGATCGGTTCGGCCTTGGACGGTTTCATCGGGACTCCGTGGAATCCGAGGGCCCACGGAATGCGGAAGGCCAGCACGTAATCGGGAGTGAAGACCTGGCGGGTGGCGAAGCGGCGGATCGACCCCGGTTCCAGGATGCGGGTGCCGTCGAGTTCGCCGTCGTGCGCCAGCGCCGCGTAGACCCGGGCCAGCGCGCGCGCCGAGAACACACCGTTGACCCCGGGCATGACCGAGTCGTGCACGCGCGGATCGACGATGAGGTCGGCGAACCCGCGCGGGGTGGTCTCCGCGGCCGCCGCGTATCTGGTGCGGGTGAGCAGATCCGAACCCCGGTCCCAGTCCATGCCCGCGGCCCGCAAGCGCGGAAAGGTGGTGGCGATGCGGTGACGCTGCTCCGTCGGTACCCGGAACCAGAGTTCCTCGGCGCCGAGGGGTTCGGCGAGTTCGGTCCGGACCACGTCGACGAATTCGCGTCCGGTCACCCGGCGCACCAGTTCGGCGGCCAGATGTCCGTAGCTGATCCCGTGATAGCCGCTGGTGACCCGGTGCCGGGGATCGGGAGTGGCTGCGGCCAGCGCGACGGTGACGGCCTCGTCGTCGAGGAAGCGTTCCACGGGCCCGGGCAGCAGGCCGCGCAGCCGATGCAGGCCGGCGCGGTGGGTGAGCACGTCGCGCACCGTGATGTGGCCCTTGCCCGCCGCCGCGAACTCGGGCCAGTACTCGGCCACCGCGGTGTCGTAGCCGAGGTGGCCGCGCTCGGCGAGCTGATGGATCACGGTGGAGGCGACGCCTTTTCCGGTGGAGAAGGCCAGCGCGACCGTGTCCGACGCCCACGGCACCCCGGGACTCGCGTACCCCGCCCAGACGTCGACGACCGGCTCGCCGTGCAGGTACACGCACAGCGCGCCGCCACCGTGCGACGGTTTGCGGAAGAGGCGGTCGAACATCGCGACCAGGCTGACGAAACGGCGATCCACCGACTGCGTTGTCGAAACTCCCATCGTTCGAGCATGCCACCCCGCACACAGGACCGGTCGGTACGGTGATCGTTTCCTGACCGTCACATAGCGGACAGCGCTCGCAATACATCGTCCATAGCATGTGGGTATGCCCCCGAGAAGACGATCGGCGCTGCTCGCGAGGCTCGTGGTGGACGAGCCCGGCCGCCCCCAGGTGATCCTCGGCGAACTGCGCCGGGTGATCCTCGACGGCGCCGTGCCACCGACCACCGTGATTCCGCTGCGTGAGGTGGCCGTGCTGTTCGGCGTGAGCCACATCCCCGTGCGCGAGGCGCTCAAGACGCTGATCGGGGAGGGGCTGGTCACCCATCGCCCGCAGCGCGGCTATCAAGTGGCCCAGCTCACGCCCCGGGAATTGCGTGAGATGTACATCGTGCGCGACACCTTGGAAACCGCCTCGCTCGCGGCCGCGGCGACCAACGCCGGCGAGGCCGAACGCGCGCATCTGCTCGCGGTGAACGAACTCCTCGAGCGCGCGATCCTCGACGACGACCCGGAGACCTATCAGCGCCAGTCGCGCAGCTTTCATGTCGCGCTGACCCGCCCGTCGCGGATGTTCCGGCTGCTGCACATGCTCGAAGCCGCCTGGAACGTCACCGAACCCGTGCAATCCATGGTCCACATCGATCGGTGTGACCGGGAGCGATTGCACTCCGACCACATCGCGATGCTCGACGCGTTCCTGGCCCGCGATGTCGAGCGGCTGCTCGCGGTCGCCGACGAACACCATCGGCGCCTGGAATCGGTGATCGCGACTCTGCCCACCGATACCGGATTGCTCGCGCCCGAAGATATATCTTCCGTGCAATAGCCGGGAAATTGTCGGGAAACCGAAGGGCAACTGCTGATACTTACCGTCAGCGAAGCAGATTCACCCTTCGGATGGGAACGACCATGACCGATACCATCACCTCCTCGGCGGGCGTACCCGCCGGTGATCCACCCGCCTACGATCCCCGGCTGACCAACGAGGATCTGGCGCCGCTGCGCACGCAGAGCTGGGGCACCTACAACATCTTCGCGTTCTGGATGTCGGATGTGCACAGCGTCGGCGGATATGTCACGGCCGGTAGCCTTTTCGCGCTCGGCCTGGCCAGCTGGCAGGTGCTGGCGGCCTTGCTCATCGGTATCACCATCGTCTATTTCTTCTGCAATCTGGTGGCCAAGCCGAGTCAGGTGACCGGCGTGCCCTATCCGGTGATCTGCCGCAGCGCTTTCGGGGTGCTCGGCGCGAATATCCCGGCCATCATCCGCGGGTTGATCGCGGTCGCCTGGTACGGGATCCAGACCTTCCTCGCTTCGGCGGCGCTGGATGTCGTGCTGGTGAAACTGTTTCCGGGATTGGCGCCGTACGCCGTCACCGCCGACTACGGGTTCCTGGGCTTGTCGCTGCTCGGCTGGGGTAGCTACCTGCTGCTCTGGGTGGTGCAGGCGTGCGTGTTCTGGCGCGGCATGGATGCGATCCGCAAGTTCATCGACTTCTGTGGTCCTGCTGTGTATGTCGTGATGTTCGTGCTGTGCGGATATCTCATCGCGAAAGCCGGCTGGGGCGCGATCGACCTGAACCTGGGCGAGGTGACCTACACGGGCTGGGCATCGGTGCCGGTGATGCTCGGCGCGATCGCGCTGGTGGTGTCCTACTTCTCCGGGCCGATGCTGAATTTCGGTGACTTCTCCCGCTACGGCAAGAGTTTCCAGGCCGTGAAGACCGGCAATCTGCTCGGCCTGCCGGTGAATTTCCTGGTGTTCTCGTTGCTGGTCGTGATCACCGCGTCGCTGACGGTGCCGGTCTACGGTGAATTGATCACCGATCCCGTCGCCACCGTCGCCAAGATCGACTCCACCTTCGCGATCGTGCTCGGTGCGCTCACCTTCACCATCGCCACCATCGGCATCAATATCGTCGCGAACTTCATCTCGCCCGCGTTCGATTTCTCGAATGTGAGCCCGCAGCGGATCAGCTGGCGCGCGGGCGGCATGATCGCCGCGGTCGGTTCGGTGCTCATCACGCCATGGAATCTGTACAACAATCCCGATGTCATCCATTACACGCTCGAAGTGCTCGGCGCTTTCATCGGCCCGCTGTTCGGCGTGCTGATCTGCGACTACTACCTGGTGCGCAAGCAGAAGGTGATCGTCGACGATCTGTTCACCATGTCCGAGCAGGGGACCTACTGGTATCACAAGGGCTATCACCCGGCCGCGGTCGTCGCGACCGCCGTCGGCGCCCTTGTCGCGGTGTTCCCGGTGCTGGCCAACAGCCTGCCCGGCATGCACACCGCCGCCCAGTACAGCTGGTTCATCGGCTGCGGTCTCGGCTTCCTCACCTACTACGCGCTGACCGCGGGCAAGCGCGCGGCGGCCGCCCAGGAGGTCGGTGCCTGATGCGGATCCGGGTCGTCAACCCGAACACCACACGAGCGATGACCGAGACGATCGAGCAGTGCGCCCTGGCCGTCGTGGGCCCGGGCACGCTGCTCGACGCGGTCACCTCCGAGACCGGTCCGGCCTCCATCGAGAGTCACTACGACGAGGCGATGAGCGTGCCCGGGCTCCTCGCGGCGATCCGGCGCGGCGAAGCCGACGGCGTGGACGGCTACGTCATCGCCTGCTTCGGTGATCCGGGGCTGGACGCGGCCAGGGAACTGGCGGCGGGCCCCGTGATCGGGATCGCGGAGGCGGCGATGCACACCGCGAGCCACCTCGGCCGCGGGTTCAGTGTGGTGACGACCCTCGGCCGCACCCTCGGCCGGGCCGCGGATCTGGCCGAACGCTATGGCATGCAGCGGTTCTGCCTCGGCATCCACGCCTGCGAGCTCCCCGTGCTCGCGCTCGACACCGACCCGGACGCCCGCAAGATCGTGACCGAGGCGTGCCGGACCGCCGTGTCCGCCGACGGATCCGACGCGGTCGTGCTCGGTTGCGCGGGGATGGCCGACCTGTGCGCGCACATCAGCGCCGAGATCGGCGTCCCGGTGATCGACGGCGTGGCGGCGGCGACCCTGACCGTGCAGTCACTGGTGACGCTCGGCCTGCGCAAGTCGGGCAGGGGAGAGTTCGCCACGCCGCCGCCGAAGACCTACACCGGGCTGCTGGAGTCGTTCGGCTCCTGAGCGCCGGGTCAGACCCCGATGGCTTCGGGGGTGAGCTCCGCCAGCACGGCATCGAGATCGTCGACGTCGACGACCAGGCGGGTGAAGTCGGGTCCGTCCAGGTCGATGCGGACGGCGCTGCCGCCGAAAGTGGTGTCCCAGAACTCTTTTCGGCCCTTGCCACGATAGACGCCGGCCGCGATCACCCCGGGGATGAAGGTGCCGGGGGCGCGGACCCACGGCGGGCGCAGGTCGACCTCGGCGGGGCGGATGCCGGTGATGGCGGCGCGGTCGATCACGACCTGCTGGCGCAGGGCGAGCAGGCGATGCCCGCCGAGTACATGGACCGTCACCGTGTCGTCGTTGATCTCGACCTCGACCATCGCTACCTCACTCGCCGTCGGTGGAACCGTTCCCTGTTCAGAGTCCCCGTCCGGCCTGGTCGGCGACTGTGGCGAGCCTGTGATTTCACCAAGAACATAAAACATCGGCAGATATAGATATGCGCATCTAACTTTTGGATACCTCCTGGGAGTAGGCGGACAGCGTCCTGGCCGGACAAGCCGCAAGGAGGGGAGGGGTTAGGCCTGGCCGGCGGCGTGCGCCCGGTCGGCGATCTCGAGCACCTCGGCCAGCCACGGCGTGTACCGGCCCGGATGTTCGGCGAGGTCGGCCCGCAGGCTGCCCGGGGCGATCCACGCCCAGGTGGCGACCTCGGCCGGGTCGGGCTGCGGCGGCACCTCACCGGCCACGCCGATCAGGACGTGGTCGTACTCGTGCTCGACCCGGCCGGTGGTCTCGTCGCCGGCGCGATAGCGGAAGGCGCCGACCTCGGTGAGTTCGGCGGCCATGCCGAATTCCTCGCGCAACCGGATGGCGGCGGCTTCGAGCACCGGCTGACCGGGCGCGGGGTGCCCGCAGCAGGTGTTGGCCCACTGCAGCGGGAAGCGGGTCTTGACCGCGGCGCGCTGCTGGATCAGCACGTTGCCGTGGCGATCGAACAGCAGCACCGAGAAGGCGCGGTGGAGCGTGCCCGGTGGCCGATGAGCATCGGCCACCGAGCACGCTCCGATCGCCACACCCGCGTCGTCGACCAGCTCCACGGGCAGGGCTTCGCGGTCGGTCGACGGTTCGGCGAGCTGTTCGGTCACCTGGCCACCTTATCGGCGACGATCATCAGGTACTGGAAGCTCCCCTCGCGGTAGGCGGTGAGGAAGGGCTGCTCGACGCCGGTGGCGAGCTCGGAATGAGTGCGCAGCTCCCAGTAGGGGATGGTGTCGGGCGTGAGGTCGACCACGGTGGTGGGGACCAGACCGTTGTCGGACAGGGCGCGGAAATACTCGCTGCGCGGATGGATCATGCAGCCGTAGTGCGCGTCGATCCAGCTGACCGAGGCTGAGCGGCCGCCGGTCACGTCGTTGGAGCAGCCGGTGATGCACACGTACCGGCCACCGGGTTCCAGCAGCCGGCTGAACTCGTCGTACAGATCGAACAGGTCGACGTACATGGTGGTCTCGTTGGTCCAGATGCCGCGCACCGATTCGTCGGCGAAGCCGGTGTCGAGCATGTTGCGGAAGTGGAACCGGACCCGGTCGCCGACGCCGCGGGACGCCGCCTGGTCGTTGGCGAAGCCCACCTGGTACTCGGAGATGGAGACCCCGTCGACCTGGCAGCCGAAGCGATCCGCCGCCATGAAACTGGTGCCGCCGCGGCCCGAGCCGCCGTCGACGAGGCGGTCCGCGGTCTGGATCGGACCGAGATGGTCGAGCAGGTAGTCGGCCTGGGCGGTCTCGAGCCGGTGCAGTTCCCGCACGATGCGGTCCTGCCTGGTCGACTCCGGTCCCTCGATGACCGACCAGTCGGGGGCGCCGATGCCGTAGTGGTGGTGGTAGAGACCATCGACCTCGCCCAGTTTGGTGTTGACCCGGTCGTCGTTGGGATTGTTGTTCCAATACGCCGCGACGGAGCGCTGGTAGGTGGTGCGCAGGACAGTGCTGTCGGTGCGGGGGTTCGCGATGGTCATCGGTCGTCCTCTCCTGGTGCGATGTCGTGGTATCGGCGGCTGCCGGCGTGCCAGGCGCGGTTGCCACCCATCCAGGCCCACAGGCCGGCCAGAAAGCGGCGCAGCTGGGGTGAGCCCGCGGCGGCGAGCGGGGCCGCTTCCCGTTCGAAGCGGTGCATGAGCTCGTCGTGGATCTGTGCGGTCCGCAGGACCGCCTCGGCGCGGCTACAGCCCTCCTCGGCGGCCAGGACCGTCGGCAGATTGAACTCCCTGCCGCCCGAAAGGTCCTCGCGCGCCATCGAATACAGGTCGTTCACCATCTGGGCGGCCAGCGCCGCGGTGGTGGTGACCCGTCGGACGGCCGGATCGGTGTACTCGGGGGCACCGAGCTCGTAACCCCCGACGACGTCGATCGGCGCCATACACGGCAGGAAGCTGTGCGGCTGCCGGTTGGTCAGGTACTCCCAGACCGGGGGCATCCGGTCCGCGGCGCGCCAGCCGGCCTCGGCGCCGAGCGCGATGAACCAACCCGCGATCTCGGTGCGTAACCTGGCCAGCTGCGCCGGGCTCGCGTACCCCGCCAGGCACGCGAAGGAGGTGCGGAAGGCGCGCAGGATCGGGTCGGCCTGCATGGCCTGTTCGAGCCGGGGCGCGTACCGCGCGGGCAGGTGCGCCGGGTCCATCGCGGCCGCGGCGAGCTCGAGCCGGGGTCCGAGTTCGGCGGCGGCGCTGGACGGGGTGCCGTCGGGTGCGGTGTCGCCAGGGGCGTCCTCCTCGCAGTAGTAGTCGTCGACCGACCATTCCGCGACCGCGCAGCGGGCGGCCCCGAGGAGCAGATCGGGGTCGTCGCAATCGGGATGGGCGAGCATGATCAGCCGGCCGAAGTCGGCCTTGCCGAGTTCGTCGAGTCGTCCTTCGTAGAGGCCGATCTCGGCGGCCCAGGCGAGCAGGCCGACATTGACGGCCTCGGCCAGGGCGGGGTCGTCACGTTCGGGTGGTGGACAGTAGAGAGCCGGAATCTGCTGTGGTGCGGTGGGTGTCGTCTCGACGGCGGCACTGCGCCAGAGACTGGTGGTGCCGATTCCGGTCGGGCCGGGTAGCCGGCGCGGACCTGCCGATGGACGCACCGTCGGTGGAACACGCTGCGGGAGAACGGCGGCCGAGGTGCCGAGCCGGGCGAACAGGACCGCGGGTGCGGTCGCGTCGTGGAGCAGGGCGGCCACCGTGCCCGCGAGCTCGGTACTCGCGTGGGGCGCCGCCGCCCTGGTGAGGATCGACACGGCGCGCGCCGCTCAGTCGGCCCGGCGCGCGACGAGGACGTCGTCGAGAACGCCGAGCGCGTCGGGGACCAGCACAGCGGCCGAGTAGTAGCAGCTCACCAGGTACGACATGATCGACTGGTCGTCGATCTGCTTGAACCGGACGTTCAGGCTCGGCTCGTACTCGTCGGGGATACCGGTCTGGTGCAGCCCGACCACACCCTGGTCCTTCTCCCCGATGCGCATCGCCATGATGGAGGTGGTCTGGGTGCCGCTGACGGGGATCTTGCCGCAGGGCAGGATCGGCACGCCGCGCCAGCCGGGTACGCGATGGCCCTGGAACTCCACCGGGTCGGGATACAGTCCGCGGCGCGAACATTCGCGACCGAAGGCCGCGATCGCCTTCGGGTGCGCGAGGAAGAACTTGGTGCCGCGGCGCATGCTCAGCAGCTCGTCCATGTCGTCGGGGGTCGGCGGTCCGGACTCGGTCGTGATGCGCTGCTTGAGATCGCAATTGTTCAGCAGGCCGAACTCCGGGTTGTTCACCAAGTCGTGCTCGCGGCGTTCGTAGAGTGCTTCGACAGTCAGCCGCAGCTGCTGGTCGACCTGGTTCATCGGGTCGTTGAACAGATCCGCGACGCGGGTGTGGATGCGCAGCACGCTCTGCGCCAGGCTGAGCTCGTACTCCCGGGGACTGGCGTCGTAGTCGACGAAGGTGCCCTCGAGCAGGGGCTCCCCGGAATGGCCCGAGGAGATCTCGATATCGGCCTCGCCCTTGGAATTCTGTGTCCGCTGCGGCGTCCGCGCGGCATCGGTGCGAATGCGGGCGAGGTCGGGATTCGTTTCCAGGAATTGTTCGAACGATTGTCTGGGCAGACACAGAATCGTCGTTCTGGTCACCGTTTTCACGGTGTCGGGCCAGATCGCCGACGGGTCGGTGAGCATGTCCTCGCCGTAGTAGTCGCCGCCCGACAGCATGCCGAGTTTGGTGGCCTCGCCGTATTCGCCGGAGCCGATCCTGGCGAGTTTTCCGTGGACGACCAGAATCACCTGATCCATCGGATTGCCGAATTCGGCCACCACGGCGCCGGGATCGAGATCGTATTGGACGAAATTGTCGGCCAGCGGGCGCAGCAATTGATCGTCGTCGACATCGCGCAGCGGGGGCAGTTCGCGCAATTCCTGGGGGATCACCCTGGCGCGCGCACCGTCGACGATGAACTCGACCTCGCCGTTGCCGACGGTATGGGTGAGCCGGCGATTGACGCGGTAGATACCGCCCGCGACCTGCACCCACGGCAGGGCGCGGGACAACCACCGGGAGCTGATGCCCTGCATCTGCGGCTCGGATTTGGTGGTGTGCGCCAGCTGATGCGCCGCGGTGGTGCTGAGGCTCTTACGGACGGAATTGTCTGTGGGCAGCGGCATTTCGATGGTCATGGAGATCCTCACCTCGGGACGGAAATCGGCACGGCCGATCGGCCTGTGCGGCGCGACGGTGCGCGACAGGCTGGGGGTGGGCAACGATGCGAATCGAATGGTCCTGCGCGGATGAAACCGGGCTTGTGAAACGGTGTTACACGAAATGAGAAGCGTGTCAGTGCGTTCCGGACGAGATCGATGGTAGGTGGTCGGTGGCGCGGTTCGCGAGTTATTCGCGAAAACATGGCTGTGACCGGGAGATCCGTTGCGGGGGAGGCGATTGCGGCGCACCAGATGTCCTGGGATGAATCGCGGATCGATGCCGGGATCGGATTCGGAGTAGTTATCGTCGGACCATGTTCACCTGGACATACGAGCTACCGATCTGGCTGGACTTCCTGCTCATCACCGGCACGGCCGTGGGGCTCACCGTGACCGCGATTCTGCTCAGCAGACAGGCGGTGCGGCGCGCGTTCGGGCCCGAGACCGGCTGGAACGAGACCGTCACCATGGTGCTCACCGTCGGTGGGGTGTTCTACGGGTTGCTGCTCGGGCTCATCGCGGCGGCGACCTACGAGTCCTACGACGTGGCGCAGAGCCGCGTCGCCGACGAGGCCGCCGCGGTCGGCACCCTGTATCGGGAGGTGAGTGCCTACCCGGAGCCGTATCGGGAGTTGCTGCGCGACGATCTCGCCGACTACACCCGCGACGTGCTCGACGTCGTCTGGCCCGCGCTGCGGGAGGGCGAGGAGCCGATGGGCGGCACCGCGCTGGTGACCAGGTTCCAAGGTCACCTGCTCGAGTTCCGGCCGGCGAGCAGTGCCGAGGAAATCCTGCACGCCGCCACCATCGACCAGTTCGCTCGCTTCGATTCCGACCGCAGGCACCGGATCAATGCCACCAAAGGCGGCATTCCGGACGTGCTCTGGTGGACGATCCTGGTCGGCGGCGCGGTGAACCTGGTGCTGCTGTGCCTGTTCTGCCTGGGGAAACACGCCCATCTGGTGCTCGGTGGTCTGTTCGCGTTCTTCCTCGGTGCGATGATCTTTCTGATCGCCGCGCTGGATTATCCGTTCCGCGGTGATCTCAGTGTGAGCAGCGAGCCGTTCGACAGCGTCTACGTGAACGTGATGGGCCGCTGAACCGCCACGGTGTGACCCGAATCGCCGCAACATGCGGCCTGTCACAGCCGACACATAATGGAGGTCCGGTGTGGTTAGCTCATATGAGCACATCGGGGTGTGTGAGGTGTGTCACTTTCAGCAGGTAGGCCAGGTGGGAACGGTGGATATCAGTCCAAAAGGTGTGGTCGGTTCTATGCAGCGGTTGCTGGCTACCGCGCAGAACGGGCTGGAGGTGATCCGCTTCGGCGGATTGGCACACGACGTCGAGTCCTCGCCCTTCGAGGTCGTCGAGCGCCGACGCATGTACCGGTTGCGCCATTACTTCCCCGACGACATGACGCCCGGCCGTCCGGTGGCGCTGCTGGTGCCGCCGTTGATGGTGAACGCCGACATCTGGGACGTCAACGCCGCGGGCGGCGCGGTCGGCATTCTGCACGCCAGCGGAATCGACTGCTGGGTCATCGATTTCGGCTCGCCGGCCACCGAGGAGGGTGGCTGGGAGCGTGACCTGGCCGACCATGTGCTCGCGGTGGACTCGGCCATCGACACCGTGTGCGGGGCCACCGGCGCGCAGCTGCACCTGATGGGCTACTCGCAGGGCGGCATGTTCGCCTACCAGACCGCCGCCTACCGGTACGGCAAGGGCGTGGCCTCCATCGTCACCTTCGGCAGCCCGGTCGACATCGTCGCGGGCATGCCGTTCGGGCTGCCCTACGGCGTGGTCTCCGAGGTCGCCGACTTCCTGGCCGACCACGTGATGCACCGGCTGCCGATCACCGAGTCGATGGTGCGCATCGGCTTCCAGATGCTCGACCCGGTCAAGACCGCCAAGTCGCGGATCGACTTCCTGCTGCAACTGCACGACCGGGAAGCGTTGCTGCCCAAGGAACGTCAGCGCCGCTTCCTCAACAGCGATGGCTGGGTGGGGTATTCGGGCCCCGCGGTCGCCGATCTGCTCAAGCAGTTCGTCGCGCACAACCGGATGATGCTGGGCGGCTTCGTGATCCGCGATCACCCGATCTCGCTGGCCGAGCTGCGCTGCCCGATCCTGGCCTTCGTCGGCGAGGTCGACGACATCGGCCAGCCGGGCGCTGTGCGTGGCATCGTGCGGGCCGCGCCCAACGCCGAGGTCTACGAAGCCAGTTTGGTGGCAGGGCATTTCGGTCTCGTCGCCGGTTCGACGGCGACCAATCACACCTGGCCGATGGTGCGTGACTGGATCGCCTGGATGGACGGCAACGGTTCGCTGCCCGAGCAGATCGTGCCCATGCGCGAGCACGTCGCGAGCAACGCCCCGCGCACCGCCGCGACGCGGGTGGTGCACACCGCGGCGTCGCTGGCCGAGGCGGGCGCCGGCGTCGGCAAGGCACTGGAAGGCATCGCCGGCAACACCATTCGTGGTTCGCTCGAGATGGCGGGCGAGGCCGCGCGGGCGCTGCCACGCCTGACCCGGCTCGGCATGATCCAGCCGCACACCCGCATCTCGCTGGGCAAGCTGCTGCACGAGCACGCCAAGCGGGCGCCGCAGAAGGACCTGTTCCTCTTCGACGACCGGGTGCACACCAATGCCGCGGTCGAGGTGCGCATCGACAATGTGGTGCGCGGTTTGATCTCGGTCGGTATCCGGCCCGCCACCCGGGTCGGCGTCGTCATGGAGACCAGGCCGAGCGCGCTGGCCGCCGTCGCCGCGCTCTCGCGCCTCGGCGCCGTCGCGGTCCTGCTGGCCCCCGGCGCCGAGCTGGACCGGGCCATGGAGCTGACCGGCGTGCAGACGCTGATCACCGACCCGGAGAACCTGCGCACCACCGCCGCGACCGGGGCCAGGGTGCTGGTGCTCGGCGGTGGTGACGCCCGGCGGCTCGCGCTGCCGACCACCGACCGGGTGATCGATCTCGAGCAGGTCGACCCGTCCACGGTGCGGGTGCCCGCGTGGTACCGCCCCAACCCGGGCCTGGCGCGCGAGCTCGCGTTCATCCTCGTCATCGGCACCGGTGACCGGCTGGAGGCGAAATACATCACCAACCATCGCTGGGCGCTGTCGGCGTTCGGCACCGCGAGCGCGGCCGACCTCGACCGCCGCGACACCGTGTACTGCCTCGCGCCGCTGCATCACTCGTCGGGGCTGCTGGTGAGCCTCGGCGGCGCGATCGCGGGCGGTAGCCGGATCGCGCTGGCCAGGCCGATGGACCTGGAGCCGGGCCGTTTCGCCGAGGAAGTGCATCGCTACGGCGTCACCGTCGTCACCTACACCTGGACGATGCTGCGCGACCTGCTCGACGCGCAGGTCTTCCCGGCCGGGCACAACCACCCGATCCGGCTGTTCATCGGCTCCGGTATGCCCGCTGGGCTGTGGCGGCGCACCGTGGAGCAGTTCGCCCCGGCCCGGGTGCTGGAGTTCTACGCCTCCATCGACGGCGACGTGGTGCTGGCCAATGTGCCGGGCGCCAAGATCGGCTCCAAGGGCAGGCCGGTGCCGGGCACCGCGCATGTCGAGCTGGTCGCCTACGACCCGGTCACCGAGCAGATTCTCGTCGGCGACGACGGTTTCGCGCGGCGCTGCGCCGACAACGAGCCGGGTCTGCTGCTCGGCAAGTCGGTCGACGGCGGTGACCTGTCCGACGGTGGGTTGCGTGGGGTGTTCCGCGCCGGGGACGCCTGGTGGCCGACGGAGAACCTGTTCCGGCGCGACAGCGACGGTGACTACTGGTTGGTCGACCGCCGCGACACGGTGATCCGCACCCCGCGCGGACCGGTGTTCACCCAGCCGATCGTGGACGTGCTCAACGACATCACCCCGGTCGACATGGAGGTCGCCTACGGGCTGCCGACGCCGTCGGGCGTCCTGGCCGCGGCCGCGCTGAGCGTGCGCAAGGGCTTCCGGATCGAACCGGGTGACGTCACCGAGGCGATGCGTGCGCTGGCCCCCGATCAGCGACCCGATCTGGTCTACGTCGTCGACGAGATCCCGCGCAGCACCAGCTTCCGGCCCTCGGCCACGGCGGTGCAGGCCGCGGGTCTGCCGAAGGCGGGGCCGAACACCTGGATCTACCACCGGGAGACCGACACGTACGAGGTGCTCACCGACGCGGCGGCCGCCACCCTGTTCGGCGGCCACTGACTCGGGTATCCGGGCCGATCGGTCGACTCGGGTAGATTGCCCGCGGCACTGATCGGCATCCCCGCGTTCCGGCGTGGGCGGACTCGGAGGTTCGGTAGTGATCGGTTCACGGACGCTCTCGGCACGACTGGCGGCCCCGGTGGCCGTGCTCGCCGCCATGTTCGCGGTCGGTGCGCCGGTCGCGGTCGCCCAGGACGGGCAGGCCGGGCCCGAGTTCTTCACGCCCGCGGCGGATCTGGTGCCGGGCGAGCACGGCTCGGTGATCCGGTCGCGTCCGCTCACCGGCGATCCCGGGGTGCCGGGTGCGCGCAACCACCTGGTGCTGTACCGCTCGGTGGACATGCAGGGCAACCCCGTCGCGGTCTCGGGCACCCTCGCGGTGCCCCAGGGCGAACCGCCCGCAGGCGGTTGGCCGCTGATTTCGTGGGCGCACGGCACCACCGGCACCGCCGACGTGTGCGCGCCGTCCCGTGACACCGGCGCGACGTTCCCCGCGCACGACTACACCGCCCTGGCCCGCGAGGTCCAGGCGCGGTGGGTGGCCGCCGGTTACGCGGTGGCCCAGACCGACTACCAGGGGCTCGGCACGCCGGGCCCGCACGGCTATCTGATCGGGGAGGCCGAGCAGCGCGCCGTCGCCGATATGGCCATGGCGGCACGGGTGATCGCGCCCGAGATCGGCAGCGGGTGGGTGGCGATGGGGCACTCGCAGGGCGGACAGGCCGCGGTGTTCGCGAACGCGCGGTCCCAGGAGTGGGCGCCGGGGATGCGGCTGCTCGGTGCGGTGGCGATGGCGCCCGCGTCGCACCTGGGGCCGGTGGTGCGTGGGCTGGGGCTGATCGGCCGGGCCGGTGCCGCGGCGGACGTGGTCCCGGCCGGGGCGGTGGCGTTCCTGCCGCTGTTCCTCCGTGGCGCCGAGACCGTCGCCGCGATCGATCCGGCGACTTTCCTTGCGCCGCAGGCCTTGTCGATGCTCGGACAAGCCGACGACCGCTGCATCGGGCAACTGCGGGCGGCCGATTCCTGGGGCGGACTCGACCCGGGCACGGTGTTCACCGAGGATCCGCGGGTCGACGCGCTCGCCGGGGTACTCGACGCCAACGACCCCAGCTCGCTGCCGCTGACCACCCCGCTGCTGGTGCAGCAGGGTTCCGGCGACACCGTGGTGCTGCCGCTCGCGACCGATGCCATGGTCGCCCGGCAGCGGGCGGCCGGTCACGCGGTGGACTATCACACCTACCCCGGCGTCGATCATCGCGGCCTGCTCGCCGCGGGCTACGGCGCCGCGCTGGCCTGGGTGAACGCGCGCTTCGGCCGCTGAGACCCGGCTGGTGCCGGGCGACTACACCTGGAACTCGGTGACCGCGTCGATGACGCGAGCCTGCTGCGCCTGCGACAGCAGCGGCCACAGCGGTAGCCGCACGATCGTCGCCGAGAAGTTCGCCGATCGGGTGCACGGCACCGGCGTGCGGCCGTACTTGAGCCCGGCCGGGCTGGAATCCAGGGGAATGTAGTGGAACGGCGCGACGATGCCGCGCTCGGCGAGGTGGCCGATGATGCGGTCGCGGCTCTCCTCAGTCGGCATCCGCAGGTAGAACAGGTGCGCGGTGTGGCCGCGGTCGGCGGGCACCGTCATGGGGCGCACATCGTTGCGGGCCGCCCACTCCGGCAGCGCCGCCGCGTAGGTGTCCCACACCCGGTGCCGCTGCCGCTGGATGGTGTCGAACTCGGCCAGCTGGGCGTCGAGGACCGCCGCGTTGAGCTCGCTGGGCAGGTAGCTGGAGCCGATGTCCTGCCAGGAGTACTTGTCGACCTGACCACGCAGGAAGCGGGCGCGGTCGGTGCCCTTCTCGCGCATGATCTCGGCGCGACCCATCAGGATCTCGTCCGAGAGCAGCAGCGCGCCGCCCTCGCCGCAGTGCACGTTCTTGGTGTCGTGGAAGCTCTGGGTACCCAGCGTGCCGATGGTGCCGAGCTGCCTGCCGCGCCAGGTGCCGCCGAGACCGTGCGCGTTGTCCTCGATGATCGCCAAGCCGTGCTGGGCGGCCAGCGCGAGCAGCGGCTCCATGTCGGCGGCCACCCCGCCGTAGTGCATGACGACGATCGCCTTGGTGCGGTCGGTGATCGCGGCCGCCGCGGCCGCCGGATCGATGTTGCCGGTCGAATCGTCGATGTCGACGAACACACATGTCGACCCGCGCAGCGCCATCGCCGTGGCCGCCGAGGTGAACGCGAAACTCGGGACGATCACCTCGTCCTCGGGGCCCAGTTCCAGCAGCAGCGCGCCGAGTTCGAGAGCGTGCGTGCACGAGGTGGTGAGCAGCGCGTGCCCGGCGCCGGTGATGGCCTTGATCTTCGCCGTCGCCGACTTGGTGAACGTGCCGTCACCGTGACTGTGATCGGAGTCGAGCACGGCCAGCAGATTGGCGCGCTCGGCGGCGGCGCGGAACGGCCTGCTGAAGATGATGCGCTCGTTCACTCGTGGTGACCCTTCTCCGCCGCGGCTGCCGGCGCCACGGCGTCGACTCGATGAGGCACAGCCGGCGCATGCATCGTATCCGGGCGCGGAGTCGGGGTCTCGACGGTCAGGTACAGCGGCTTGCCGACCAGGATGTGCAGCGCCACACCGAGATACTCGGCGATCAGGCCCAGCGAGAACAGGGTCGCACCCGAGCACAGCAGCAGCACGACGATGATCGACGCCCAACCCTCGGGATCGTGGTTGTCCTGGGTCAGCGCCTGCACGATGACCACGGCGGCCATGATCACTCCGGCCAGCGCCAGGGTCACCCCGAGCATGCTGACCAGGCGCAGACCACGGGTGCCGCTGCACAGCACCATCTTCCAGAACAGCGAGAACAGGCGGCGGTAGTTGTAGCCGGACTCCTCGCGGCCTTCGGCACGCAAGACCACCGGCACCTGCACGGCGTTGCCGACCACCCAGGTCAGCGCCACGTCCAGGTACACACCGTTGGCGGCGACCTCGGCCAGCTGACGGCCGATGTCACCGCGGATCAGCCGGAAGCTCTCGAAGCGCGTCGAATCCGGGAACGCGAACACCGTCGCGAGCACGATCTTGGCCCCACGCGAGGTGAGGTTGCGCAGGAAACCGTGCGGGCGGGTGTTGGTCGGCTTGGAGTAGACCAGGTCCGCGCGCGAGGCCAGCGCCGCGTCGAGGAAATCGGCGATGAACGCCGGGTCGTGCTGACCGTCCTCGTCCATGGTGACGATCCAGTCGCCGCGCGCGGCCGCCATCCCCGCGATCGTGGCGGCGTCCTGGCCGAAGTTGCGGCTCAACCAGACCGGGCGCACCTGCGGGTACGTGCGGGCCAGCTCCTGCAGCACCACGTCCGACCGGTCGGGGCCGTTGTCGTGCACGAGGATGATCTCCTCGACCGCGAACCGGGCGCCGGCGGCGGACGTCGACGGACCGGTCAGCCGATCCAGCTCGGCGACCAGGGCAGCGATCGTCTCCTCGCCGCGATACACCGGCACGACCACCGACACCGAATGCACCGGGCGCGATCCGTCGCGGTCGGGCGCACCGGCACGCAGGACGGCGCCGGGGCGGGACGAGGGTGCGGGAGGAAGCGGCATCGTCGACTTTCGTGTGTTTTGGCGGCGGGCGCCGAGGACAGCAGAGACTCCTGCGGTGGTGCGCACTTTAACACCGGAATGCGACACCTCGTGGTGTGGCCAGGGGCGATCGGGGACACCCGGTCCAAGCCCCGTGCGACGGTGCCGATGTGGTCGCTTGCCTGTAGGGTCTGGTCCTCGTGGTGGAAAGTAGAACCCCTCCCCGTCGTGCCGTGTACCTGTGGGGCTTGATCACCTCCCTCGGAGTGATCGCGGGCTTCGGCGCGGTTCTGCTGGCCAACGCCAGACACTTCTACACCGACGACACCGAATCCCAGTACGTGCCGCTGTGGGTGATGCTCGGCAGGCGGCTGCGCGACGGCGATCTGCCGGTGATGGTGCCCGAGCACTGGATGGCCGGAAACTACGCGATCGAGGAAGCGGGACTGCTGAATCCGCCGCAGTTGCTGATCGATCTGATCGCGCCCTCGGTGGACAATCTCGTGCTGTACGCGACCGTGGTGAAGCTGATCTTCGCGATCATCCTCGGCCTCGGCGTCTACCGGATCTGCCTGGCCTACGGCGCGAAGGTGCAGTGGGCCGCGCTGGCCGGCGTCTCGATCCCGTTCACCGGGTGGCTGCTGTTCTTCGACGAGGCCAGCTGGATGACCGCGTTCACCGGCACCGCCTGGATGGTGCACGCGTGGGCCTCGGGCGTGCGCTACGCGCGGGGCCGGGGCGGGCCGATCCCGGTGTTCGTCTACCTGTACCTGGCGATCTCGGTGCAGTACATCTTCCCCGCGGTCGAGGCCGGTCTGATGATCGGCGCTGTCGCGGTGGGCGAGCTGATCTACCAGAAGGCCTGGCGGCCCCCGCTGAAGCTGCTGATGGTCTCCGGACTGGCCGCGCTCGCCGGGCTGGCGACGTATCTGCCGTCCATGCTGTCGGCGAAGGTGACCTGGCGCGGTACCGCCCAGATCAACAACGACCAGTTCCTCACCGTGCCGTGGTCGGAATCGCTGAACGCGAGCCTGCCTTCGACGCTGCCCGCCTTCACCTCGTGGTGGGGCTATGTGCAGCCGCTGCCGGTGGTCTACATCGCCTGGTTCCTGATCCCGGCGCTGGCGTTCATCGACTGGAGCCGGGCGCGGGCCGCCTGGCGCGAGCTCAGCGGTATCGCGCTGTTCGCGATCGCGGCGCTGATGTGGACCGCCGGCCCCGGCACGATCGGCCCGCTGCGCTGGCCGGCGCGCGTGCTGCCGATGGTGGCGCTGGGTCTGCTGCTGCTGGTCTGCGTGCTGCTCGGACGGTTCGCGACCTTCAAGGACTGGCGTTCGCGCGGCATCGCCGCGGCGGTGCTGATCGGGCTGCTGTGGGTGCGCTCGTTCTCGGCCGACCCGCACAACTGGCTGGTCCACATCGGCGCCGCGCTGGTGCTGGCCGCGCTCGGCGCGGGCGTGGTGTGGCTGGCGGTGAACAGGGGCACCTCGGCGGCGGTCGCGCTGGCGATCGTCGCGGTCTTCCCGATCGCCTACTTCCAGGTCGACCGGGCGCAACCGACGCCGATGAGCTGGAACCTGCCCAGCGACCGCGCCGCGGCCATGGCGGCGTTCCCCGACTTCGCGGGCACCACCCTGCAGTTGGGTGATCGCGCGCTGATCCAGCCGGGGGAACGCACGCTCGACGGCGCCTACGGCTCGCTGGTGTTCGGCAACTACGCCAAGGATCTCGAGCTCACCTACGTCAGCGGCTACACCCCCAACGGGCACTACTGGTTCGGCGACATGCTCTGCATGCGCTGGGACACCAGCGTCTGCCCCGACGCGTACCGGCGCGCGTTCGCGGTCGAGCCGTCGACCGGCAAGACCATCGTCGACCTGATGAACGTCGACCGTGTCGTCCTGCAGCGCGCGCTCTACCCGGACGCGCGCGCCCAGGAAGCTCCCACGGGCTGGAAGTGGGTCGACTACCCGGGCCACGAGAAGTACATCGCGGTGCTCGAACGCGAGAACGGTCTGATCTCCACCCGCAACGGCCGCGTCTCCGCGGTCGAGGGCGGTACCGCGGTCTCGGTGTCGGAGACCGACACCACCAGCCGGGTCCGGGTCAGTTCCGACAACGGCGGCCGGGTGGTGTTCGCCCGGCTGGGCTGGCCGGGCTACCGGGTGAGCATCGACGGCAAGGACGTGCCGTTCAAGGTCGTCGCCAAGAGCTTCGTCGCGGTCGACATCCCGGCAGGCACCCGTAACGGCGACCTCGAGCTGACCTGGCGTCCGCCGGGCTGGAAGATCGGCGGCGCCGCCATCGTGCTCGGGTTGCTCGGCCTCGGGCTGTTCCAGTGGCTCTACGTGCGCGGACGCAAGCCCGAGGACGAACCGGACGCGCCCACGGCCGAGTCGATCCCGACCGAGGACGCTGAGCTCGCGGACGCGGTGCGATGACCACCGAGGCGGCGTCGGCCGGCGGCGTGCTCGAGACGCCGGGCCCGCTGCTGCGGATCGTCAAGCGTCAGGAGCTGGCGTTCGCGATCGTCGGCGGGTTCAACACCCTGCTCGGCATGGCGCTGGCCGTGTTCTGGCTGGGCGTGCTCGGCGACGGCAGGCCGGGTCTGGCGGTCGTCGCCGCGTACGCGGTGAGCACGGTCGTCGCCTTCGTGCTGCACCGGACGCTGGTGTTCCGGGTGCGCGGGCACCTGCTGCGTGACTTCGTCGCCTTCTGCGGGGTGAACGCGGGCGGATTGGTCCTCAACGTGATCCTGGTCGAGGTGGCCGTGACGGCCTTGGGGTTCCCGGCCGCGCCCGCCTCGGTGATCGTGATGGGTCTGGTTGCGGTGCTCAGCTTCTTCGGGCACCGCTACATCTCGTTCCGGCGGGCGCGGTAGGTTAGGGACATGGCGCACGAATCCACCCTCGACGCAACCCTGCTCGGCCTGCTGGCCTGCCCTCAGGACAAGGGCCCGCTGCAGCTGGTGCGCACCGAAGCGGACGCGAGCGTGCTCTACAACCCGCGCCTGCGCCGCGCCTACCCGATCGACAACGGCATCCCGGTACTGCTGATCGACGAGGCGCGCGACGTGAGCGACGCCGAACACGAGTTCTTCACCGCTCAGTCCTGAGCGGAACGGCGAACAGCGCCGCGGCCCCGGCGATCAGCGCGATCCCGGTCAGCAGCAGCGCCGCTCGCCCACCCCACACCTGCGCGAGTACCCCGATCGCCACCGTCGACAGGGCGACGACCGCGCTGTTGGTGACGGTCCAGGCGGTCAGCACGCGGGTGGTGACCCCCGGTGCGATCCGTTCGAGCCGGTAGGTCGCGAACACCGGGGTGAACACCGCCATCGCCGCCACGATCCAGGTCTGGATCACCAGCACGACGACCATCCCCGCCACGCCGGGCGGTGTCCACGCCAGAAAGATCGACGCGCCGACCCGCGCGATCCCCGCACCGCGCAGGACCGCGGCCGCGCCGACCCGGCGCACCAGCGGCCCGGTCAGCCGGGTCGCCGCGAGACCGCCGAGACACGGCAGCCCCAAGACGATGCCGTACTGCCAGGTCGCGAAGCCGAGATCGCGGATGAGCAGCACCGTCAGCACGGGCGCGCTGCCCATGATCAACCCGCTGACCAGGCAGGTGTGCACGCACAGCCGGCGCAGCGCCGGATCCGCGCGGATGATCCGCAGGCCCGCCCCGGTCCCGCCGACGACCGCCGACCCGGCCGCGACCGACTCGCGGGCCCGGATCCCGGCCAGCGCCCAGGCCGACCCGAGATAGCTGACCGCGTCGATCACCACCGCGATCACCGGCCCGAAGATTCCGAACAGCACCCCGCCGACGGGCGGCCCGGTCGCGGTGACCGCCCACTGTGTCGCCTCGAGCCTGCTGTTGGCCGACAGCAGCAGCTCCGGCGGCGCCACCGCGCGCAGCAGCGCACCACGCGCGGCGGTGAACACGATCGTCGCCGCGGCGGTGACAGCCGCGACCACCACCAGCAGCCCGTACCCGAGCATCCCCAGCCACCACGCCACGGCCACGCTCGCCAGCACCGCGCACCGCACCAGATCGGCGCCGATCAGCACCGCGCGCTTGGGCGCGCGTTCGGCCCAGCCACCCAGCGGCGCCGCCAGCACCGCGCCCGCCGCGGGCCCGATCGCGGCCAGCGCGGCCACCGCGAAAGCCCCGGCCCGCAGCTGCGTCACCGCGAGCAGGGCGAACGAATCCATCGCGATCCGGCTGCCGAGGGCACTGACCCCGAACGAGGTCCACAGCCGGGTGAAATCGCGGCCGAGTCGAGGCGCCCAGACGGCGGTGCTACGCATGCCCGACACCGAATCACCGCGCACCCCAGCCGATCAAACAACCGCAGCGCGCGATGCGCACAACCCGCGGTTGTCCGCCGAAGTCCGCGCGCCTGTCTAGGGTGGGTGCCTTGGATTTCCGAGCCGTCGCCACCTTCGTCGCCGTCGTCGACACCGGGCAGTTCCAGGAGGCCGCGGCCGATCTCGGCATCAGTCAGCAGGCGGTGTCCAAGCGCATCGCGGGCCTCGAGGCCGAGTACGGCACCCAGCTGTTCCGCCGCACTCCGCACGGCGCCGAGCTGACCGCGACCGGCCGGATGCTGCTGCCGCACGCCCGCGAAATCCTGCTGGCCTGCCGCCGCGCGGAGGCAGCGCTGCGGCCGCCGACGCGACCGCTGCGCGTCGACGTCATCGCCACCCGGGTCGGTTCGGCCGCCCTGTTGCGGCGTTTTCATCACGCCCATCCCGCCGTGCAACTCGACGTGCTGACCCTGCGCGGGGACGCCGCCCTGCGGGCGGTCGCGGACGGCGAGATCGACGCGGCGCTGCTGGCGGTCGCGACGCCGCTACCGGAGTCCGTCCTCGCCCGCCGGGTCTACGACGAACCGCTGCAGCTGCTCGTCGGCTCGGAACATCCTCTGGCCGAACGGCATTCGATCCGGCTGGCCGAACTGCGCGAGGTGCGCCTGTGGATGCCGGGTTTGGCGCCCGGCACCGAATGGGACGCCTACTACCGCGACCTGACCGCCGACTTCGCCCTCGACATCGACTGCGCCGGACCAAATTTCGGGATGGAGCACCTCCTCGACACGATCGGCGACGACCCACGGACCGCGACTCTGATCGGCGTCGACACCCGCATCGACGCCGGATCGCGCCGCACCCTGCGCCGCATCGAGCTGACCGACCCGACCCCCTGCTACCCCTGGTCGGTCTGCGTGCGCGCCGACGACCAGCATCCGGCCGTGTCCACCCTGCTCGACCATCTCGCCCGCGACCGCCCCGCCGAACCGGCCGACCGCTGGCTACCGCCGTGGGCGCCCGCCGAAAGCCTGCCTCACCGGATCTCGCCGGTCAGGTAGCGCTGCACCGTGGGACCGACCGCGGCGACGACCTCGTCGATCGGCATCGAGGCCAGCGGCTCGATGTCGACGATCTTGCGGGCGGTGAGCAATCCGACCATCTGCGACGCCGCCAGCGCCACCCGCGCGCGGCCGTCGTCGGTGGGGGTGGCGATCCGCACGCGCACCCGCTCGAGCACCACCTGGAGCAGGAACGTTCGGGCCAGATTCGTCTCGCCGCCGCCGAAGATGCTGCGCACCATGGCCACGATGCCCGGCCCGGCGGGGGAGTCCCACACCCCGACCACCGCGCGCACGATCGTCGGCCCGAGCTCGTCCAGCGGCGCGCGATCGACCGCGGCCAACGTCGCCTCCGGGTCGGCAGGGAACGCCACGACGGCGGCGAACAACTGCTGCTTGGTGCCGAAATAGTGGTGCACCAGGGCGGGATCGACATCGGCGTCGCCGGCGATCGCCCGGATCGAGGTCTTGTCGAAACCGGTGTCGGCGAACCGGATCCGGGCCGCGTCGAGAATCGCCGCGCGGGTATCGGTATTGCCGGGCCTGCGCCCGGTCCGACCGGAGCGCGCTGGGCCCGTACCGGATTCGCCGTCACTCATGGATCCGTGTCTCCTCGTCCGTCAGGGGGTCCGTCGACGCAGGGTAGCCGCGCCCAGGCACAGGGCGACCACCGCGAACCCGGCGACGATCGCGATGTCCACCCACATGGTCGCGGTCGGCTCCGGATGCAGCGATACCTGCTGCAGCGCGTCCACCGCATAGCTCAACGGCATCACATTGCTGATCGCCTCCAGCCAGTCGGGCAGCCGATCGCGCGGAACGAGCAAGCCGCACAGGAAGATCTGCGGGGCCACGACCACCGGCATGAACTGCACGGCCTGGAACTCGGTGCGCGCGAATGCGCTGGCCAGCAGGCCCAGCGCCACCCCGCAGACCGCGTCGACCATGGCGATGAGCATGACCCAGCCGGGATTGCCCGCCGCGTTCATCCCGAGCAGCCAGAACGCGACCAGGCAGGCGACGGCGGCCTGCGCGGCGGCGGCCAGCGAGAAGGCACTGCCGTAGCCCGCCAGCAGGTCGAGCTTGCGCAACGGGGTGGTGAGCAGACGCTCGAGCGTGCCCGAGGTGCGTTCGCGCTGCATCGCGATGGCGGTGATCAGGAACATGACGATGAACGGCAGGATCCCGAGCATGGTGATGCCGACCCGGTCGAAGATCGTCAGCGGGGCGTGCGGCGGGCCCGGGGCGTCCTGATAGATGAAGTACAGCAACGTCATCAGCAGCGCCGGGACCACCAGGATCATCGCCACGGTGCGGTGATCGTTGCGCAGCTGCCGCAGGATCCGGCCGGTGGTGGCGGTGTAGGGGCGCAGGGTGGTACTCATGCGCGCTCTCCCATCGTGATCAGGGTGAGGAAGGCGGTCTCGAGGTTCTGTTCCTCGGTGCGTTCACGCAGTTCGTCGGGGCTGAGCTGGGCGAGCAGGTGGCCGTCGCGCATCAGCAGTAGCCGATCGCAGTGGTCGGCCTCGTCCATCACGTGACTCGAGACGAGCAGGGTCGTTCCCGCCGCGGCCAATTCGCGGAACTGCTTCCACAGCTCCACCCGCAGCACCGGGTCGAGCCCGACGGTCGGTTCGTCCAGGACCAGCAGCTCCGGTCTGCCGACCAGCGCGCAGGCCAGCGACGCCCTGGTCTGCTGCCCGCCCGAGAGCTGGTCGCCGAGCTGATCGGCGTACTCGCCCAAACCGACTGCGGTGAGCGCGGATTCGACGTCGTCGCGGTCGCGGCCGTAGAGCGCGGCGTAATAGCCGACGTTCTCGCGGACGCTGATGTCGGCGTAGATGCTCGGCGCCTGGGTGACGTAGCCGACCCGGCGCCGCAGCCCGGCGCTGCCCGCCGGTTCGCCGAGCACGGTGACGCTGCCCGATTCGATGATCTGCGTGCCGACGACGCTGCGCATCAGGGTGGTCTTGCCGCAGCCGGACGGGCCGAGCAGGCCGGTGATCGAGCCGCGCGGGATGTCAAGGGTGAGCCCGTGCAGGACGGTGCGTTTTCCGCGAGTGACGGTGAGTCCGTCGACCCGGATCGCGGTCGGTGGCGGAGCGGGGTGCGACATGGTCGCCTCAATTCATCGAGTGTTGAATTCACTACGTGATGAATTTAGCGCGACCCTGTCGGCGGGACAAGGGTCAGTGCGCGTGTCGAGGGGGTGTCCCGGCCTGTTGACCAGGCTCGACGACCACGAACTGGCCCATCATGCCCAGGTCCTCGTGCCAGAGCAGATGGCAGTGATACATGTACGGCGTGTCCGGGTCGGCGGGTCCGTCGAAGCGCAGCGCCAGCGTCGCGGTGGTGTTCGGCGGGAGGAAGATCGTGTCCTTGGCGCCGGTCAGCTCGGGCGGCGGCGGGGCGCCCGCGTAGTCGAGCACCCGGAACTGCACGTCGTGGACGTGGAAGTTGTGCGGCATCCCGTCGGCATTGCGGACCACCCATTTCTCGGTCGTGCCGCGGGTGACGGTCGCGTCGACGCGGTCCATCGCCATCGGCGCGCCGTTGATGCCGGCGAGGGTGAGATCGAAGTGGCGCTCCACCGCGGTGTCGGAGCCGTCCGGCGTCGACGGCGGGACGAGGGTGTCGGGCAGCGCGGGGGAGGGGCGCAGCGCGTCGGCGGCTCTGAGCTCGAGGACGTCGAACCGGTCGTCGCCCCCGGAGAACCGGTTGGTCCAGAAGTCCAGGCCGACGTCGAGTTGCTCGCTGCGCAGCACCGCGCGCTCACCCGGGTGCATCCGCACCACGATCTCGGCGCGCTCGCCCGGCGAAAGGCGCACGGCCGTCATCGTTTCCGGACGTTCGAGCAGGCCGCCGTCGGAGGCGATCAGCGAGAACCGCTTGCTGTCGCGGAAGGCGAAGTTGTAGATCCGCGCGGTCGAAGCGTTGAGCAGGCGCAGCCGGACCAGCTCGTCGCCGACCTCCTGGTACGGCGCGAGGGTGCCGTTGACCAGCAGTCGATCACCGAGGAAGCCGACATCGCGGAAGGTCGCGTGGCTGCCGTCGAAGCGGTCGCCGCGCAGGCGGATGTCCTGCACGATCACCGGGATGTCGTCGACGCCGTAGGCGTCCGGCAGCGGCAGGGCGGTCGCCGCGTCGTCGTCGACGAGGAACAGGCCCGCCAGGCCGCGGCGGACGTGATCCTCGGTCGCGCCGTGCGGGTGCGGGTGGTACCACAGCGTCGAAGCCGGTTGCGCGACAGTCCATTCCGGTGTCCACGTCTGGCCCGCGTCGACCATCTGGTGCGGTCCGCCGTCCATCTTCGCCGGTAGGTGCATGCCGTGCCAGTGCACCGTCGACGCCTCGGGCAGCTGGTTGCGCACGCGGACCCGCACCTGCTCGCCGCGCGCCGCGCGCAGGGTCGGGCCGAGGTAGCTGCCGTTGAATCCCCAGGTCTCGGTCGACCGGCCGGGCTCGAATTCGGTGGTGCCGGAACGCATGTCGAGGGCGAACACCCGGGCGCCGTCCGGGTCGACGGTCGAGGGTGCCAGCGGGGGGATCGCCAGCGGCCGCGCGAATTCCGTGGTGCCGACGGTGGAGACGTCGGCACGGGCCCAGGTCCAGGTCACCAGCCCGGCGATCGCGAGTACCAGGGTGAGGGCGAGCGCGCCCGCGCCGAGCAGTATCCGGCGCACGCGGCCGGGGCGAGAAGGGGAAGCCATGTCCCGACGGTAGGGACGGTGCCGGGGCGCGCACATCGGGATGATTCCCCCACCCGACCCTGGCTCGCACCCTGATCGGATCGACATCCGGGCTGGTCACCGTGGATTTCCGGGTCACCGGCAGGTTGTGTGATGTGAGTCACAAAGACGAGGTGTCACGTTCCTGCGAGGTCGTTTGTCCTATCGACATCCCACCGACAAGGAGCACCGCAATGAACACCACCACGCACCGCATCGTCGTCCTCGGCGCCGGCTACACCGGCATGCTGGTCGCGATCCGCCTTGCCCGGCGGACCCGCAAGCTCGACGTCGCGATCACCCTGGTCAACCCGTCGGCGCGGTTCACCGAGCGGCTGCGGATGCACCAGATCGCCGCCGGTCAGGAACTGGCGAACCACCACATCCCGGATCTGCTCGCCGGCACCGGGATCGATTTCGTGCAGGGCCGGGCGATCGCCGTCGACCCGGACGCGCGCCGTGTGCACGTCGAGGGCATCGGCGAGCTCGCCTACGACGAACTGGTCTACGCCCTGGGCAGCACCACCGACACCACCACCGTCCCCGGTGTCGCCGAGCACGCCTGGACCCTGAACGATCCTCGCCTGGCGCACGAATTCGCCGGCGAACTCACCGCGCTCGCCGCGACCGGCGGCGCGGTGACGGTGTGCGGCGGCGGCCTGACCGGCATCGAGGCGGCCACCGAGATCGCCGAGAGCCACCCGGGCTTGCGTGTGACCCTGATCAGCTCGTCCGAGCCGGGCGCCATGATGGGGCAGCAGGCGCGTGCCCACCTGAACAGGGTGATGGACCGGCTCGGCATCGTGCGCGCGACCGGCCTGCGCGTCACCAAGGTGCTGCCCGACGCGGTCGAGCTCGCCGACGGCACCAGGGTCGAGGCCGATCTCACCCTGTGGACCAGTGGCGTGCGGGTCTCGCCGCTGGCCGCCGAGGCGGGCATCGCGACCGACGAGCGCGGCCTGATCGTCGTCGACCCCACCCTGAAGTCGCTGTCGCACCCCACGGTTCACGCGATCGGTGACGCCGCCGCGATCCACCAGGCCTGGGGACAGATCCACGGCACCTGCCAGAGCGGCCTGCCCACCGCCGCCTACACGGCCGACGCGATCGCCGCCGAGCTGCGCGGCAAGCAGGTGCGGCCGTTCCGGTTCGGCTACTTCCACCAGCCGGTGAGCCTGGGCCGCCGCGACGCGGTCATCCAGTTCACCAACGCCGACGACACCCCGCGCCGGTTCTACCTGACCGGCTGGGCCGCCCGGACCTACAAGCAGATGGTCAGCAGCAGCCCCGTCCCGACGTTCAAGGCCAGCCGGAAGATGATCATGAACGTCCAGCTGTCCAAGGGCGGCAAGGCGACTCGCGCCACCGCGTGAGCGAACCGAGCGAGCATGCCATGGTTGACCCCATGCCAGACCAGGATCCCTTCCTCGAGCACCGCAGGCTGCTGTTCTCGACCGCCTACCGCATGCTCGGCACCGTCACCGATGCCGAGGACATCCTGCAGGACGCGTGGATCAAGTGGAACGCCACCGATCGCGCCGCCGTCGATCACCCGAAGGCGTACCTGGTCCGCACGGTCACCAACCTGTCGCTTAACCGGCTCACCTCCGCCAGGGTGACCCGCGAGACCTACGTCGGCCCCTGGTTGCCCGAGCCGGTGCTGACCTCACCCGACATCGCCGAGGACACCGCTTTGGCCGACACCGTCTCCACCGCGATGCTGGTGGTCCTGGAAACCCTGACCCCCGTCGAACGCGCGGTCTTCCTGCTGCGCGAGGTCTTCGGCTACTCGCACGCCGAGATCGCCGAGGCCCTGGACCGTTCCGAGGCGAGCGTGCGCCAGATCGCGCACCGCGCCAAGAACCACGTGCAGTCGCGGCGTCCGCGCTTCGATACCGACAAGGCCGCGCGCGCCCACATCACCGAGAGGTTCATGGCCGCCTGCGCGGGCGGCGACCTGAACGCGCTGATGGACCTGCTGGCCCCCGACGTGACCTGCTGGTCCGACGGTGGTGGCGTGGTCACCGCGGCGCGCAGGCCGCTCTACGGCCCGGACCACGTCGCCCGCTGGATTCTCGGCGTGCTGGCCAAACCGTCCTCGGCGGGTGCCGAACTCAGCGCCGCCGAGATCAACGGCGAACTCGGCACGCTCGCCTCCTTCGGCGGCAACCCCGGCGCCGCCTTCACCTTCGACCTCGTCGACGGACGCATCCAGAATCTGCGCTTCCAGGTCAACCCGGGCAAGCTGGCCGGGCTCTACCGCGGCACCGAACTGCTCGGCTGAACCGACCGGTCGCCATGCCGCGCGGCGCTCCCGCCGCCGACCTACTATTCGCCGGTGACAGATACATCTCCGGCGCCCAGCCTCGACGGCGGGCAGGTGCGGGTCTCCACCCTCGAACTGTTCTTCGATCTCGTCTTCGTCTTCACCATCACCCAGCTGACCCATGTCTTCGTGCACCACCCGAACTGGGAGGCGCTGCTGCAGGTGGCGTTGATGTTCGGGGTGATCTGGTGGATGTACGGCGGGTACGTGTGGTTGACCAACGAGGTCGCGCCGAGCAGTTCCTCGCGCCGCACCTGGTTGCTGGTCGGCATGTCGGCGTTCTTCGTGCTCGCGCTCGCCGTGCCGGATGCCTTCCACGGCACGGGGATCGCGTTCGGCGTGGGGTACGCGCTGGTGACCGCGATCCACACGGCGATGTTCGCCTCCGCGGGAGGCGCGTCGGCGAGCCTGGCGATCCGGCGGATCGGGCCGCTGAACGCGCTGTCGGCCGCGCTCGTCCTCGGCGGCGGATTCACCCATCCGCCGGTGCAGTACCTGCTGTGGGCGGCGGCGTTCGCGGTGCAAATCCTCAGCCCGTACCTGGTCGACGCCGGCGGATTCGTGGTGCGCGCCTCGCACTTCTGCGAACGGCACGGACTGGTGATCATCGTCGCGCTCGGTGAGTCGATCGTCGCGCTCGGTGTCGGCTTGGCCGAGGAGCCGATCACGGTCGGGCTGATGGCGATGGTCGCCCTCGGTCTGGCGCTCGCGTACGTGCTGTGGTGGGCCTACTTCGGCTTCGACGACGAACGCGGCGAACACGCCCTGGCCGCACGCCCGGAGACCGAACGGGTTCGCCCGGCCCTGGTCGCCTACGACTACGCCTACTACCCGCTGCTGATCGGCGTCATCCTGACCTCGGCGGGCATCGCGCTGAGCATCGCGCACGGCGACGAGCCGGTGGGCTGGGGTGCGGCGGGCGCGCTGTCCGGCGGTGTCGCGCTCTACTTCGCCGGCCAGGCCTGGTTCCGCGCGACGCTCGGCCTGGCCGGTGCCCGCGCCAGGCTGATCGGGGCCGTCGTGGTCGCCGCGACCGCGCCGATCGGGGTGTACACGGTCGCGTGGGTGCAGCTCGCCGCGCTGGTCACCCTCGCCTACGCGGTCGTCATCCTCGACGACCGGCGCATTCTGCGCGCGGGTCAGCACAGCGCCTACGCCTGACCCGCCCGCGCCGGGATGGGTGACAATGGCGGTCGTGTCCGCTCAGGAACTGGCCGTCGATCCACCCACCGCCGCGCGCAGGCTGCTCGGCGCGACCCTGTCGTCCGGGCCGGTGTCGCTGCGCATCGTCGAGGTCGAGGCCTACGGCAGCGATCCGGCAGGCCCGTGGCCCGATCCGGCCGCCCATTCCTGGCCGGGGCCGACCGCCCGTAACGCGGTGATGTTCGGCCCCGCCGGGCGGCTCTACGTGTACCGCTCCTACGGAATCCACCTGTGCGTCAACGTGACCACCGGTTTCGACGGAATCGCCGGCGCGGTGCTGATCCGGGCGGGGGAGGTGGTCGCCGGCGGGGAGATCGCTCGCGAACGGCGACCCGCGGCCCGCAGCGACGCCGATCTGGCGCGCGGACCGGGCAATGTCGGCAGCGCGCTCGGAATCAGCCTGGCCGACTACGGAACCGAGCTGTTCGATCCCTTCGCCGAGATCCGGCTGCACCTGGCCGAACCGGTCGCGGCGACGCGGATCGAGGCGGGTCCGCGCGTCGGGGTGAGTGTCGCCGCCGAGGTGCCGTGGCGGTTCTGGTTGCCGTCGGCGGCGGTGTCGGTCTACCGCCGCAGTCCACGCGCTCCCGAACTCGCGCCGAAAAATTCTTCCCGGGGGCGATGAATTCCGCGGAACCGGTCCGTCCTATCTGGTGAACGCGCTACCCACCGAGCGCGACCGACCCGGAGGACACGAAATGACCACCACCGCCACCGCTTCCGCGACCTTCTCCAGCACCGCCTACCGCCCCGGCAAGATCCGCAACCGCGTCCTGTGGACCATGCAGGTCGTGCTCGGCCTGTTCTTCATCATCGCCTCGGGCGGGCCGAAGCTGGTCATCCCGCACCTGTTGATGGACAACGCCCCCGCCAACCTGACCATCCCGATGGGGCTGCTCATCTTCATCGGCGTCGCCGAAGTGGCCGGCGGCATCGGCCTGATGGTGCCGCGGCTGGCCACCCTGGCCGCCGCGGGACTGTCGGTGCTCACCGTGCTCGCCGCCGCGACTCAGGCCTTCATCGCCGACGCGCCCTCGATGGCGATCTTCCCGCTGGCGCTCGCCGCGATCTTCGCCTGGATCGCCTACGAGCGCCGCGGCAGCCTCACCTCGCTGGTGCGGTGAGTCGCCGACCGCGCTGAGTATCGCCGGACCGTCTGGTCCGGCGATTTTCGGCGTCCGCGGACAACGGTGGGTTGTCCGCGGGCACAAGGTCTCGGCGCGGAACTCGTTGGCGAATCCTATGGGACGCAGGCCACTTCCGATGCGACGATCGAGGCCTACATGCCCGCCCCTTTCGCAGGAGACTTCGTGTTCACCTTCACCAGCAGCGACGGCATCACCATCCACGTCCGGAGCTGGTCGCCCACCGCTGCCGAACCGGTGGGCGTCGTGCAGATCGCGCACGGGATGGGCGAGCATTCCGACCGGTACAGCCACCTCGCCGCCACGCTCGCCGGCCTCGGCTACGCGGTCTACGCCGCCGACCATCGTGGTCACGGATACAGCATGTTCTCCGAACCCGGGCAGCTCGGCCCCGACGGCTGGAACCTGCTGGTCGCCGACCAGGTGACGCTGACCGGTCTGCTGCGCGAGCGTCATCCCGGTCTGCCGCTCACCCTGTTCGGGCACAGCCTCGGCTCCTTCGCGGTGCAGCAGTACCTGCTCGATCACTCCGACCTGGTCGACGAGGCCGTGCTGTGCGGTTCGACGGCGGTGGACGGGCTGTTCGACGCGATCGTGGCCGCGGGCGGCGACCTGACCACGTTCTTCAACGCGCGCTTCCAGCCGACCCGCACCGACGCCGACTGGATCAGCAGCGACGAGGCTCAGGTCGACGCCTACATCGCCGACCCGTGGTGCGGCTTCGCGGTCGACGACGCCAATATGGCGCTGCTGGCCACCACCGCCTACCAGCGCCTGACCGATCCGAGCACCGTGCGCTCCGACCTGCCGGTGTACGTCATGGTCGGCGACCAGGACCCGCTCAACGACGGCACCCGGCTGTCGGACCTGCTCGTCCAGCGCTACCGTGACGCCGGGCTCACCGACATCACCTACCGGATCTACCAGGGCGCCCGGCACGAGGTGCTCAACGAGGTCGATCGCGACCAGGTCGAGGCCGACCTCACCGCCTGGGTCACCCGGGCTCGGGTCTGAGCGCCCCGTTCGTCGAACACCGCCCGACCTGCGCGCGGGCGGCGGAACGAGTACGGAAAGATGGAACACCGTGACCGGCGACATCTTCGACGAACTGACCTGGCGCGGCCTGATCGCGCAGTCCACCGACCTGGACGAACTGCGAGCCGCGGCCGCCGCCGCCCCGCTGACCCTGTATGCCGGCTTCGACCCCACCGCGGCGAGCCTGCACGCGGGTCACCTCGTCCCCTTGCTCGCCCTGAAGCGTTTCCAGCGCGCGGGTCACCGGCCGATCGTCCTCGCCGGTGGTGCCACCGGCCTGATCGGCGACCCGCGCGACGTCGGCGAACGCACCATGAACTCCACCGACACCGTCGCCGAATGGGCGGCCCGCATCCGCTCCCAGCTCGAGCGCTTCGTCGACCTCGACGATTCGCCGACCGGCGCGATCATCGCCAACAACATGGACTGGACCGGTCCGCTGTCGACCGTCGACTTCCTGCGCGACATCGGCAAGCACTTCTCGGTGAATGTCATGCTGGCCCGCGACACCGTCAAGCGGCGGCTGGAAGGTGAGGGCATCTCCTACACCGAGTTCAGCTACATGCTGCTGCAGGCCAACGACTACCTGCAGCTGCGCCGCGAGTACGGCTGCACGCTGCAGGTCGGCGGCTCCGACCAGTGGGGCAACATCATCGCCGGCGTCGAGCTGAACCGGCGCGTCGACGGCGCGCACGTGCACGCGCTCACCGTGCCGCTGGTGACCTCGGCCGACGGCAAGAAGTTCGGCAAGTCCACCGGCGGCGGCAGCCTCTGGCTCGACCCCGAGCTGACCAGCCCCTACGCCTGGTACCAGTACTTCGTGAACACCGCCGACGCCGACGTCGTGCGCTACCTGCGCTGGTTCACCTTCCTGAGCCGCGAGGAACTCGACGCGCTCGAGCAGGCCACCGCCGAACGTCCGTTCGCGCGCGAGGCCCAGAAGCGCCTGGCCGCCGAGATGACGACGCTGGTGCACGGCGAAGCCGAGACCGCGGCGGTGGAACTGGCCAGCCAGGCCCTGTTCGGTCGCGGCGAACTGCGTGACCTGCCGGTGTCCACCCTGGGGGCCGCGCTGCGCGAGACCGCGATCGACGGCAAGGTCGCCGAAATGGTGCCCGGCGAACCGAACACGATCGTCGACCTGCTCGTCGCCTCCGGCCTGGCCGAGAGCAGGGGAGCGGCCCGGCGGGTGGTGACCGAGGGCGGTGCGTCGGTGAACAACGAGCGCATCGGCGACATCGACTGGACCCCATCCGACGCCGACTACCTGCACGGCGAGTGGCTGGTGCTGCGCCGGGGCAAGAAGAACATGGCCGGCGTGCGTCGCATAGCCTGATCTCGCGGTGGAGGCCTGAGTCACACCCGTGTGATTCAGGCCTGCGCGTGGGCCGGACACACGGCGCTGACCAGCGCAGTTGCCCTGCTGTCCAGGCGATTTGACGCAGCGTTTTCCGGCGCGTAACTTATTGGAAGTCAGAGCGACACGGACACCAACCCGGAGCCGAGACGCTGATCCAGAGGGTCGGCGGGCAAGGGACAACGAGGTAGGACGGGGAGCGCCTGGCGTTGCCTCGACTGCGTGACCAGCGTTACGATTGACATCGCCTGGAAGCACAGTTAGGCTGGAACAGTTGCCCTGCAGAAGATCCGGACGAGAGCCGGTGGTTTTGCTTGTGCGTGTGTTCTTTGAGAACTCAATAGTGTGTCGATGAATGTCAGTGCCAATATTATTATTGGTTCCGGCCTCTCATACCCCCCGGTTGACGAGGTCGGACATTTTGAATGTCAGCAAACTTTTGCTGGTGTTCGGCATTGCTAGGTTTTCGGACTCTAGTTTAGATATTTCTGATTCGCTCTTCGGAGTGTTTCAAGAGTCTTCAACGGAGAGTTTGATCCTGGCTCAGGACGAACGCTGGCGGCGTGCTTAACACATGCAAGTCGAGCGGTAAGGCCCTTCGGGGTACACGAGCGGCGAACGGGTGAGTAACACGTGGGTGATCTGCCTCGTACTTCGGGATAAGCCTGGGAAACTGGGTCTAATACCGGATATGACCACAGGATGCATGTCTTGTGGTGGAAAGATTTATCGGTACGAGATGGGCCCGCGGCCTATCAGCTTGTTGGTGGGGTAATGGCCTACCAAGGCGACGACGGGTAGCCGGCCTGAGAGGGCGACCGGCCACACTGGGACTGAGACACGGCCCAGACTCCTACGGGAGGCAGCAGTGGGGAATATTGCACAATGGGCGAAAGCCTGATGCAGCGACGCCGCGTGAGGGATGACGGCCTTCGGGTTGTAAACCTCTTTCGACAGGGACGAAGCGCAAGTGACGGTACCTGTAGAAGAAGCACCGGCCAACTACGTGCCAGCAGCCGCGGTAATACGTAGGGTGCGAGCGTTGTCCGGAATTACTGGGCGTAAAGAGCTTGTAGGCGGTTCGTCGCGTCGTTCGTGAAAACTTGGGGCTCAACCCCAAGCTTGCGGGCGATACGGGCGGACTAGAGTACTTCAGGGGAGACTGGAATTCCTGGTGTAGCGGTGAAATGCGCAGATATCAGGAGGAACACCGGTGGCGAAGGCGGGTCTCTGGGAAGTAACTGACGCTGAGAAGCGAAAGCGTGGGTAGCGAACAGGATTAGATACCCTGGTAGTCCACGCCGTAAACGGTGGGTACTAGGTGTGGGTTTCCTTCCACGGGATCCGTGCCGTAGCTAACGCATTAAGTACCCCGCCTGGGGAGTACGGCCGCAAGGCTAAAACTCAAAGGAATTGACGGGGGCCCGCACAAGCGGCGGAGCATGTGGATTAATTCGATGCAACGCGAAGAACCTTACCTGGGTTTGACATACACCGGAAACCTGCAGAGATGTAGGCCCCCTTGTGGTCGGTGTACAGGTGGTGCATGGCTGTCGTCAGCTCGTGTCGTGAGATGTTGGGTTAAGTCCCGCAACGAGCGCAACCCTTATCTTATGTTGCCAGCGCGTAATGGCGGGGACTCGTGAGAGACTGCCGGGGTCAACTCGGAGGAAGGTGGGGACGACGTCAAGTCATCATGCCCCTTATGTCCAGGGCTTCACACATGCTACAATGGCCGGTACAGAGGGCTGCGATACCGTGAGGTGGAGCGAATCCCTTAAAGCCGGTCTCAGTTCGGATCGGGGTCTGCAACTCGACCCCGTGAAGTTGGAGTCGCTAGTAATCGCAGATCAGCAACGCTGCGGTGAATACGTTCCCGGGCCTTGTACACACCGCCCGTCACGTCATGAAAGTCGGTAACACCCGAAGCCGGTGGCCTAACCCTTGTGGAGGGAGCCGTCGAAGGTGGGATCGGCGATTGGGACGAAGTCGTAACAAGGTAGCCGTACCGGAAGGTGCGGCTGGATCACCTCCTTTCTAA
>NZ_JAVCWB010000006.1:0-99836 GCF_032656385.1 Nocardia canadensis
ACAGTGGACGCGAGCATCTTTGTTAGTAAGTGTTTAAGAGCGTACGGTGGATGCCTTGGCACCAGGAGCCGATGAAGGACGTAGGAGGCTGCGATAAGCCTCGGGGAGCTGTCAACCGAGCTGAGATCCGAGGATTTCCGAATGGGGAAACCCAGCACGAGTGATGTCGTGTTACCCGCATCTGAATATATAGGGTGTGTGGAGGGAACGTGGGGAAGTGAAACATCTCAGTACCCACAGGAAGAGAAAACAACAGTGATTCCGTGAGTAGTGGCGAGCGAAAGCGGATGAGGCTAAACCTCAAGCGTGTGATACCCGGCAGGGGTTGCGTTTGGGGTGTTGTGGGGTCATTCTTCTTGATTCTGCCGGATCAAGCGAGAGTAAGAAACCAATGTGTTAGTCGAAGTGGTCTGGAACGGCCTGCCATAGACGGTGATAGTCCGGTAGACGAAAACATGTTGGCTCTCGTGAGTGATACCCGAGTAGCAGCGGGCCCGTGAAATCTGCTGTGAATCTGCCGGGACCACCCGGTAAGCCTGAATACTCCCTGGTGACCGATAGCGGACTAGTACCGTGAGGGAAAGGTGAAAAGTACCCCGGGAGGGGAGTGAAATAGTACCTGAAACCGTGCGCTTACAATCCGTCAGAGCCTTCGTACTTGTGCGTGGGGTGATGGCGTGCCTTTTGAAGAATGAGCCTGCGAGTCATCGGTGTGTGGCGAGGTTAACCCGTGTGGGGTAGCCGTAGCGAAAGCGAGTCCGAATAGGGCGCCCTTTAGTCGCACATTATGGACCCGAAGCGGAGTGATCTACCCATGGCCAGGGTGAAGCGACGGTAAGACGTCGTGGAGGCCCGAACCCACTTAGGTTGAAAACTGAGGGGATGAGCTGTGGGTAGGGGTGAAAGGCCAATCAAACTCCGTGATAGCTGGTTCTCCCCGAAATGCATTTAGGTGCAGCGTCACGTGTTTCACGCCGGAGGTAGAGCTACTGGATGGCCTAGGGGGCCCACAAGCTTACCGAAGTCAGCCAAACTCCGAATGCCGGTGTGTGAGAGCGTGGCAGTGAGACTGCGGGGGATAAGCTTCGTAGTCGAGAGGGAAACAGCCCAGATCGCCGGCTAAGGCCCCTAAGCGTGTACTAAGTGGAAAAGGATGTGGGGTCGCTTAGACAACCAGGAGGTTGGCTTAGAAGCAGCCACCCTTGAAAGAGTGCGTAATAGCTCACTGGTCAAGTGATCCTGCGCCGACAATGTAGCGGGGCTCAAGTACACCGCCGAAGCCGCGGCATTTCAGCATTATCCTGCTTTCGAGCCAGGAGCTGGGATGGGTAGGGGAGCGTCCTGTGGCCGTGGAAGCAGCGGAGTGATCCAGCTGTGGAGGCCACGGGAGTGAGAATGCAGGCATGAGTAGCGAAAGACGAGTGAGAAACTCGTCCGCCGAATGACCAAGGGTTCCTGGGCCAGGTTAATCCGCCCAGGGTGAGTCGGGACCTAAGGCGAGGCCGACAGGCGTAGTCGATGGACAACGGGTTGATATTCCCGTACCCGTGTATCCGCGCCAAATATCGAATCAGTTGTGCTAAGTATCCAAAAGCGGATGGACCTCCTTCGGGAGGCCGGATGTGGCTGCATACGACCCTGGCTGTAGTAGGTAAGCGATGGGGTGACGCAGGAAGGTAGCTGGGCCAGGTGATGGAATACCTGGTGTAAGCCTGTAGGGCGTTGTGTAGGCAAATCCGCACAACATATAGCCTGAGAGGTGATGCGTAGCCGTTGTGGTGAATTCAGTGATCCTATGCTGCCGAGAAAAGCCTCTAGTGAGTTGGTACACGGCCCGTACCCCAAACCGACACAGGTGGTCAGGTAGAGAATACTAAGGCGATCGAGAGAACTGTGGTTAAGGAACTCGGCAAAATGCCCCCGTAACTTCGGGAGAAGGGGGACCTGCCCTGGTGACGAGTCTTGCACTCAGAGCTGGGGAAGGTCGCAGAGACCAGAGAGAAGCGACTGTTTACTAAAAACACAGGTCCGTGCGAAGTCGTAAGACGATGTATACGGACTGACGCCTGCCCGGTGCCGGAAGGTTAAGAGGACCGGTTAGCGCTTCGGCGCGAAGCTGAGAATTTAAGCCCCGGTAAACGGCGGTGGTAACTATAACCATCCTAAGGTAGCGAAATTCCTTGTCGGGTAAGTTCCGACCTGCACGAATGGCGTAACGACTTCTCTGCTGTCTCAACCACAGACTCGGCGAAATTGCATTACGAGTAAAGATGCTCGTTACGCGCGGCAGGACGAAAAGACCCCGGGACCTTCACTATAGCTTGGTATTGGTGTTCGGTACGGTTTGTGTAGGATAGGTGGGAGACTGTGAAGCTTGGACGCCAGTTCAGGTGGAGTCGTCGTTGAAATACCACTCTGATCGTATTGGACTTCTAACCTCGGACCATGATCTGGTTCAGGGACAGTGCCTGGTGGGTAGTTTAACTGGGGCGGTTGCCTCCCAAAATGTAACGGAGGCGCCCAAAGGTTCCCTCAGCCTGGTTGGCAATCAGGTGTCGAGTGCAAGTGCACAAGGGAGCTTGACTGTGAGAGTGACAGCTCGAGCAGGGACGAAAGTCGGGACTAGTGATCCGGCACCGGCAAGTGGAAGCGGTGTCGCTCAACGGATAAAAGGTACCCCGGGGATAACAGGCTGATCTTCCCCAAGAGTCCATATCGACGGGATGGTTTGGCACCTCGATGTCGGCTCGTCGCATCCTGGGGCTGGAGTAGGTCCCAAGGGTTGGGCTGTTCGCCCATTAAAGCGGCACGCGAGCTGGGTTTAGAACGTCGTGAGACAGTTCGGTCTCTATCCGCCGCGCGCGTTAGAAACTTGAGGAAGGCTGTCCCTAGTACGAGAGGACCGGGACGGACGAACCTCTGGTGTGCCAGTTGTTCCGCCAGGAGCACTGCTGGTTGGCTACGTTCGGAAGGGATAACCGCTGAAAGCATCTAAGCGGGAAGCCTGTTCCAAGATGAGGTTTCTCTCCCACTTGATGGGTTAAGGCCCCCTACAGACCATGGGGTTGATAGGCCGGAACTGGAAGCCAGGTAACTGGTGTAGGTGACTGGTACTAATAGGCCGAGGGCTTACTATCGAAGGTGTTACGCGTCCACTGTGCGGTATCTGAAACAACAGACACTGCAGCACACCCGCCAGGGGTGGTCCTTTAGGGGATTACTTTCTGGGTGGGGAGCGCTGTCTAGTTTCATAGAGTTACGGCGGTTATAGCGGTGGGGAAACGCCCGGTCCCATTCCGAACCCGGAAGCTAAGGCCACCTGCGCCGATGGTACTGCACTCGACAGGGTGTGGGAGAGTAGGACACCGCCGGAACATCCTTCGCAATAGGGGACCCAGAATTGGGTCCCCTATCGGCGTTTGTGGGGCTGCCATGCCCCGGCACGCCAGGCGGACGATGCCCCGTCCTCCGCCCGTGGTTGAATTCTTGTAGGCGGGGCCACGACAACACTCCCCGAGGCCGGGGAATCTAGAAAGGGATCGCCGTGTCGGAACACAACGACGGACGGAAGCCTTTCCGCCGGGACGGAGACGCCCGCGGTTTCGGCCGGCGCGGCGAACCGACCGATCGCCCCCGTGGCGGACACGGTGACAACCGTGGCGAAGGCGGCGGATTCCGCCGCAACGACGACAATCGTGGTGGCCGTGGCGGTTCCGACCGTTCCGAGGGCCAGCGTGGCGGGTTCAACCGCGACGATCGCGGCGGTGACCGCGGCGGTTTCCGGCGCTCCGACAGTGGTGACCGTGGTGGTTACCAGCGTCGTGACGACGCCGGCCGCGGTGGCTCCGGCGACCGTGGCGGGTACCGCCGTAATGATGACGATCGCCCCCGTGGCGGCTCCGACCGTGGTGGCGACCGCGGCGGCTATCAGCGTCGTGACGACGCCGGCCGTGGCGGTTACCAGCGGCGTGACGACAACGACCGCGGCGGTTTCCGGCGCTCCGACAGTGGTGACCGTGGTGGTTACCAGCGTCGTGACGACGCCGGCCGCGGTGGCTCCGGCGACCGTGGCGGCTTCCGCCGTGGCGAATCCGACCGTCCCACAGGTGGTTTCGATCGCGGTGGCGACCGTGGCGGGTATCGTCGCAACGATGACGACCGTCCCCGTGGCGGCTCGGATCGGGGTGGCGCCGGCGGTGGTTTCCGTCGCAACGAGGGCGACGATCGCTCGCGCGGTGGGAGCGATCGTGGCGGGTTCCGTCGTGACAACGACGACCGTCCGCGCGGTGGCTCCGGCTTCCGCAGGAACGAAGGCGATGACCGTTCGCGTGGTGGGTCCGATCGCGGTGGCGATCGCGGCGGGTACCAGCGGCGTGACAGTGGCGACCGTGGTGGTTACCAGCGTCGTGACGACGCGGGTCGTGGTGGCTCGGGCGATCGTGGCGGGTTCCGTCGCGACGACAACGATGACCGTTCGCGCGGGTCCTCGGATCGTGGCGGCTTCCGCCGGAACGAGGGTGACGACCGTTCGCGTGGCAGTTCGGATCGCGGCGGGTTCCGGCGCAGCGAGGGCGATGACCGTTCGCGTGGTGGCTCCGACCGTGGTGGCGATCGCGGCGGGTACCAGCGGCGTGACAGTGGCGACCGTGGTGGTTACCAGCGTCGTGACGACGCGGGCCGTGGTGGCTCCGGCGACCGTGGCGGGTTCCGTCGCAACGACAACGACGACCGTTCGCGCGGGTCCTCCGATCGCGGTGGCTTCCGCCGGAGCGAGAGCTCCGATCGCGGCGGCTACCAGCGGCGTGACGACAACGATCGCGGCCCCCGTCGTGACGACGATCGCGGGCGCGGTGGCTTCAAGCGTGGTGGCGGCTCCGGCGGTGGCAACCGTTACGTCGGTGAGGACGGCGCGCCGCTGGACGGCACCTACCGCGAGAAGCGGCGCGAGCGCGAGGGCGATGTCCTCGGCGTCGTGTCCTCGGCCGCCGCGAATGCCGATGTCGCCGAGAGCGAGTCGACCGATCTCGCATCGGCCGACCTCGATTCGCCGGTGAGCGAGGAGACCGCGTCCACTGAGCAGTCCGACGACACCTCGTCGAGCACCGGGCGTGCCGAGGACGTCGACGACAACGGTCGAGCGGAGTCGGCGGACGACGCCGATCGCGCCGAGTCCGGCGACGATGCGGGCCGGACCCGGTCCGCCGATCGCGCCGAGGCCGACGACACCGAACGCGGCGACGACGGCGATCGCACCGTGTCGCCGACCGCCGAGCCCGATCCTCGCGACGAGGCGGCAGACCGCGCGGATCGTCGGGCCGACGCCGGCTACGGCACCCGTGGCGGCGACGACCGTGACGACCGCCGTCGCGGCGGCGAAGGCGCCAGGTCAGCGGGCGGGCGGTCCACCGATCGGCGCGCCGCGCGTCCGGACGAGCCGGACCTGCCCGAAGACGTGCAAGCCTCCGATCTCGATCCGGCGGTGCGCCGCGATCTGCTGAGCCTGGACAAGAACAACGCCGAAACCGTCGCCCGGCACATGGTGATGGCCGTCGAACTGCTCGAGGACGATCCCCGGCTCGCGCTGGCCCACGCACGGGCCGCACGGCAGCGGGCGGGCCGGATCGCCGTCGTGCGCGAGACCGCCGGTGTGGTGGCCTACCACGCCGAGGAATGGGCGGAGGCGCTCTCCGAGCTGCGCACCGCGCGCCGCATGTCCGGCGGCTCCGGGCTGCTGGCCGTGATGGCGGACTGCGAGCGCGGTCTGGGCAGGCCGGAACGGGCCATCGAGCTCGGCCGCAGCGAAGAGGCACAGGCGCTCAGCGGTGACGAGGCCACCGAGCTGCGGATCGTGGTCGCCGGCGCGCGGATGGATCTGGGTCAGTTCGACCAGGCCGTGGTGACGCTGCAGACTCCCGATCTGGATCCGGCGCGCACCGGTTCGGCCGCCGCGCGCCTGTTCTACGCCTACGCCGACGCGCTGGTCGCGGCCGGCCGCACCGACGACGGCCTGCAGTGGTTCCTCAATGCCGCTGCCGCCGATCTCGACGGCGAGACCGACGCCGAGGACCGCGCCGCGGAACTCACCGGCGACGCGTAGTTCAGCAAGCAACGGCCGCAGGCCGGGAACCGATAGCGGGTTCCCGGCCTGCGGCCGTTGTGCGTCGAGGGATCAGAAGGCGCCGAACAGCGGGCCGGTGAGGCCGAGCGGCACCTGCTGGGTGGTGTTGACCAGGTAGAACAGGATCAGCGCACCACCGACGATGGCGAGGTTCTTGTTGAACCCGATCATCTCGGTCTGCTTGGCCTGCGGGTCGGTTTCCTTCCAGAACGGGTGCATGAACAGGCTCACCGGAACCAGGAACGCCACGAGCAGCAGTGCGCCGAGATCGAGCCAGACACCGAGGATCAGCGACAGCGCGGCCACCAGCGCGACGACGCCACTGACGATGACGCCCGCCTTGGCCGCGGGCACCCCCTTGGCGGCCGCGTACTGGGCCATCCCGTCGGCCTGAGTGAAGTGGCCGATGGCCGAGAAGGCGAAGATCACCGCGAGCAGGATGCGGCCGACCAAGAAAACGATGTCCATTGTGTGGACCTCTCCGTGCGAAGGATGACGACTGCGCCGGTGCGGCAGTTCGATCGGTAATAACCGGACCGCAGTCCGTTTACTTCCTGGCAGGGTGGTGACCTGTGTCACCGAGCGCCGCGACGCGCGCGAAAGCGGGCTGCGAAAAGCGGGTACACCGTGCACGGACGGTTTCCGCATGCTCGATCATGAAGAGTGCGAGTGCGATTCGGTGGTTCCGTGGACGCGGAACTGTCGGTGCCCTCGCCTAGGGTCGGCGCAGGTGCTCGACCCGGCAGTGACGACGGAGTGAGGGTGTGTGAACCGGCTACGCGATCAATACGACGCTTTGCTGCTCGATCTGGACGGGACGCTGTACCGCGGTCCCGAGGTGATCGACGGCGGTCCGAAAGCGCTCGCCCCAGACGGTGATTCGGCGCAGCGGCTGGTCTATGTCACCAACAACGCGGCCCGTGGCCCCGGTCCGGTGGCCGAGCATCTGGCCGAGCTGGGTTATCCGGCCACGGCCGAGGACGTGGTGACCAGCGCGCAGGCCGCGGCGGGCATGCTGGCGCACCGGCTGGCCCCCGGTTCCCGGGTGCTCGTCGTCGGTACCGACGACCTGGCCGCCGAGATCACCGCGGTCGGCCTCGTGCCGATCCGCCGATTCGGCGACACGCCGCCCGACGCGGTCGTGCAGGGGCACTCGCCCGCCACGGCCTGGCCGGACCTCGCCGAAGCCGCCTACGCGCTGCGCGCGGGCGCGTTGTGGGTCGCCGCCAACACCGATCGCACGCTGCCCAACGAGCGCGGTCTGGCGCCGGGCAACGGATCGATGGTCGCCGCGCTGCGGACCGCCTCCGATCGCGAGCCGCTGGTCGCGGGCAAGCCGTTCGCGCCGCTGATGGAAGACGCGCTCGCGCGAGCGGGCGCCCGCGCCGCACTGGTGGTCGGCGATCGGATCGACACCGATATCGAGGGCGCCAACGGGCTCGGGCTCGACTCGCTGCTGGTGCTCACCGGCGTCAGCACCCTCGAAGATGTCCTGCTCGCGCCACCGGCCCAGGTGCCCACCTTCGTCGCCGGCTCGCTCGACGCGCTCAACGACGAGATCGTGCCGGATGCCGTCGCCCCCGCGGAGGTCGCGGAACTGTTGCGACAGCACCCCGGCCGGGCGGTACGCGTGCGCGCAGCCGATTCGGAAATCCGATAGCGTTGACGGCACGATGAGTACTCCGAGTTCACCGCCGCCCGGCGCGCCGCAGCCACCCCGCCCAGGGATTCCCCTGCCCGGCACTCACCTGCCGGGTGGTCAGGCGCGGCAGGAACCGGCCGACCCGCATCGGATCAAGGCCGAGGTCGACGCGTTGCTGGCCGAACTCGGCGCGGCGCCTGCGGTGACCGGACCGGCCGAGAACACCGAGACGGGAGCCGACATCACCCGGCGTGCGCGCATTCTCGAGCAGGCGCACGATGTGCTGGTGGACGCCCTGGCGACAGTGGACAAGATCTGAGGTGGCCAGGCGAGCGCGTGTGGACGCCGAACTGGTTCGCCGCGGATTGGCGCGATCGCGAGAACACGCGGTCGAGCTGATCAGCGCGGGCCGCGTCCTGATTGCCGGCACCGTGGCCGTGAAACCGGCGACGGCGGTGGAGACCGGCACCCCGCTGATCGTGCGGGAGGAACCCGACGAGGTGTCCTGGGCCTCGCGCGGGGCGCACAAACTGCTCGGCGCGCTCGAGGCGTTCGAACCGCAGGGTCTCAGCGTCGCGGGCAAGCGCTGCCTGGACGCGGGCGCGTCGACCGGTGGGTTCACCGATGTGCTGCTCGCGCGCGGCGCGAAGGAGGTGGCCGCGGTCGACGTCGGGTACGGCCAGCTGATCTGGCGGTTGCAGAACGACGATCGGGTCCAGGTGTACGACCGCACCAACGTGCGCAACATCACCCCCGAAACCATCGGCGGCACAGTCGAATCCGTCGTCGGTGACCTGTCGTTCATCTCACTGGGACTGGTGCTGCCCGCGCTGGCCGGGTGTGCCGCCGACGGCGCCGATCTGCTGCCGATGGTGAAGCCGCAGTTCGAGGTCGGCAAGGAGCGGGTCGGATCCGGTGGCGTCGTGCGCGACCCGGCGCTGCGCGCCGAAGTGGTGCGCGAGGTGGCCGCCGCGGCGGGCGCGCTCGGGTTGCGAACCCAGGGTGTCGTCGCCAGTCCGCTGCCCGGTCCGTCGGGCAATGTCGAGTACTTCCTGTGGCTGCGCAAGGTCGGCCCGCTCGACTACGACGCCGCGGAAGTGGAAGCGCTGGTCGCCCGCGCCGTCGAGGAGGGTCCGCAGTGAACACGCACGAGGGCGGCAGGGAGATCCTGCTCGTCGCCCACCCCGGCCGCGCGGAGATCATCGAGACCGCGCACCGGGTGGCGAAGATCTTCGCCGAGGCGGGCATCTGCCTGCGGGTGCTGGCCGACGAGGCCGACAGCACGCGGTTCGAGGACGAACCCGCCGGCTATCCGGTCCGGGTGGTGCCGCACAGCCCGTCCGCGGCGCTGGGCTGCGAGATGGTGCTCGCCCTCGGCGGCGACGGCACCTTCCTGCGCGCGGCCGAACTCGGCCGGCCGTCCGGGGTGCCGGTGCTCGGAATCAACCTGGGCCGCATCGGTTTTCTCACCGAGGCCGAGGCCGAGCATCTCGACGAGGCGCTGGCCCAGGTGGTCGACCGGGACTACCGCGTGGAAGACCGGATGACCATCGACGTCACCGTCCGGGTCGACGACACCGTCGTCGAACGTGGGTGGGCGCTCAACGAGGCCAGCCTGGAGAACGCCCAGCGCATGGGTGTGCTCGAAGTGGTGCTCGAGGTCGACGGCAGGCCCGTGTCGTCGTTCGGCTGCGACGGCATCCTCATCTCCACCCCGACCGGGTCGACCGCCTACGCCTTCTCGGCGGGCGGTCCGGTGGTGTGGCCGGAACTCGAAGCGATGCTGGTCATCCCGAGCAACGCGCACGCCCTGTTCGCGCGGCCGCTGGTGACCAGCCCGGAATCGCGGATCGCGGTCGAGACGGTGGCGACCGGGCACGACGCGATCGTGTTCCTGGATGGTCGGCGGACCCTGGCGTTGCCGCGCGGCGGCCGCGCCGAAGTGGTGCGCGGCGAACGACCGGTGCGGTGGGTGCGGCTGGATTCCGCGCCGTTCGCCGACCGGATGGTGCGGAAGTTCCAGCTGCCGGTCACCGGCTGGCGGGGTAGACAGCGAACGGAGAACAGCCGCGATGCTGACAGAGATCAGGATTGACGGACTCGGCGTCATCTCGACGGCCACCGCGCAGTTCCATGCGGGCCTGACCGTCCTCACCGGTGAGACCGGTGCGGGCAAGACGATGGTGGTCACCAGCCTGCATCTGCTCAGCGGCGCCCGCGCCGACGCCGGGCGGGTTCGGCTCGGCGCGGCGAAGGCCGTGGTCGAGGGGCGGTTCGTCATCGACGACGTCAACGACGCGGCCCGCGCGGCCGTCGGCGAAGTGCTGGAGTCGGCCGCCGCCGAGGCAGACGAGGACGGCAGCGTGATCGCGGTCCGCACCGTCAACGGCGACGGACGCTCCCGCGCGCACCTGGGCGGCCGGGGTGTGCCCGCCGCGGTGCTCGGCGAGTTCACCTCCCGGCTGCTGACCGTGCACGGCCAGAACGACCAGCTGCGGCTGCAGCGGCCCGAACAGCAGCTCGCCGCGCTCGACCAGTTCGCCGGTGACGGGGTCGCCGGGCTGCTGCGCAAATACCAGGTGCATCGCCGGACGTGGCTCGACGCGCGCTCGGAGCTGCTGGAGCGGACGGCGCGCAGCCGGGAGCTGGCGCTCGAGGCGGACCGGCTCAAGCACTCGTTGGCCGAGATCGACGGCATCGCGCCCGAACCCGGTGAGGACACCCGGCTCGTCGCCGAGATCCGCAGGCTCAGCGATCTGGATTCGCTGCGCGAGGCCGCGGTCGCCGCGCACGAGGCGCTGTCCGGTCCCACCGACTCCGCCGCCGACGGCGGCGGCGTGCTCGATCTGCTCGGCGGCGCGCGGGCCCGGCTGGACTCCGCCGACGACCCCGGGCTGACCGGGCTGGCGCCGCGGCTGGGCGAGGCGATCGCGGTGGTCGTCGACGTGACCACCGAACTCAGCGGCTACCTCTCGGAACTGCCCTCGGACCCCGGCGCCCTGGACTCGATGCTCAACCGGCAGGCCGAGCTGAAGTCGCTGACCCGCAAGTACGCGCCCGATATCGACGGCGTGATCGCCTGGGCCGACGAGTCGCGCGCGCGCCTGGATTCGCTGGACGTGTCCGAGGACGCGCTGGCCAAACTCACCGGTGAGGTGGAGACCGCGGCGGGCAAGGTCCGCGAGGCCGCCCGCAAGCTCAGTGCCGCCCGCGCGAAGGCGGCGGGCAAGCTGGCTTCGGCGGTGAGCACCGAGCTCGGTGGGCTCGCGATGGGCAAGGCCCGGCTCGAGGTGCAGGTGCGGCCGATGCAGGCCAACGCGCAGGACTCGGCGCCGATCGAGATCGACGGCGCGCAGCTGCACGCCGGGTCGCACGGTGTCGACGAGGTGGAGTTCCGGCTCTCGGCCCATTCCGGCGCGCAGTCGCTGCCGTTGAGCAAGAGCGCCTCCGGCGGTGAGCTCTCCCGGGTGATGCTGGCGCTCGAAGTGGTCCTCGCCGGATCGGATCACGGCGCGACGATGGTGTTCGACGAGGTCGACGCCGGCGTCGGCGGCCGGGCGGCGGTGGAGATCGGCAAGCGGCTGGCGCGGCTGGCCCGCACCCATCAGGTGATCGTGGTGACCCATCTGCCGCAGGTGGCGGCCTTCGCCGACACGCACCTGGTGGTGAACAAGTCCGATGATGGAAAAGGCAAGGTGGACAGCGGAGTTCGCACGCTGACCGATGAGGAGCGGGTGGTCGAACTGGCGCGCATGCTCGCGGGCCTCGACGACACCGAGACCGGCCGCGCGCACGCGGAGGAACTGCTGGAAACCGCGCGAGCCGAGCGCGCTCCGGCCTGACCACGCGGGTGACGTCGCCCGCGCGGACCGCGGGCGACGTCGACGCGCCTACTTCAGGGCTTTGCGGACGCCGCCGATGAGCTGGTTGGTCAGCTGACGAAGGCCGAATTCGAGGACCGGCGCGGGCACGGGCAGCGACGGCTCGGACTCCATCGTGTAGACCACGCGGGTGCCGCCGGAACTGGTGTCGGCGAAGGTGATGATGCCGACGTGGCGCTTGACCGGCGCGCCCTTGACGATCTTGTACTCCATCCGCTCGCCGGGAACCAGCGCGGTGATCTCCTCGATGACACCGGCTTTGCCGAAGCCGAGGATGTGCTGCGCGCCCACGCCGGTGGCCGGGTCGCCCTGCTTGATGAGCTTGACCTGGATCGGCAGGTAGGGGCTGACGGCCTCACGCTCGGTGAAAAGGCGGTAGACGATGTCGCGAGGTGCGTCGAAAACCGTCTCGACGGTGCTGCGGGGCATGGATTGTCTCCTGTCCGAGGTATCTGTGACCCGCAGCATACGGGTAGTTGTCATCCGCGTTCCGACCTGGCCGTCATCGCATCGAAGAACCAGTGGTATTTCGTGTTGTGGAAGGCGGCGAAGCGCCATTGGCCGTCGTGACGGACCGCGACGTAGATGTTGTCCTTGGTGTTGCGCCGGGTGCGCGTGCGCTTGCCCTTGACCACCGCGCCGCGGCCGTCGACGACCGCGACGTCGGGGGTGAGGAAGCGCAGCCGGGTGATCTCGCCGTCGAGGCGGGTGTTCTTCAGGTATTTCGCGAACAGCCCGGCGTGACAGGCCTCGATGGCCGCGCGGCCGGTGTAGTGGCGGCCGAACCAGGTGACGTATTCGGCGTCGTCGGTGAACGCGGCGGCGAACGCGCGCGCGTCGCCGGCCGCCCAGGCATCGCTGGTCGCCGTGAACAGGGCGCGGATCGCGTGTTCGTCGGACTGGGGATCGGTCATGGCGCCCTCCGGAAAACTAGGATCGATCGGTCAGAGGTCGATCCGGGAAGTAGTGTCTTCAGTAATAATCTGACTCAGGAAGATAATCCCGGCCGGAGCGGAAGGTGTCAAGGGATGTCCGACAGGAGGGCCGAGCTCGCGGCAGCGTTGACGGTCGCCGCACAGCGCAGCGCGACCGATGGCGTCATGTTGCATCAGGCCGTCGCCGACAAGCTCGGTCTGCACGTCACCGATCTGCGCTGCCTGAACATGCTGCGGCTGGGCGGCCCGGCGACCGCGGGGGAGCTGGCCGCGCAGACCGCGCTCACCACCGGCGCGGTGACCAAGATGGTCGACCGGCTGCTCGCCGCGGGATATGTGCGCCGCGAACACGACGTCGCGGATCGGCGGCGGGTGATCGTGACCGCGATCCCGGCCCGGATCGACGAGATCGCCCCGCACTACGAACTACTCGCGCGCAGCTTCGCCGCCGCGCTCGACGACTACTCCGACGATCAGCTCGCCCTGGTGCTAGACCTGTTCGAGCGCCTGCACGCGACCTCGCTCGAGGTCGCGGCGAAGTTGCGGCAGGACGACGAGACCTAGCGTCGGTGACCGTTCGGCACGGTCGGAGGTGATGGCCCGCGGGTTGCTGTGCGCGCGGGATCACAGTGACGAATGTGACCGGTGATTCGGCGCGCCTCCACCAAAGGTTGAGGGTTTGCCCGCATCATCGGCCACATGAAGATGCCGGCGTTGTTGTCGCGGAACACGGAAACGCTGCCCGGTGTCACCGGGATCGCCCGGGTGGATCGCAACACCCGGCGCTTGTTGCGGCGCGTCGGACCCGGGGATGTCGTGGTCCTCGACGAGACCGATCTGGACCGCCACACCGCCGATCGGCTGGTCGAGGCGGGCGTCGTCGCGGTGATCAACACCTCGCCGTCCATCTCCGGCCGCTATCCCAATCTGGGCCCGGAAGTGCTGGTGGCCAACGGGATCGTGTTGATGGACGCCGTCTCGGCCGACGCGTTCGGCAAGATCAAGGACGGCATGAAGGTCCGCATCGACGAGGGCATCGTCTACGCGGACAAGCTGACCAAGAAGGAACCCGAGGTCCTGGTCGAGGGCATCGAGTTCGACGAGTCGGCCATCGCCGACCGGATGATCGAGGCCCGCAACGGGCTGGCCGACCACCTCGACGCGTTCGCCGGCAACACCACCGAGTTCGTCCGCACCGAGAGCGCGCTGCTCATCGACGGGATCGGGGTCCCCGACATCGACCTCGAACTGCGCAACCGGCACGTGGTCGTCGTCGCCGACGGGTCGGGGCACCAGGAGGAACTGCAGCGGCTCAAGCCGTTCATCAAGGAGTACGCGCCGATCCTGATCGGCGTGGGCCGGGGCGCCGACACCTTGCGCAAGCTCAAGTACAAGCCGGACCTGATCGTCGGCGATCCCGACGAGATCAGCACCGAGACACTGCGATCCGGCGCCGAGATGATCCTGCCCGCCGACACCGACGGACACGCCAAGGGTCTCGAGCGCATCCAGGACCTCGGCATCGGCGCCACCACCTTCCCGTCGTCGGGCTCACCCACCGATCTGGCGCTGATGCTGGCCGATCACCACGGCGCGTCGCTGATCGTGCTGGCGGGCGCGCCCGCCTCGCTGGAGGACTTCTTCGACCGCGGCCGTCGCGACAGCAATCCGGCGACCTTCCTGACCCGGCTCAAGGTCGGCGCGAAACTCGTCGACGCCAAGGCGGTCTCGACGCTGTACCGGCAGCGCTCCTCCGGCGCCGCGCTGGCGCTGGTGGTGCTGGCGGCGCTGGTCGCGATCGTGGTGGTGATCCTGGCCTCGCACAACGGATCCGAGGTGCTGGACTGGGCGATCGAGTACTGGAACCGCTTCGTCCTGTGGGTGCGTGGTCTGCTGTGATCTCGGTGCGTCACCATGCCATCTCGATCGCCGCGATCTTCCTCGCGCTGGCCGTCGGGGTGGTGCTCGGCTCACAGACCCTGGCCTCGGACATGCTGTCCGGGCTGCGTTCGGACAAGAACGACCTGCGCGGCCAGGTCGACGCGCTGAGCGCGCAGACCGAACAGCTCACCGCTCGCCTCGACGCCGCCGACCGCTTCATCGCCGACTCGTCGGGCAAGCTGCTCGGCGGCACCCTGACCGACCGCAGCGTCGTCGTCTTCACCACCCCCGACGCCGATCCCGGCGACATCGACGGGGTGAGCAAGGCGCTCGAGACCGCCGGTGCGCAGGTGACCGGCCGGATCGCGCTCACCGACTCCTTCGTCGACGCGGGGGAGGGCGACCGGATGCGCTCGGCGCTGACCAATATCGTCCCCGCGGGCGCGCAGTTGCGGACCGGCGCCGTGGACCAGGGCAGCATGGCGGGCGACCTGCTCGGCCTGACCCTGCTGCTCGACCCGGCGACCAATCAGCCGCGCAGCACCGCCCCCGAGCTCGCGCTGGTCCTCGAGACGTTGCGCGGCGGCGGATTCCTCGCCTACGGCGATACGCCGGTGCGACCCGCGCAACTGGCCGTCGTGGTCACCGGCAACGGTGTCGCATCCGACAGTGGACAGGGCGCGACTATCGCCCGCTTCACCGGAGCGGTCCGGGCGCGGGCGGCGGGCACGGTGCTCGCGGGGCGTGCCGGGGCCGCCGAGGGCAACGGCGCCATCGCCCATGTCCGGGCCCAGGCACCGCTGGCGACGACGGTCACCACGGTCGACAATGCCGACCGCGAAATCGGCAGGGTGACAACGGCTCTCGCCTTCACCGAACAGCTTTCCGGCGGCGCGGGCCGCTATGGAACCGGGCCAACCGCGACCTCGCTGACCATGGTCGCCATGCCTCGCTGAGGTTTCCCTCCGCGGTCGTGCCGGACGACCGGTCGCCCGAGTACCCGGGTGACCCGCCGGGCCCGTCCCGCGCCCGCCGAGCACCCGGCCGCCGGTCCGGCGCGCAACACGCTCCGCCGCAAACGACCCGCAAAATACGCGGAGAGGCGGGTGCCTGTTACTCTGGAGTTCCGTGGGTCAAACACGGAATCAGGCTCGAAATGCCACCAAGCACATCTTCGTGAGCGGTGGCGTCGCCTCCTCTTTGGGTAAGGGTCTCACCGCTTCCAGCCTCGGTCAGTTGCTGACCGCGCGCGGCATGCGGGTGACGATGCAGAAGCTCGACCCGTATCTGAACGTCGATCCGGGCACCATGAACCCGTTCCAGCACGGCGAGGTGTTCGTCACCGAAGACGGCGCCGAGACCGACCTGGATGTCGGCCACTACGAGCGGTTCCTCGATCGCGATCTGTCCAAGGACGCGAACGTGACCACCGGGCAGATCTATTCGACGGTCATCGCCAAGGAGCGCCGCGGCGAGTACCTGGGCGACACGGTGCAGGTCATCCCGCACATCACCGACGAGATCAAGAACCGCATCCTGGCGATGCAGGGTCCCGATCTCGAGGGGCATGTGCCGGACGTGGTGATCACCGAGATCGGTGGCACCGTCGGCGACATCGAGTCGCAGCCGTTCCTCGAGGCGGCGCGCCAGATCCGCCACGACGTGGGCCGCGACAACGTGTTCTTCCTGCACGTGTCGCTGGTGCCGTACCTGGCGCCCTCGGGTGAGCTCAAGACCAAGCCGACGCAGCACTCGGTGGCCGCGCTGCGCAACATCGGTATCCAGCCCGACGCGCTGATCCTGCGCTGCGACCGTGAGGTGCCGCAGGGGCTCAAGAACAAGATCGCGCTGATGTGCGACGTCGACGTGGAGGCGTGCATCTCCACCCCGGACGCGCCGTCGATCTACGACATCCCGAAGGTGCTGCACAGCGAGGGCCTCGACGCCTACGTGGTGCGCAAGCTCGGCCTGCCGTTCCGCGACGTGGACTGGGCCGTGTGGGGCGACCTGCTCGATCGCGTGCACTCCCCGCGCGAGACCGTCGAGGTGGCGCTGGTCGGCAAGTACGTCGACCTCCCCGACGCCTACCTGTCGGTGACCGAGGCGCTGCGCGCCGGTGGCTTCGCGCACCGCGCGAAGGTGAACATCCGCTGGGTGCCCTCCGACGAGTGCGAGACCGAGGCGGGCGCCCAGGCGGCGCTGCGTGACGTCGACGCCGTGTTGATCCCCGGTGGGTTCGGCATCCGCGGCATCGAGGGCAAACTCGGCGCCATCCGCTACGCCCGCCACCGCGGCATCCCGCTGCTGGGCCTGTGCCTCGGTCTGCAGTGCGTGGTCATCGAGGCCGCGCGCTCGGTCGGTATCGACGACGCCAACTCGGCCGAGTTCGAGCCCGACACGAAGAACCCGGTCATCTCCACCATGGCCGACCAGGAAGACGTCGTCGCCGGCGAGGCCGATCTGGGCGGCACCATGCGCCTCGGCGCCTACCCGGCCACCCTGCAGAAGGGCTCGGTCGTCGCGCAGGCGTACGGCTCCGAGCACGTCTCCGAGCGGCATCGGCACCGGTTCGAGGTGAACAACGCCTACCGCGACGCCATCGCCAAGAGCGGTCTGGTGTTCTCGGGCACCTCGCCCGACGGGCACCTGGTGGAGTTCGTCGAGTACCCGGCCTCGGTGCATCCGTTCTTCGTCGCCACGCAGGCGCACCCGGAGCTCAAGAGCCGTCCGACCAGGCCGCATCCGCTCTTCGCCGCGCTGATCAACGCGGCGTTGAAATACAAACTGGCCGAACGCCTTCCCGTAGACTTCCCGGAGGAAGAGCTCGCGGAGCAGGCCGCGGATCTCTGAGCGGGAGAGCAGCGACGTGAGCCAGCCCGGTAGTCATGACTTCGAGACGGTCTCCAGCCGGGTGCTCTACAGCGGCGCGATCCTGGCCCTGCGCCAGGATCAGGTCGCGATGCCGGACGGGCGGGTCGCCGAGCGCGAGGTCATCGAGCACCACGGCGCGGTCGCGGTGCTCGCCCTCGACGACGACGGCAACATCGTCCTGATCCGCCAGTACCGGCATCCGATCCGGACCCGGCTGCTGGAACTGCCCGCCGGGCTGCTCGACATCGACGGCGAGGACCCGCTCACCGCGGCCAAGCGTGAGCTGGCCGAGGAGACGGGCCTGGCCGCCGCCGAGTGGTCGGTGCTGGTGGACGTCGCGTTGTCGCCGGGGTTCACCGACGAGGCGCTGCGGGTGTTCTGCGCGACCGGGCTCACCGCGACCGATCGGCCGGAGCCCGAGCACGAGGAAGCCGATCTCGAACTGGTCAGGATGCCGGTCGCCGAGGCGGTCCGGGCGGCGCTGGCCGGGGAGATCGTGAACGCGACCGCGGTCGCCGGGGTGCTCGCCTACGCGGCGGCCACGGCGAGCGCGGTGCCGTTGCGTCCCGCCGACGCGCCGTGGCCGGGTCAGCCGACCGCGTTCCTGCGGCGCAAGGCCGCCGAGGCGCGGTCCGGGAGCGGCGCGTGAGGACCACGACGTTGCCCGCCCCGGTGGTCGGCGGGGACTAGGCGGCATCGGGCGTGCTCGCGCGGGAGATCGACGCCTACCTCGACCACTTGGCGGTCGAGCGCGGAGCCGCGCGCAACACCCTCGGCGCCTACCGGCGCGACCTGGCTCGCTACCGCACCTTCCTGTCCGGTCGCGGCATCGCCGATCTCGGTGCGGTCGCGCAGGGCGACGTCGCGGAGTTCACCATGGCGTTGCGGTCGGGTGGGCCGGATCATCCGCCGCTGGCCGCCGGGTCCGTGGCCAGGGCCTTGATCGCGGTGCGTGGCCTGCACCGGTTCGCCGCCGCCGAGGGCATCACCGAGACCGACGTGGCGCACGCGGTGAAACCGCCCGCGCCGGGTCGGCGGCTGCCGAAGGCGCTGCCCTACGACCAGGTGCTGCGCGTTCTCGAAGCCGCGGGCGGCGACGGTGATTCGGGCGGTGCCGACGGTGGTCCGCGTGGTCTGCGCGACCGCGCGCTGCTGGAACTGCTGTACTCCACCGGGGCGCGGATCTCGGAGATGGTCGGTCTCGACGTCGACGACCTCGACGCCGAGCAGCGGTGCGTGGTGCTGCACGGCAAGGGCGGCAAGCAGCGGCTCGTGCCGATCGGCAGGCCGGCGCTCGCCGCGGTCGACGCCTACCTGGTGCGCGGTCGTCCGTCCCTGGCCGCCGCCGGAAAGGGTTCCGGCGGCGCCCTTTTCCTCAACGCGCGCGGGGGCAGGCTGTCCCGGCAGAGCGCCTGGCAGGTGTTGCAGACCGCCGCCGAACGCGCCGGGATCGGGGCGACGGTGTCGCCGCACACCCTGCGGCACTCCTTCGCCACCCACCTGCTCGACGGCGGCGCCGATGTGCGCGTCGTGCAGGAACTGCTCGGGCACGCCTCGGTCACGACGACGCAGATCTACACCCTCGTGACGGTGAGCGCGCTGCGCGAGGTCTGGGCCACCGCCCATCCGCGGGCCAGGTGAACCGGCACCGCGCGGTCGTGCCGGGCGGGTATCGTGCGAACACGCCCGGCGTTGCCATGCTGTACCTCACCGGTCCGAGCGGTAGCGTCTACCACCAGAGCTGGACCGTACGAAAGCGAGCCGGTCCCGAATCGGCCTCGCTACCCTCGACAGGGGTTACCGGTAGGAAACGTATAAGGAGCAGCGGATCGTGACGACAGCGGAAACACCGTGGGACGGTGGACCGGATCAGGTCGCCGAGGCCGTCGAGATGGGCCCGACCGGGCGCCCGCTGCGACTGGTACCCGAACCGCCGCAGGTGCAGCGTCACGGTGACGCGCTGGTGGTGGCCATGTGCAATCAGAAGGGCGGGGTCGGCAAGACCACCTCGACCATCAATCTCGGTGCGGCCCTGGCCGAATACGGCCGCCGCGTGCTCCTCGTCGACCTCGACCCGCAGGGCGCGCTCTCGGCGGGCCTCGGGGTGGCCCACCACGATCTCGACCTCACCGTGCACAACCTGCTGATCGGCGGGAAGGCAGGCGTCGACGACGTCCTGCAGACCACCAAGGTCGACGGGATGGACCTGTTACCCAGCAACATCGACCTGTCCGCGGCCGAGATCCAGCTGGTCAACGAGGTGGGCCGCGAGCAGTCGCTGGGCCGGGCCCTCGCGGGTGTGCGCGACCGCTACGACTACATCCTCATCGACTGCCAGCCCTCGCTCGGCCTGCTCACCGTCAACGCGCTGGCCTGCTCCGACGGGGTGATCATCCCGATGGAATGCGAGTACTTCTCGCTGCGTGGGCTCGCGCTGCTCAACGACACCGTCGAGAAGGTGCGCGACCGGCTCAACCCGCGCCTGAGCCTGTACGGCATCGTGGTCACCATGTTCGACGCCCGGTTGCTGCACTCCCGTCAGGTGATGTCGCGCGTGGTGGAGGTCTTCGGTGACCTGGTCTACGACACCGCGATCTCGCGCACCGTGCGGTTCCCCGACGCCAGCGTCGCCGGCGAGCCGATCACCACCTGGGCCCCGAAATCGGCGGGCGCGGAGTCGTATCGGGCGATGGCACGCGAAGTCATCCACCGGTCGGGCCGGTGATCGACGCAATACCCGAGGTGCACGAGGCTCAGCAAGAAGCGGCGCCCGCCGCCGAGAACACCGGGTTCCACCTGCGGCTGAAGAACTTCGAAGGCCCATTCGACCTGCTGCTGACGTTGATCAGCTCGCGCAAGCTCGATGTCACCGAGGTCGCGCTGCATCAGGTCACCGACGAGTTCATCGCCTACACGAAAGCGTTGACCGCCGAGCTCGCCGAGAACACCAAGCTGCGCGCGGACAAGATCCTCGACCAGACCACCGAGTTCCTCGTCGTCGCGGCCACGCTGCTCGACCTGAAGGCGGCCCGGCTGCTGCCCTCGGGCGAGATGACCGACGCCGACGATCTGGAACTGCTCGACGCCCGCGACCTGCTGTTCGCCCGCCTGCTGCAGTACCGGGCGTTCAAGCAGGTGGCCGAACTGCTCGCCGAGCTGGAAGCCGCCGCGCTGCGCCGGTATCCGCGCTCGGTGGCGCTCGAGGAACAGTTCGAGGGGCTGTTGCCCGAGGTGACCCTCGGCGTCGACATCGGCGCGTTCGCCGAGATCGCGGCGGCGGCGTTCCGGCCGCGCCCGATTCCGCAGGTCGGTCTGGGGCATCTGCACATGCACACCATCTCGGTCGCCGAGCAGGCCGAGCTGGTGCTGGCCCGGCTCAAGGAACGCGGGCCCGGCGGCTGGACGACCTTCGCCGAACTGGTGGCCGATTGCACCGTCCCGGTGGAAATCGTCGCCCGGTTCCTGGCGTTGCTGGAGCTGTATCGCGGCAAGACCATCGCGTTCGACCAGCCCGATCCGCTCGGGCCGCTGGCCGTGAGCTGGCTCGGGGAGCTGGATCCGGACGCCGAAGCGGCGGCGTTGACGTTCGAGGAGGACTACGGATGATCGGGTCAGGCCCGCAGGCGGCCGCAGGGCACAGCATGACCGAGGCAGTGGCGGAGTTCACTTCCGAGCCGCTCGAGGACGCGGAACTGCGCTCGGCGCTCGAGGCGATGTTGCTCGTCGTCGATGCTCCCGCGCCGGTAGAACAGCTGGCCGCGGCCCTGGACGACACCTCCGAGCGGGTCGAGGCCACCCTGCGCGCGATGGCCGCGGAGCTGACGGCCCGGGGCAGTGGCATCGACCTGCGTTTCGTCGGTGACGGCTGGCGCTTCTATACTCGACAGGAGTACGCGCCCTATGTCGAGCGGGTACTGCTCGACGGGGCCCGGACGAAGCTCACCCGGGCCGCCTTGGAGACCTTGGCGGTGATCGCCTACCGCCAGCCGGTGACCCGGACGAGGGTCAGCGCGGTTCGCGGGGTGAACGTCGACGGAGTGATGCGCACACTGCTGGCCAGGGGCTTGATCGCGGAAGCGGGTCAGGATCCCGACACCAACGGCACGTTGTACCGCACCACCGAGTTGTTCCTCGAACGGATCGGGCTCGCCTCACTGGGCGACCTGCCACCGCTGGCGCCGCTGCTTCCCGGCGTCGACCTGATCGACGAGATCAGCGAGAGCCTGGAGACCGATCCACGGTTCACCAGGCTGCAGAAACCGGCCGAGTCCGACATGGACCTCGGCACCGACGATTGACAGGACAGATGAATAATTCCGCTCGCCGAGATGGCACACCGGACCGAAGAAAACGCAACGACCAGCCCCGTAGCGGCGCGAACCGAACCGCGGGAACCCGCGGCGGCACCGCGCGCACCGGGCAGTCGGGCAGCCGCGGGGAGGCCGGCGGCCGCCGCGGCACCGGCGGGTACGAGCGCGGTGAGTCGACCGGCCGCCGCCCCTCCTCGGGTGGGTTCACCCGGGGCACCGACGATCGGCGCGGCGCGGCGGGACGCGGCTACCAGCGTGGCGCCACCGACGATCGGCGCGGCGGTTCCGCGGGCGGCTACGAGCGCGGCGGCGACGACCGTCGCGGCGGTTACCAGCGCGGCGGCGACGACCGCCGGGAGGGTGGCTACCAGCGCGGCTCGGCGGGCAGCCCGGCACGGGGGACCCAGCGCGCGGGCGGCACCGCCCGTCCCGCGACGTCGCAGGCGCCCGTGCGCAAGACCAAGAACGCCAAGCCGCAGCGCAAGGTCGTCGCCCCGACGATCCTGAACAACGCCAAGCCGGCCCGGCACCAGCACGCCGAGAACACCGAGGGCCCGAAGAAGCTGCCCTGGGGCGAAGGCGAACGGTTGCAGAAGGTGCTCGCCAAGGCCGGTGTGGCCTCGCGCCGCGCGGCCGAGGACATGATCGCCGCCGGTCGCGTCGAGGTCGACGGCCGGATCGTGCGCGAGCAGGGTCTGCGCGTCGATCCGGAGAACGCGGTCGTGCGCGTCGACGGCACCCGTGTCGTCGTCCGCGACGAGCTGGTGCACCTGGTGCTGAACAAGCCCAAGGGCTGGCAGTCCACCATGTCCGACGATCTGGGCCGTCCCTGCGTCGGTGACATCGTCGCCGAGCGGATCGCCGCCGGGCAGCGCCTGTTCCATGTCGGCCGTCTCGACGCCGACACCGAGGGCCTGCTGCTGCTCACCAACGACGGCGAGATGGCGCATCGCCTGATGCATCCGTCGTTCGAGGTGCCCAAGACCTACCTGGCCACCGTCAACGGCGAGGTCAACTACCGCCTGGTCGGCAAGCGGCTGCGCGAGGGCGTCGAGCTCGAGGACGGTCCGGCCAAGGTCGACAAGTTCATGCTGCTCGAGGCCTACGAGGGTCGCTCGCTGGTCAAGCTCGTGTTGCACGAGGGCCGCAAGCACATCGTGCGTAGGCTGCTCGACGAGGTCGGCCACCCGGTGATCCGGCTGGTGCGCACCCACATCGGCCCGGTGGCGCTGGGCGACCAGCGTCCCGGCACGCTGCGCGTGCTCGGCCGCGACGAGATCGGCAAACTCTACGAGGCGGTGCAGCTGTGAACGGAGTGGATTTCTCGGTGGAGATCTCGGGCGACCGGATGACCGGTGACGGCACGCTCGTCGTCGCGATGGACGGCCCGTCCGGCACCGGCAAGTCCAGTGTGTCGCGTCGGCTGGCGACCCGCCTGGGCGCCCGCTACCTCGACACCGGCGCCATGTACCGGGTCGCGACGCTGCGCGTGCTGCGTGCCGGGGTCGACCTGACCGACGTCGCCGCCATCGCGGACACTGTCGCGGCGCTGCCGTTGTCGATCGGCACCGATCCCAGCCACGAGGTGATCGAGCTCGACGGCGAGGACGTCTCCGCCGAGATCCGCGGCGATGCCGTCACCAAGGCCGTGTCCGCGGTGTCCGCGGTCGCCGAGGTGCGCGAGCAGCTCGTCGCGCTGCAGCGTGAGATCGCGGCCGTGTCCGGACGCATCGTGGTCGAGGGCCGCGATATCGGCACCGTTGTGCTCACCGGCGCCGACGCCAAGATCTACCTCACCGCCTCCGCGGAGGCGCGCGCCCAGCGGCGCAATGCCCAGAACATCCGCGAGGGCCGCGGCGACGACTACGCGGCCGTGCTGGCCGACGTGCAGCGCCGCGACACCCTCGACTCCACCCGCACGGTGTCGCCGCTGCGCCCCGCAGCCGACGCGGTGCTCGTCGACACCAGCGACCTGACGATGGACGAGACCATCGACGAGCTCTACCGCGTGGTGGCCCAGCAGCTTTCGGCCACGACAGGAGGGTCGCGATGATCGACGAAGAGGTACTGGTCGGAGACGGCACGTGGTCGGACGAATCCGACTGGGAGATCGCCGATCTCGAAGGTGAGCACGAGGGTGACGAACACCTCGCGATGCCCACCGTCGCGGTCGTCGGCCGTCCGAACGTGGGCAAGTCGACCCTGGTGAACCGCATCCTCGGCCGCCGCGAGGCCGTCGTCGAGGACATCCCCGGCGTCACCCGCGACCGCATCTCCTACGAGGCCAGCTGGGCCGGACGCCGATTCCTGGTGCAGGACACCGGCGGCTGGGAGCCCGACGCCAAGGGCCTGCAGCAGCACGTGGCCCGGCAGGCCGAGGTGGCGATGGAGACCGCCGACGCGATCCTGCTCGTCGTCGACGCGACTGTCGGCGCCACCGCCACCGACGAGGCCGCGGTGCGCAAGCTGCGCCGTTCCAAGATCCCGGTGATCCTGGTGGCCAACAAGGTCGACGACCAGAAGGTCGAGATCGAGGCGGCGAGCCTGTGGTCGCTGGGTCTGGGTGAGCCGCGCATGGTCTCGGCCGCGCACGGCCGTGGCACCGGCGATCTGCTCGACGACGTGCTCGGCGCGCTGCCCGAGACCCCGCGCGAGGGCACCGGCGCCGCCGGACCGCGTCGGGTGGCGCTGGTCGGCAAGCCGAACGTCGGCAAGTCCAGTCTGCTCAACAAGCTCTCCGGCGACGAGCGCTCGGTCGTCCACGATGTCGCGGGCACCACGGTCGACCCGGTCGACTCGCTGGTCGAATTGGGCGGCAAGACCTGGAAGTTCGTCGATACCGCCGGTCTGCGCCGCAAGGTGTCCAATGCCACCGGTACCGAGTTCTACGCCTCGCTGCGGACCAAGTCGGCGCTGGAGGCCTCCGAGGTCGCGATCATGCTGATCGATGCCTCGGTGCCGATCACCGAGCAGGACCTGCGCGTGATCAGCCTGGTCGCCGACTCCGGTCGCGCGCTGGTGCTGGCGTTCAACAAGTGGGACCTGGTCGACGAGGACCGCCGTTACATGCTCGAGCGCGAGATCGACCGCGATCTGGTGCGGGTGCCGTGGGCCCAGCGGGTCAACATCTCCGCCCACACCGGCCGCGCCGTGCAGAAGCTGGTGCCGCAGATGGAGACCGCGCTCGAATCCTGGGACAAACGCATCTCCACCGGCCGCCTGAACACCTGGCTCAAGGAAGTCATCGCGGCCACCCCGCCGCCGATGCGCGGCGGCCGCCAGCCCCGCGTCCTGTTCGCCACCCAGGCGGGCACCCGCCCGCCGACGTTCGTGCTGTTCACCACCGGCTTCCTCGAGGCGGGCTACCGCCGCTTCCTGGAGCGCCGTCTGCGCGAGGAGTTCGGCTTCGACGGCTCGCCGGTACGCATCTCGGTGCGCGTGCGCGAGAAGAAGGAACGCAAGAAGTAGATCGTCACCACGCGAGCCCCGGGTCGACCGCCCGGGGCTCGCGCTGTCTCCGGACTGCTCCCGGCGGCGGTGCGCGGCGGAGCCTCGGCCACGACGAGCCAGGGCTGATAATCGGCTGAGAACCATCCGGGAAGGACACTTCGGCGCGGTGGTCGGCGTTGATCGGGTACGAGGTCCAGTGCGGCTTCCTAAGGAGTGGCGTTATGAGTCTCATCGGAACCGTGGTCGGCTACGCGCTGACGGTGTTCATGTTCGTGCTGCTCGCGCGGATGGTGCTCGATTGGCTGGCCTTGGCAGGAAAGGGTCCGGACTGGGTCGGCAAGGCGCGGTCGTTCACCCATGCCGCGACCGAACCGGTGATCGCACCCGTGCGACGAATCCTGCCGCCGCTGCGGATGGGCGGCCTGGGCATCGATCTGGCCTTCACCCTGGTATTCATCGCCGTGCTGATCCTGCGCGCGATCGCCTTCAGCCTGTAGCGGCGGTCAGCGACACGACGCGCCTAGTCGTCGGTGCCTTCGATTCGCCAGCGGGTCCGCACCTCGCGGACGCAGGGGGCGTCGGTGAGGGCGTCGATCGTGTCGGTGAGTGCGGACTCGCGGGCTCGGTGGGTGAGGACGATCAGGTGGGCGTCGGTGCCCTGGTGCTCCTGGCGTACGCGCGCGATGCTCACGCCGTTGTCGGCGAACACCGCGGCGACCTGGGCGAGGGCGCCGGCGTGGTCGGTGACGCGCAGGTTGAGGTAGGAGCGGGTGGGGGTGTCGCCGAGCGGGGCGATGGGGAGCTGGGCGTAGTAGGAGGCGCGCGGGGCGCGGCCGCCGTGGACGCGGTTGCGGGCGGCGGTGATGAGGTCGCCGAGCAGGGCCGACGCGGTCGCCGTGGTGGCGCCGTCACCGTAGAACATCAGCCTGCCCGCACCCGCGGCGTCGACGGCGACCGCGCTGGACGGCGCGTCGACGCGGGCGAGCGGGTCGGTCGCCGGGAGCAGCGCGGGGTGGACGCGGACCGAGACCTGTTCCTTGCCACCGTCTTCGGCGATCCTGGTGCAGACGGTGAGGGTGCGCAGACGCAGACCCAACGCCTCCGCGGCGGCGAGGTCGGGCGCCGCCGCGGGCCCGGACTCCTCGAACTGCACGTCGCCGACCTCCACCCGAGTGTGGAAGGCGAGCGTCGCCAGGATCGCCGCCTGCGCGGCCGCGTGCCTGCTGTGCTCGGGGGGAAAGACGCCGAGCACCTGGTTCACCCGGTCGCCCGAGAGTGATTGGGTCAGTGGCCGCACCACCGGAACACCGCCCGCCACCGCCGCTTCGAAGAACAGGTCGGCACCGTGCTGCTCGGCGGTCGCGGCCAGCCGGTGCCCGTACTCGGCGACCAGCGCGGTGTTCGCGGTGATCACCGAGCGTCCCGCGCGCAGCGCGTCGAGCACCGCGTGCGCCGCGCCGAGGTGCTCGGTCGCGTCCACCACCAGCTCCGCGGGCTCGGCGAGGACCAGGTCCGCACCGGCGCGTTCCCGCAAATCGCCGCCCGTGTCGCGCAGGATCCGCACGACCTCGGCGGCGAGTGCTCCGGTGCCGAGAACGGCGACCCCGAACGAGGCACGTGGGGAACGAAAGAGCTGATCGGTCATGGGAATTCGCCTTACCGCCGAGAGATGTCGAGCCGGGAACGAACGCCGCGGACGTCACCCCCGTCCAGCCAGTATCGCGGCCGAATCACCTCGGCGGCAGTCGTTTTCACCACGAATCAGGACAGCCGTGCCAGAAATGCCGGGATACTCGGAGGGGTTACCCGCGGGTCACGCGTGGGCGAGCAGGGGAGAGGACGAGGGATGGCCCTGGTTGTGCAGAAATTCGGCGGATCGTCGGTGGCGGACGCCGAACGGATCCGGCGGGTCGCCGAGCGGATCGTGGAGACGAAGAAACAGGGTCACGATGTGGTGGTGGTGTGCTCGGCCATGGGCGACACCACCGACGAGCTGCTGGACCTGGCGGGCCAGGTGGCGCCCGCGCCGCCGCCGCGCGAGATGGACATGCTGCTCACCTCCGGCGAGCGGATCTCGAACGCGCTGGTGGCCATGGCGATCCACGCGCTCGGCGCGGAGGCCCGGTCGCTGACCGGTTCGCAGGCGGGGGTGATCACCACCGGCGCGCACGGCAACGCCAAGATCATCGAGGTGGACCCGGACCGGGTCCGGCGCGCGCTCGACGACGGCGAGGTGGTGCTCGTCGCCGGGTTCCAGGGTGTCAGCCAGGACAGCCGCGACGTCACCACGCTGGGCCGCGGCGGGTCCGACACCACCGCCGTGGCGCTGGCCGCGGCACTGGGCGCCGATGTGTGCGAGATCTACACCGACGTCGACGGCGTGTTCACCGCCGACCCGCGTATCGTGCCGGACGCGCAGAAACTCGACCAGATCTCCTACGAGGAGATGCTGGAGATGGCCGCCTGCGGCTCGAAGGTGCTGATGCTGCGCTGTGTGGAATACGCGCGCCGCTATCACGTTCCGGTGCATGTGCGGTCGTCCTACACCGATGCGATCGGCACCACCGTGTTCGGCTCGATGGCCGACATTCCCGCCGATCAGGCGGTGCTCACCGGCGTCGCCCACGACCGCACCGAGGCGAAGGTGACCGTCGTCGGCCTGCCCGACGAACCCGGTTACGCCGCCCAGGTGTTCCGCGCGGTCGCCGACGCCGAGATCCCCATCGACATGGTCGTGCAGAACACCGGCACCGGCCGTACCGACATCACTTTCACCTTGCCCGCGGCCGACGGCGCCCGTGCGGTGGCGCTGCTACGGAAGCGGCGCGCCGAGATCGGGTTCACCGATGTGCGCTACGACGATCGTGTCGGCAAGGTCTCGCTGATCGGCGCCGGTATGAAGAACCATCCCGGCGTCACCGCGACGTTCTGCGAGGCACTGGCCGAGGCGGGCATCAATCTCGATCTGATCGCCACCTCGCAGATCCGGATCTCGGTCCTGGTCCGCGACACCGACCTGGACGAGGCGGTGCGGGTGCTGCACCGGGCCTTCGACCTCGGCGGCACCGAGGTCGCCGTCGTGCACGGTGGAACGGGCCGGTGACGGGATGGTTGACGGCCAACTGAACGCCAGGTAATTTACCCATCAGTCAATTAGGCCGTCGATCGACCGGAGAGTCCCTTGAGCAACCGACTGACCTCCTACACCCGCGCCGGACTCCGCTTCGATGTGGTGGACTCCGGTCCGATCGACGGCCCGGTCATCCTCGCGCTGCACGGTTTTCCGCAGACCGCCAGCTCGCTGACCGAACTCTGCGCGCTGCTCAACGCGCGCGGCTACCGCACCATCGCCCCGAATCAGCGCGGCTACTCGCCGGGTGCGCGGCCACGCGGCCGCTTCGCCTACCGGATCACCGAACTCATCGACGACATCCTCGCGCTGATCCGCGAGATCGACCGTGGGCCGGTACATCTGGTCGGCCACGACTGGGGCGCCATGGTCGCCTGGTCGGTCGCCGCGGCCCGGCCCGACCTGGTGCGCACCCTGGTGACCGTATCGGTACCGCACCCCGGCGCCTTCCGCCGTTCGCTGATCAGCAGCGATCAGCTCGCCCGCTCGTATTACATGGGTCTGTTCCAGCTGCCGGTGCTGCCCGAGCGGGTGCTGACCGCCCGTCCCGAGCTGCTCGACCGGGTGCTGGCAGGCACCGGGATGACGCCGGAGATGATCGCCCGGGTGCACACCGAGATCGTCGATTCCGGCGCCCTCACCGGGGCACTGAACTGGTACCGGGCGATCCTGCTGCTGGGCCAGCGCGCGATCTCGGCGCCGGTGCGGGTGCCGGTGACCCATGTCTGGAGCTCCGGTGACTCGGCGCTGTCACGCCGCGGCGCCGAGCTGACCGAGAACTATGTCACCGGCGACTACCGCCTGGCCGTCTTGGACGGCGCCTCGCACTGGCTGCCCGAGGAGCGTCCGCGGGAGCTGGCCGAGCTGATCGTGGAGCGGATCGCTACCGTCCGGAGCTGAGCCTCAGCCGATCGGAGAAGCCAAGGGCCGCAACGACTCGGCGGTGGCGGGGATCAGCGGCGCGCGCGGCAGCATGGTGCGGGCGGCGAGCTGCTCGGTGATCCGCAGCCGCACACCCGCCCATTCGTCGTGCAGGATCGAGTAGAACGCGGTGTCGCGCACCGCGCCGTCGAGTCCCCGCGAATGGGCCCGGCGCACACCGTCGCTCACCGCGCCGAGCCGTTCGATCGCGGCGCGCGATCGCAGATTGCGGGCGTCGGCGCGCAGGGTCACCCGGCGCACGCCCCAGGCGTCGAAGGCGTGGGTCAACATCAGCAGTTTGCACTCGAGGTTCACCACGCCGCCGCGCGCCGCGGGCGTCAGCCAGGTGTTGCCGATCTCGACGGCGTCGGGGATCGAGCCGCCGGGCAGCGCGGTGACGGGCTCGGCGGCCAGCGGCCAGCTCAGCGGGCCCTGCCAGTAGTCGAGCCGGGTGAACCTGGTCGCCCCGACCACGCAGTCGTCGTCCACGGTGACGATCGCGAAGGCCAGGGCGGTGCCGGCCAGCTGGGCGGACTCGGCCTGGAAGACGTAGGTGCGTGCCTCCTGCTCACCGTGCGGGACGACGGTGAACCCGGCCGGACCGAGTGCGACCGAGGCTGCGGTCAATCCGGGAACATGGTGGGGTGCAAGGGGTTCCAGCCGTGCGATGCGGCCGTGGAGGATAACGGGTGCGGGCATGGTGACCGGCGTCCTTCGTCTGATGAGGGTCGCCGAAAACACGAGGCGTGGATCTCACGCGACACGTGCTTGCGGCGAAGCGACACGAACGATCCAGCAGCATCGAGAAAAACTAGATGCACAAGATAGCCGAACGTGACGCGTTCACCCGCGCGAACGGACGAGATGTCGTGGCCCGAATTTCGCCGGTGTCACCGACCCGGACGAACCGCCCTAGACCTTGTCGGCGATGGCCGCCACGATGAGTTCCTCCCAGACCGAGAGCTCCCGGTCGGGCGAGCCGATGCGGGCCGAATCGTTGTCGTCGGTGGGCACGTCCTGGTGCCAGCGGGCGGCCGCGGCCACGCCGGGCTCCCGCAGTCGCAGGTCGCCGAACAGCGCGACGATCTCGGCATCGGTGCGCCAGCGGCCGCGGCCGAAGGTGGACTGCAGCTTGGCCTCGGCCTCGATGGTCTCGGCGTTGTCGCCGGAGCGGAAGTGGGAGATGAACACGCTGCTGCCGACGGGAATCTGCCCGGTCCAGTATTCGACGACGGCGCGCGGGTCCTCGTCGTCGTTGAGATGGTGCAGGATCGCGCTGAAGATCAGGCCGACCGGCTTGTCGAAATCGATGAGCCGGTTCACCTCCTCGTTGGCGCGGATGCCGACGGAGTCACGGACATCGGCGTGCACGACGGTGGTGTTGTCGTTGGTCGCCAGCAGCGCGCGCCCGTGGGCCAGCACGATCGGGTCGTTGTCGACATAGACGACCCGCGTGTCGGGGTTCACCCGCTGCGCGACCTGGTGCACGTTGTCGGCGGTGGGCAGGCCGCTGCCGAAGTCGAGGAACTGGGTCAGGCCCGCCTCGGCCATCTCACGCACCGCGCGGGTGAGGGCCTGCCGATTGGTGAACGCGATCGCCACCGAACCGGGCAGGTTCAGCTTGAAATGATCGCCGATCGCGCGGTCGACCTCGTAGTTGTCCTTGCCGCCGAGTAGATAGTCGTAGACCCGGGCGATGCTCGGACTCGACTGGTCGATCACATTCGCGTTGTCGCTCATCGTCGACGACCTTCCACGCTGTTATCGGTGTGTGCCGCCGCCCATCGTAGGAGAACGACGGCGTGTCGGCATGCTGTCCCTGTCGGTGATACCCGAAAACCGTTCCGGGCGTGTCGGTTCCGGTGCGTCGCGTACCGCCGTCGGTGTCCGGTCCGTCCGGTACGGGGCCGAGGTCTCGGCACGGGTAGCAGCCGTGTCGCAGTTTGCTCACGGCCTGTTTTCGCACGTCAGGGCCGTAACGGTTCGATAAATCACAGCAGTGTCGGCCTATTGAGCAAATGTCCAGTTGTGGACGGGTTTCGCCAGTTCCGAGGGGTGTTTGCCGGATATGTAACGCGCGTTATCGCATCGTGTCGCACGTCTGTTCGATGTGATGCAGATCACATCAACTGCCATTCGGCTACCGATGGTGGCACGCTCGTAATTGCTGAACGTTAACCGTTTGTGATCAACGACAGGGTCGACGCGGACCTTTCGTCACAAACGCCCTGCCTGCCCGCTTCGGTGTCGCGGGCCTCGAAAGATCCAGGATGGATCAGCAACCGGCCGTGTCGGGACGGCCACCCGGAAGGGGGCTCAGTGTGATGAGCAGCATCTACTTCGAATCGAATAGCAATCTGTCAGTTACCGGCCGCGATGGTCGGGTCACCGCGCCCACCGAAGCGTCGGTCGGCCCGCTGGGGATGCCCGGATTGATCCTGGGTCTCGCCCTGCTCGGCCTCGGCATCGTCGCGCTGCTGCGTCTGGGGGACTGGGCGGGAAGCTACGGCCCCGAGCTCGTCGTGCTGGCCTACGTCCTGTACATGGGGGCCGCGGCGTGGCTGGCGCTGTGGGGCGCGGGCGTCGTGCGATCTCTGCACCGCCACTAGTCCCTTTCGGGGAACCCGGCTCGACGCGGGCCCGTCCGCATCACCGCCACGCGCCGGTGCGCTGGCCACAATTCCACGTCACGGCGTCAGGCAGTTGTCCGGGGTAATTCGGCCGACCGAAACGGAACTCCGCCGAGGGCTGCCGATACTTCCGGAATCATTTCGAGCTTCCGGAAATGTTCGACGCTCCATTAGGGTGCAGGAATCGACCGACCCTTTCGGCGGAGGTGTGGACATGACCGATTCTCAGCGTGGATCCACCGAGCGGGAACCCGAGGGGCCGGGAGGTGTGCTCACCCCGCCGGTGGTCGGCGGGCGTGGGCCCGCCGACCACCTCATCGAACCGAACTCCGACACCCCCGTCCGGATGTCGCGCACGGTCCAGGACGACACCGGGCGGGTGCTGGTGTCACCGGTGACCGAACCGCCTGTCGGCGCCGAGACGCCCGAACGGGCGGCCATGCGGGCCAGGATCAAGAAGTTCGTGCTCACCGTCGTCATCATCGCGGCGCTCGGTGGCGCGCTGTTCGGCTACGACACCGGCGTCATCTCGGGTGTGCTGGTCTACCTGACTCCGGACTTCGGCCTCACGCAGGCCCAGGTCGGCATCGTCACCAGCTCGCTGCTGGTCGGCGCCGCGATCGGCTCGATCGCCGGCGGCTGGCTGGCCGATCGGTGGGGTCGCAGGCTGACCCTGCTGCTGGCCGGGGGGCTGTTCTTCGTCGGCGCGCTGGCGCAGGCGCTGGCGCCGGACGCGAACGTCATGATCGTCACCCGCCTGATCCTCGGTGTCGCGGTCGGCACCGCGTCGCTGGTGGTGCCGATGTATGTCTCCGAGATCGCGCCGCCGACCTATCGCGGCAGGCTCGTCTCGATGAACAGCCTGATGATCGCCAGCGGTCAGCTGCTGGCCTATATCGTCAATGCGCTGCTGGCTCCCACCGGGAACTGGCGGCTGATGCTGGCGATGGCGGCGATTCCCGCGGCCGCCTTGGTGATCGGTATGTATTTCATGCCGGATTCACCGCGCTGGTATCTGAAACAGGGCCGCGAGGACGACGCCAGGAAAGTCCTGCGGCAGTCCTACTATCCGGAAAATGTCGAGCCGACAATTCAGGACATCGAGAAAACCGAAGCCGCCGATGCCGCCGTCAAAGACAGTTTGCGGGATCAATTGCGGAAGCCGAAGGTGCGCGCGTTGTTCGTCACCGGCGTCGGGCTGGCCTTGATCCAGCAATTCGTCGGGGTGAACACCGTCATCTACTACGCGCCGTCCACGCTGGCCCAGGCGGGCATGGGCGACAACGCGGCCATCACCTCGTCGATCGGGATCGGGGTCGGCGCGGTGATCGGCGTGATCATCGGGATGAGTCTGATCGACCGGATCGGCAGGCGGCCGCTGATGTTCATCGGCCTGTCGGTGATGGTGGTCGCGCTGGTCGGCATGGCGCTGGTCGAGCGGATGACCCAGGACACCGCGACCGGCTATCTGCTGCTGGCGCTGATGATCGTCTACATCTCCTCGTTCCAGGTCGGCGTCGGCGTGCCCACCTGGTTGCTGCTGTCGGAGATCTTCCCCGCCCCGATCCGGGCCACCGCGATGAGTATCACCACGTTCCTCATCTGGGCGGGCAATTTCCTGGTCTCCCTGGTGTTCCCGCCGCTGGGCGAGCTGTGGGGCGCCTCGACGATGTTCTTCCTCTTCGCGGCGATCTCGGCGGTGTCGCTGGTGTTCTGCTACCGCCGGGTGCCCGAGACCAAGGGCGTGTCGCTGGATCAGATCACCGCGGTGGCGGAGAGCTGATCCAGCGCACCGGGTCAGGCCTGCGGCGGGTCGACGAAGATGTCGTACTCGAGGGTGCCCGAGCCGCCGTAGCCGGACAGATCGGTGATGCCCTCGGCCGCCAGGACATCGACGTCGAGGTAGGTGTTGCCGGTGGTGGTGCGGGCGTCGCGGCCCAGGATGGCGACGGCGGCGTCGGCCACGATCTCCGGGGTGCGGGCCTTGGCGATGGCCTCGTCGCCGCCGAGCAGGTTCTGCACCGCGGCGGTCGCGATCAGCGTCTGCGGCCACAGGCAGTTCGCCGCGACGCCGTGTTCGGCGTACTCGGCCGCCCAGCCGAGCGTGAGCAGCGACATGCCGTACTTGGCGACCATGTAGGCCGGATGTCCGCCGAGCCAGTGCGGGGCCATGTTCAGCGGCGGCGACAGGCTCAGGATGTGCGCGTTCTCGCTGTTGCGCAGGTGTGGCAGGCAGGCGCGGGAGAGCAGGTAGGTGCCGCGCAGCTGGATCTGCTGCATGAGATCGAAGCGCTTGATGGGCAGTTCCTCGGTGGAGGCCAGCGCGATCGCCGAGGCGTTGTTGACGCAGTAGTCGATGCCGCCGAAACGCTCCACCGCCTGGTCGACCGCGTTCGCCACCGAGGCCTCGTCCCGGACGTCGCCCACCACGGCCAGCGCCTGACCGCCCGCTTCCTCGATCTCGGCGGCCGCGGTGTGGATGGTGCCGGGCAGGCGCGGATCCGGCACGTCGGTCTTGGCCAGCAGCACGATATTGGCGCCCTGGCGAGCGGCGGCGACGGCGATCGCCAGCCCGATGCCACGGCTGCCACCGGACATGATCATCGTGCGCCCGGCGAGCGGGTGGGTAGCGGTCATGGGCGAGGCTCCTTGTCGTCGGCGACGCCGGAGAGGCGGCTGATGGTCGGCAACGTTACATATTTCTGATGGCCGTGGCAATAGTGAAATATGTAGACTCGATCCGTGCAACCCCCTGTGACCGGCCCCGATACCGAGGTCCGCCCGGTATCGGCCCGCTCGGCGCTGGTCCGGATTCTCATCGCTGCCGATTCGCCGACGATGACCTCACGCGAGATCTGCGCCGCCACCACCACCCTCGGCTACCCGGAGGCGACCGTCCGCGTCGCCGTGTCCCGCATGGTCGCCGCGGGCGAGCTGATGCGGGAGAACCGCGCCTACACCCTCGCTCCCGCGTTGCGCGCCCGCCGCACCGAACTCGCCGAACCGGCGACGCTCCCGTGGACCGGCGACTGGGAACAGGTCGTCGTCACCGCCACCGGCCGCCCCGCCACCGACCGTGCCGCCCTGCGCGCGCGCCTGCTCTCGCTGCGGCTGGCCGAACTGCGCGAGGGTGTCTGGATGCGTCCGGCCAACCTCGACCGCGCCTGGCCGACCGACCTCGACGACACCATTTTCCGCCTGCGCACCCGCCCGGTCGCCGACCCCGCCGACCTCGCCGCCCGGCTCTGGCCGCTGGCCGACTGGTCCGCCCGCGGTCACGCGCTGCTGGCAGCCATCGAAACCCCCGACCCCACAGCCAGATTCGCCGCTGTTTGCGCCGGGCTGGACCACCTCACCACCGACCCCGTCCTGCCCGCCGAACTCCATCCCGACGACTGGCCCGTCGCCCGCCTGCGCGCCGTCACCGCCGACTACCTCGCCTGGTTCGCCGCGCTGGGCGCGGAAGCGGTCACGCCCTGAGGCCGACTCGCCCGGCCCGATCCCCGTTTCGACATCGTGCGGGGCGAAATCGATAGTGAGATCTGCGGACAACCCGGGGTCCGGCATGTTGTCCTCGGCAGTCCGGGTGTGGTTGCGGGAGAGATGAGGTCGGTCCGTCTACGATGGACCCTGCCGTGCGACGTGGCGGCGCCGCATGGTGCATGGGGAAGGGCCCGCCCCGAGAGTTTCGGGGCGGGCCGCACCGTCAGCGGGGGATGCCCAGGACGCCGAGGGCGAAGTCGGCGTAGTCGGTGGCGATCTGTTCGGGCGTGGCCGGGCCGTCGAGGCGGAACCACTGCGGCAGGGCCGTGCACATGGTGGCGATCGCGCGGCCCGCGGCGCGCGCGTGTTCGGTGCTGCGCTGGTTCTCGGTGAGCGCGGCGTCGATATCCGCGTCGAGCAGATACTGGATCTCGTTGCGGGAGTCGGTGATCCGGCGCCGGTTGGCGGGTTCGAGGCTGCGCATCTCACTGGCGCCGATGAAGGCGAGCTCGCGCCGGTGGGTATGGAACAGTGCCAGCGCCTCGACGACCCGCGTCACCCGGTCGCGACCAGTGCTCGCCTCGTGACGCGCCGCGTCGACCCGCCAGTGCAGCTCGTCCATCGTGAGGTCGAGCGCGCGCACCAGCAGGTCCTGCTTGTCGCGGTAGTGGTGGTAGACGCCGGGCACGCTCATCCCCGCGCGCTGGGCGATCGAGCGCATGGTGGCGCCGTGGTAGCCGGTCTCGACGAAGGAGTCGATCGCGGCGGCGAGGACGGGATCGATGTCCAGCGGCGGGAATCGGCGCCAGGCGCGGGCGGTGTCGGCCGCGGGGGCGGCGCCGCGCGGCCGCGGTTGCGGTGCCCGCGCGGACTCCTCGCCGATCAGCCACTGGGTCGTCGTGTCGAGTTCGGTGGCCAGCGACCGCAGGCGCGGGACCGAGATGCCGGTCTTGCCGGTCTCGATGGCGCTCAGCGTGGCGGCGCTGACCTCGATGCGGCGCGCGGTCTCCCGCAGCGACAGGCCGGCCGCGGTCCTCGCCTGTCGCAGGCGGGCGCCGAGCCCGCCGTCGGAGGTGTTCATGATGTTCAGAATAGCTGAACATTGCCCCCTCGGGAATCCGTCGATTGACAGCAGTTATCGGGTCATGTCACTGTCGTAGGTGTCCGGTGCCGAGCGAACGTTCGGCAAGTGTGTGGAGGAGTGAAGCCCGTGGCGATCGACCTGTCCCATCCGCCCGAGGTACAGCGGCTGGCCGAGCGCACCCGCGCCTTCATTCGTGACCGGGTGCTTCCGCTCGACGACACCCATGACGGCGACATCACCGCCGCGGGCGGCGATGCCCTGCGCGTGGAGTTGCAGCGCGAGGCGCGCGAGGCCGGCGTGTTCGCCCCGCACGCGCCGATCGAATTCGGCGGGCACGGCCTGGGGATGTCGGATCGCGCCCCCATCTTCGAGGAAGCCGGGTACTCCCTGTTCGGGCCGACGGCGCTGAACATCGCCGCCCCGGACGAGGGCAATGTGCACATGCTCGCCCACATCGCCGATCCGGAACAGAAGCAGCGGTTCCTGGCGCCGCTCGCGCGCGGCGACATCCGTTCGGCCTTCGCGATGACCGAGCCGGCGCCCGGCGCCGGCTCGGACCCCGCCGCCCTGGCCACCCGGGCGGTGCGTGCCGAGGGCGGCTGGCGCATCAACGGCCACAAGTGGTTCATCACCGGTGCCGACGGCGCGGGCTTGTTCATCATCATGGCCCGCACCTCGGGCGAACCCGGCGATCGCGGCGGCGCGACGATGTTCCTCGCCCCCGCCGACACCCCCGGCATCCGGGTCGGCAGGCATATCGACACCCTGGACCGGTCGATGCTCGGCGGCCACTGCGAGGTGTTCTTCGAGGATCTGCTCGTCCCCGATGCGGCGGTGCTCGGTGCGGTCGACCGCGGCTTCGAGTACGCCCAGGTGCGGCTCGGCCCCGCCCGGATGACCCATGTGATGCGCTGGCTCGGCGCCGCGCGCCGCGGCCACGACGTGGCGGTGGACCGGGTGGCGCAGCGGCGCGGATTCGGTTCGCGCCTGGGCGATCTCGGCATGATCCAGCAGATGATCGCCGACAACGAGATCGACATCGCGGCCACCCGCGCGCTGCTGACCCGTGCCTGCTGGGAACTCGATCGCGGCGAGTCCGCGGCCGACGCGACCTCCATCGCGAAGACCTACGCCGCCGAGGCGATCTTCCGGATCATCGACCGCAGCATGCAGATGTGCGGCGGCCTCGGCGTCGCGGCGGACCTGCCGCTGGCGCGCCTGTCGCGCGAGGTCCGGCCGTTCCGGATCTACGACGGTCCCTCCGAGGTCCACCGGTGGGCCATCGCCAAGCGCGCGGTGCGCGCGGCCGAACGAGCGCATCGGGCCGCCGAATGAGCCTTCCCGGAATGGACGTCGCCGCGCTGGAGCGGTTCTTGCGGGCCGGCGGCGTCGAGGTGCGCGGCGAACTGCGCGTGGAACTGATCAGCGGCGGTCGCTCCAATCTGACGTTCAAGGCCGCCGACGACGCGTCCACCTGGGTGGTGCGGCGCCCACCCGTCGCCGGGCTCACCCCGTCCGCGCACGACATGGCGCGTGAGTTCACCGTCACCGCCGCGTTGCAGGGCTCGGCGGTGCCGGTCGCGCGCACGGTCGCCTTCGACGAGCGGGGATCCGCCCTCGGCGCGCCGATGACCGTGGTCGAGTACGTCGACGGGCGGGTGATCCGCGACCAGGACGACCTCGCCGCACTCACCGACGACCAGGTCGCCGCGAGCGCGACCGAGCTGGTCGACGTGCTGGCCCGGCTGCACGCCGTCGACCCGGAGGCGGTGGGGCTCGGCACATTCGGCCGCCCGGCCGGTTTCGTCGAACGGCAGGTGAATCTGTGGGCGTCGCAATGGGATCGGGTGAAGACCCGGGAGCTCGCCGATGTCGCGGTGCTGCACGCGGCCCTGTCCGAGGCGGTGCCGAGCACGTCGGCGTCCTCGATCGTGCACGGCGACTTCCGCATCGACAACACCATCCTCGACGCCGCCGATCCGAGCCGGGTGCGTGCCGTGGTCGACTGGGAGATGTCGACCCTCGGTGATCCGCTCACCGATGTCGCGCTGATGTGCGTGTACCGGTCGCCGATCTTCGACCTGGTGCTCGGCTCGTCGGCCGCATGGACCAGCGACCGCATGCCCAGCGCCGACGCCCTCGCTCAGTCCTACGCCGACGCCTCCGGCCGTGACCTCGGCGACTGGGGCTTCTACCTCGCGCTGGCCAACTTCAAACTCGGCGTGATCGGGGAGGGCATCACCCACCGGGCGCTGCGTGGCTCCGGCGCGGGAGCCGCCGCGGAGCGTGCCGCGGAGGCCACCCCGGAGTTCATGGCCGCCGGCCTGTGCGCATTGAAAGGACACCGGAAATGACCGCGACCAAGTCCGCACTGATCAGCGGAGCCTCCCGTGGCATCGGCCTGGGCATCGCGAATCGGCTTGCTCGGCAGGGCTATTCGCTGACGATCACCGCCCGCGACGCCGACCGGCTCGCCGCTGTCGCCACCGAGCTGCGCGCTCTCGGCGCCCCCGACGTGGTCGCCGTCGCCGCCGACATGGCCGACGAGGACGGGATCGCCCGCCTGCTCGCCGAGCACGCCGACCGGTACGCGACCCTGTCCGCGCTGATCCTCAACGCCGGTGTCGGTACCGCGGGCACGCTCGCCGAGTCCTCGATGAAGCGGTTCGACAAGACCATCGCGGTGAATCTGCGCGCCCCGCTGCAACTGATCCAGGGCGCGCTGCCGATGCTGCGGGCGGGGGCCGCCGCCGATCCGGACCACGGCGCCAAGGTCATCGCGCTGTCCTCGATCACCGGCGTGTACGCCGAGGCGGGCCTGGCGGTCTACGGCGCGGCCAAGGCGGCGATGATCTCGCTGCTGGCCACGCTCAACGCCGAGGAGTCCGGCAACGGTGTCACCGCCACCGCCATCGCGCCCGCCTATGTCGACACCGACATGAGCGCCTGGATCCACGACCGGATCCCGCCCGAGCGGATGCTGGCGGTGAACGACATCGTCGAGATGGTCGACTCGCTGCTGCGGTTGTCGGCCCGCGCGGTGGTGCCGACGATCGTCATGTCCCGCGCGGGCGCCGACGGCTACCGCGCCTGAGCGGTGCGGCGGTCGGGCTCGCTGCGGTAGCGGGCCTGACCACCGTCGATCTTGAGCAGCTTCCACAGCGGCCTGGTCGCCGGGTTCAGCAGACCGAGTTCGCCGGCCAGAGCGCGCATGTCGCCGAAGAACCCGCTGAGGATCTTGCGGGAGGTCGGGCTGCGCCAGAAGGCGTCCTCGAATACCTCGTCGGGAATGTCGAACTTGGTGGCGAACGACTTCGACGGCTTGACCAGTTCGTCGGCGAGCCAGCGCATGGCGATCGGGAACGCCACGGCGCAGACCGCGGTGCTCACCGGGTTCATCCGCGCGAGGTGGTTGCGCAGGAACTCGTTGGCGAAGGAGATGTGGCGCGCTTCCTCGGCGATGTGGATCTCCATGATCCGCAGCAGCGTCGGCTGGGTCGCGGTGCCGGACCGGATCAGGGCCTTCTGATAGTGGTCGATCGGCTCCTCGCCACCGAGGATGCCGATGAACAGGATGGCCCAGAAGTAGCCGCCCGCGACGCCGATGAACGGCGAGGCGACCCGGAACAGCGGCCGCATGCCCGGCACGTCGTCACCGATGCGGTTCACCAGCTCCTGGAACATCTGGATGTGGTTGCACTCCTCGGTCATCTCGTGGAGGCAGTACCGGAACTCGGGCGACCCGTTGGGCAGGGCCATCGCGTACTGCATCATCCCGCGGATGAGGATGGACTCGAAGGCCAGCCCGACCTTGGCGGCATTGGCCTGCCGCCAGCGGCCGATCTCGATGCGGCGCTCGAGCGGCAGCGATTGATACCACGCGGTGGCGCCCAGCGGATCGAGTTCGGCCGAGAGAACCCAGCGCGGGTCGTCCCGATCGATGGCGAATTCCGGTGCGTCCCAGTCGATATCGAGGAAGGGATCGAACCTGCGGTGTACCGAGCCCTCCGACAGGGTGAGCAGGGCGTCGGTGTAGTCCGGATCGGCGGCAGCGGTCTTCGAGAACGTCATTGTTTCTCTCCATCGTCACAGGGATCGTCGTCGAGCCGACTCTCCCTGATTTGAATGTAACGCACTGTCTCACCTAAATCCAGGGGTGAACTCCGCGATCAATCGGCGCGTGGAATTCGGCCGTCGACGTCGGTGAATCCGTAGTCGACGGCGAGGTCGGCGACCTTCCAGGCCCCGCCGCCGCGGGTCGATCGATCGGGGTCGGCGGCCAGTGCCACGACCGCGCGGCCGGGGAACCGCGGCGTTTCGGCGGCATTGAGATCGAAGGTGCCCTCGCCGGGCAGGGTCACCTCGCGGCGCCCGTTCTCGTCGGCCGGAACCATCTGTAGCAGTTCGGTATCCACGATGCCGGGCCAGATCGAGACCGCGGTCGCGCCGGTGCCGAGCAGGTCGTGGGCCAGGTCGGCGGTGAGCCGGTCCAGTGCGGTCTTGGCGACGCCGTAGACGGCATTGTGCATGTAGCGCTGGGAGCCGGGGGAGGAGACGTTGACGATCAGCCCGGCCGACTCGATCAGCAGCGGCGCGGCGAACACGCTGGCCACGTAGTGCGAGCGGACGCCGATGTCGAAGGTCTCGTCCCAGGCCTTCGGTGGGACGTCCCAGAACTTGCGCCCGAGCCAGCGCGCCGCCGCGGGGGAGTTGTAGACGTTGTTCACCAGCACATCGAGGCGGCCCTGCTCGTCGCGGACCTGCGCGAACAGCTTCTCGACGGCGGTGTCGTCGGCGTGGTCACACACGACCGCCACGCCGTGACCGCCCAGCGCGGTGACCTCCTCGGCGGTCGCGTGCACGGTCCCCGGCAGTCGGCCCGCTGTGGTGGTGCGGCCGGTGACGTACACGGTGGCCCCGGCCGCGCCGAGTTCCTGGGCGATGCCCTTGCCGATGCCACGGCTGGCGCCGGTCACCACCGCGACCCGGCCGGCGAGAATCTTGGGTGTTCCGCTCATGGCCTCCAGACACTACCGTCAAAATAGGAACACGTTCTAGAAACGGAGACGGTAGTGGAGCTGACCCATCGATTCCTGGACACCGGCGGCATCCGGATGCACGTCACCGAGCAGGGGCAGGGGTATCCGGTCGTCTTCTGCCACGGCTTCCCGCACACCGGTTTCGTGTGGCACCGCCAGCTCGCGGCCGTGGCCGGCGCGGGTTTCCGGGCCATCGCCCCGGACCTGCGCGGCTACGGCCGCACCGACGTCCCCGCCGACGTCGCGGCATACACCAACGAGGCGGTGATCGGTGATCTGCTGGCGCTGCTCGACGACATCGGCGCGGCGAAGGCGGTGTTCGTCGGCCTCGACTTCGGTGCCCAGCTCGTGTGGGAACTGGCGTTGCGCGCCCCCGAACGCGTGGATGCCGTTGTCGTGCTGAACAATCCGTTCTCCCCGCGCCCGCCGCGCGCCCCTTCGGAGTACTGGACCAAGGCTGCCCAGCGGCACTTCCTGCACCTGGCCTACTTCCAGGAGCCGGGCGTGGCCGACGCCGAACTGGCCGCGCGACCCCGTGAATTCCTGGCCAGGGTCTACTACTCTCTCTCCGGCGACTACCACTACCTCGACACCTGGAAGAACCCGCCGGGCCTGGGCTACCTCGATGTCCTGCCGCAAGCCCCCGACCTGCCCTGGCCGTGGCTGAGCGAGAACGAATTCGACACCCTGGCAACGGAGTTCGAACGTACCGGCTTCACCGGTGGCCTGAACTGGTATCGCAATCTCGACCGCAACTGGGCGCTCACCGAAGCCCTCGCGGACGCGCGGGTGTCGGTACCCACCTACTTCCTCTACGGCGAGAACGACCCCGACATGGAGGGCTTCAGCGGCCGCGACCCGCTGGCCGTGCTGCGCGCGAACGTCCCGGATCTGCGCGCGGTGGTGAAGGTCCCGGGCGCGGGCCACCTGGTGCAGCTCGAACGCACCGACGCCGTCGACGAGTTCCTGGCCGACGCCCTGCGCGACCTCGGTGTCGCCGCCTTGCCGAGCGGTCAGCACACCCGGTCGTAGTCGAGCGCGAGCCCACCGAGTTCGCCCACCCCACCGATCCCGCTCGGCGAAGCCCTTCCGCGACGGGCTATCGGTCGCCGATGATCTCCGGGGGTAGGAACATCGTCGCGAGCTGGGCGGCGATGGCACTGGTGTGGTCGATGATGCGGTCGGCGTCGACGTCGAGGACGCCGGTGCGCCAAGCCGACAGCAGTTCGATGAAGCCGCCGATGCCGGTCAGGGTGCTCATCCGGATGTCGGTCTCGTCGACGCCGGCGCGCAGGTAGGGCCAGGCGGCGGCGATGAGCAGGTCGGTGGCGTCGGTGAGCATGGTCTTGCGGCGCTGCTCGAGCACGGCGCTGCCCGCGTGATCGGCGAGCAGGATGCGGGCGCGCCCGCGCGGGTCGGCCTGGAGCTCGACCGCGCGGGTGATCGCCGCGCGCATGACCTCGAGTGGCGTGCGATCCGCGCTCTCGGCGAGCACGCAGGCCAGATCGGCGAAGACCTCGGCACACACCTCGTCCCACACCGCCGCCAGCAGCTCGTCGCGGTCGGCGAAGTGTTCGTAGAAGTAGCGGTCGTTGAGCGAGGTCCGCTGGCAGACGCCCCGCATGGTCACCGCGGCCCAGCCGTGCTCCAGCCAGATGGTCAGGGCGGCGTCGACCAGGCCGGCGCGTCGTTGCGCCCTGCGCTGGTCGGCGGTCAGTCCGCCCCAGGTTCGTGCCGGTGCGCGCACATCCATGGTTGACAAACTACCCCGCCGCGAGCCTAATTGGTGTCAGGTGCGGCCAATGGTGGCAGATGCCACCAATTCGAGTCGTACCGGGTCGACCCGGGAGTTGCCATGCGACTGTTTCCCTTCGGCGGACGCCGCCGGACCACGAGCGCCGATGCCGTGGTGACCGGCGCGGGCAGCGGCATCGGGCGGGCCTTCGCGGTGGAGCTGGGCAGGCGCGGTGGCCGCGTCGTGTGCTCCGACCTCGATCCCGACCGCGCGGCCGAGACCGCGGGACTCGTCGAGGCCGCGGGCGGGAAGGCGATCGGCACCGCCTGCGACGTCACCGCGATCGCCGAGGTCACCCGGCTCGCCGCCACCGCCCAGGACTGGTTCGGCGACGCGCCGACGGTCGTGATCAACAACGCGGGTATCGGCGCGGGCGGACCGGTGATCGGGGAATTCGCCCTCGACGATTGGCAGCGCACCCTCGGCGTCAACCTGTGGGGTGTGATTCACGGCTGTCATGTCTTCGCGCCGATCCTGCGGGCGGCGGGGCGCGGGGCGATCGTCAATGTCGCCTCGGCGGCCGCGTTCGGCGCGGCGCCCCGGATGGCCGCCTACAACGTCAGCAAGGCGGGCGTGCTCGCGCTGTCGGAGACCCTGTCGGCGGAGCTGGCAGGCACCGGCGTTGGCGTGACGGTGTTGTGCCCGACCGGCGTGAAAACCAACATCATGCAGGCCGATTCGCCGATGGACGAGACCGCCGAGCGCCTGGGCGGTCTGCTGCTGCGGTGGACCGGTCGCGCACCGGCGACCATCGCGCGCGCCACCCTCGATGCCGTCGACCACGGCGAGCTCTACGTGGTGCCGCAGCTCGAGGCCAAGGTGCTCTGGCAGGCCAAACGCTGGATGCCGGCGACCTACACCCGTTCGGCCGGCCTGCTGGAGCGGGTCGTGCGCTGATCCATCACCGAAGGAGATCGAACAATGACGTTCGCCTATCCCGATATGCTCGCCACCGTGCGCGCCAAGCAGTGGGCGCTGGCCGACATCGACTGGGACGCACCGGGTGCCGACACAATCACCGACGAGCAACGCCCCCGGCTGGCCACCTTCATGGCCGATCTGGTGTGGATCGAACACGTCGGCGCGCGCGGTTTCGCCGCCCTCGTGCACCAGGCGCCGCCGGGCCCGCTGCGCGAGATCTACCGCTACTTCCACGCCGAGGAACAGAAGCACGCCAACGCCGAACTCGCGCTGATGCGCCGGTGGGGAATGCTCGACGGCGACGAGATGCCGGTGCCCAACAAGAACATCCGCCTCGTGATCAGCTGGCTCGACCGCTACGCCGATCAGCTGAGCCTGCCGGTGCTCGGCACCGTCATCCCCTCGCTGGAGACGGCGCTGGACGGCGCGCTGGTGAAATTCCTGCTGGACGAGGTCGACGACCCGGTGTGCCACGAGGTCTTCCGCCACATCAACAACGACGAGTCCCGGCACCTGGCCGTCGGTTTCCAGGTGCTCGAACAGCTCGGCGCCGGGCCCATCCGCCGGATCGCCATCGAGACGGCCGGTTTCGCGGTGCGTCCGTCGTTCGTGCTCGGCGCGCTGCTGTACGCGCCGCTGCTGTCGCGGATGTCGACCAACATCATCGCCCTGGGCCTCGACGAGGAGAAGCTGTGGCAGGCGGTGCGCCGCTACGAGAACGTCGGCGAACGCAGCCCCGCCATCCGCCGGGTGCCGCTCTATCACGTGGTGAAGACCCACGGGAAGGCCACGATTCACCGGCGACAGCCGTTCCAGCTGCTGGCGGATGTGTCCAACGCCTGTATCGACCGGTTCCCGATCCGGGTGCTGGGCCGCAGGCCGTCCTGGTCCGACGAGCTCACCTACGAACCGGTGGCGAAATGACCGCGCTTCGTTTCGCCGAGACCTTCACCGGCCGCCAGCTCCATCACACGAGCTTCGTCCCGCGCCACGAGTTCAGCGGCAGGCGGGTGGCGATCGTCGGCAGCGGGGCCGCGGCCGCGCGCCTGCTGCCCGGCATCGCCGCCGAGGCCGTGCGGGTGACGGTGTTCCAGACCGACGCGGTGTGGATCGTGCCGCGCGCACCGCTGCCCGGCGCGATCCTGCGCCGGCTGCCCGAGCCGGTGGTCCGCCTGGGTGCGCGGATCAATCTGCGTGTCCAGGTGCGGGATTCGTGGCTGCGGCACCGGCTCACCCCGGACGAGGACGCCGGGGTCGCCGTGCACAACGGCTACTACCGCACACTGCGGCAACCACACTGCTCCCTGGTGACCTGGCCGATCGCGCGCCTGGTCCCGCTGGGCCTGCGCACGGTCGACGGGATCGAGCACCGGGTCGACACCATCGTCTACGCCGAGGACGCCGGACACGTGGTCCGCACGCTCGCCCGTCGCGGCCGCACCCACTACTCGCCCGAATTCGCCGGCGAGACGAAGGAGATCGCATGAGCACCACCGGGATCGACCACGAGATCGTCATCGTCGGCGCCGGATTCTCCGGGATCGGCGCCGCGATCGCACTGCGCAACGCCGGATTCGAGGACTTCCTCATCGTCGACGAAGCCGACGGCGTCGGGGGAACCTGGCATTGGAATACCTATCCCGGTGTCGCCGTGGATATCCCGTCGTTCAGCTACCAGTTCTCGTTCGAGCAGCGCACCGACTGGTCGCGGGTCTACGCGCCGGGCCGCGAACTCAAGGCCTACGCCGAGTCGTGCGTGGACAAATACGACCTGCGGCCCCGAATCCGCTTCGGCACCACCGTCACCGGGGCCGACTTCGACGAGAAGGGTCGGCGCTGGGTGCTGCACACCGCCGACGGCGCCGATCTGACGGCGCGGTTCGTGATCAGCGCGACCGGCGTGCTCACCCGGCCCAAACTGCCCGACATCCCCGGCATCGAGGACTTCGCCGGTATCACCATGCACACCTCGCGCTGGGATCACCGCCAGGATCTGCGTGGCAAGCGGGTCGCGATCATCGGCACCGGCGCCTCGGCCGTACAGGTGATTCCCGAGATCGCGCCGGAGGTCGCGCAGCTGACGGTGTTCCAGCGCACGCCGATCTGGTGCCTGCCCCGACCCGACATGCCGCTGCCGCTGCCCGCGCGCTTGGCGCTGAAAGTGCCGGGCGGACGCACCCTGACGCGGTTGGTGAGTCAGACCTATGTCGAATTCACCTTTCCCCTCGCCGCCCACTACCACCGGTCCCTGCCGACCGCCGCGATCGGGGAACGCGCGGGGCTTGCCCATCTGCGCCGCCAGGTGAAGGACCCGGCGGTCCGCGAGGCACTGACCCCGAAGTACGCGCTCGGCTGCAAGCGGCCCAGCTTCTCCAACGACTATCTGTCGACCTTCAACCGGTCGAACGTGACCCTGGAGACCACGGCGATCAGCGCGATCACGCCCACCGGTGTGCGCACCGAGGCGGGCGCCGAACACCGCGCCGACGTGCTGATCCTGGCCACCGGGTTCAAGGTGATGGAGTCGGGCAACATGCCGACCTATGACCTGCACGGCGTCGGTGGCCGCGATCTGGAGACCTGGTGGGACGAGAACCGCTTGCAGGCCTACGAGGGCGTCAGCGTCCCCGGCTTCCCGAACTTCTTCTCCATCATCGGTCCCTACGGCTACAACGGCGCGTCCTACTTCACCCTGATCGAGAACCAGACTCGTCACATCCTGCGCTGTCTGCATCACGCCCGCAGCACCGATGCCGAGCGCATCGAGGTCACCGAGGAGGCCAACGACCGCTACTTCCGGGAGATGCTCGCCCGCCGCGGCGGGCAGGTGTTCTGGCAGGACAGCTGCGCCACCGCCAACAGCTATTACTTCGACAAACACGGCGACGTGCCCCTGCGTCCCGCCTCCACCCTCGAAGCCGCTTGGCGCAGCGGTCATTTCGCTCTCACCGACTACGCCTTCACCTAGCGGACGGCGGTGCGGCGGCGGCCGGGCTCGCGGGCGCGGCGACGGCACTGTCGTCGCGATCGGCGTGTGCGATGCTCGGGGCAGGCGACGCCGGCAGCGTCGGAACCGAGAAAGGGATGTCCGTGCCGATCCGAGGTGTGCTCTTCGACGTCGACGACACCCTGTTCGACTACTCGTCCTCGGAAGCGGCCGGTCTCCTCGCGCAGCTGCGGGCGGACGGACTGCTCGACCGTTTCGCCGATCCCGCGGCGGCGGTGACGCTGTGGCGGGAGATCACCGAGGTCGAATACCACCGCTTCGTCGTCGGTGAGCTCACGTTTGCCCAGCAGCAGCTCTCCCGCGCTCGCACGTTCGTCTCCCGTCTGCGCGGCGTCGCGCCGTCGGCGGTGCCCGACCCGGAGGCGGCCGCCTGGTTCACCGGATACGCCCCGCGTCGCCGGGCCGCCTGGTCGGCGTTCCCGGACGCGGAGCCGGTCTTGCGGCACCTCGCGCCCAGGTACCGCCTCGGCATCGTCTCGAACGCCGCGGTGCCCCAGCAGCGGCGCAAGCTCGCGGCCGTCGGGCTGCTGGACTTCTTCGGTGACCGGGTGGTGTGCAGCGAGGAACACGGTGCGGCGAAGCCGGAACCCAGCATCTTCCTCGCCGGCTGCGCGCTGCTCGGGCTCGCACCGCGCGAGGTCGCGTTCGTCGGCGACAAGTACCTCGTCGATGCCGTCGGCGCCCACGAGGCGGGCCTGCGCTCCTGCTGGCTCGATCGCGCGAACATTCGCTCCGGCACCGTGATCCGCGACGGCATCCACGTCATCGACACCCTCGACCACCTCCCGCAACTACTGACGGAGTAGATCCTCAGCTGCGGAAGTCCGCGAAGTCGAAGCCCGGCGCGACCAGACAGCTCACCAGGACCTCCTCACCGCCGGCGGGCCGCGCGGCCTGCCAGTGGCCCGCCGGAACCACGTACTGCACGTGCTGACCGGCTTCGATCAACGGCCCCAGCGTCACCGTCGTCGCGGTGCCCGGCCGATCGCCGTCACCACCCAGATCGAGCTCGAGCGGCCCGCCCCGATGCCACAGCCACACCTCGGCGGAACGCACCGCGTGCCAGATCGACTGTTCGCCGGGCGGCAGCAGGAACAGGATCCCGGTCGCCGCGGCCCGCGTGCCCGGGTAACCGTCGGGCGTGAAAGTGTGCTCGCTGCGCCAGGTCTCGCGATACCAGCCGCCTTCGGGATGCGGTCGCAGGTCCAGCGTCGCCGCCGTCGACGGCTGCCGCAGCACCTGGGTGTGGCGTCCGTCCGGTCCGCGTCGCATCCACCGGACCTCCTCGACGGCGTCGACCGGCACACTCTCGACGGTCGTGCCGAGCTCGGGCGTGGTCAACGCCAGCACCTGGGCCGTCGCGGGCAGGTCGTCGGCAACGCGCAGTGCGGCCTCGTCGTCCTCGGCGTGGACTACCTCCGCGCCGATCCGCAGCCGGTCACCGGCCGACTGCCACCTCTCGCGGGTTGTCACGATCATCGGCGTCGTCCTTCGTTCGGGAGTCGGGCTGCCGGGTCCATGGTGCTCTCCGAGACCTGCCGGTGCGCATCCGGACCAGCCGCGGCCGCCAGGGCAGCCACCAGTTGGCTTCTCCCATCAACCGTACGAGGGCGGGGACGAGCAGCATGCGGACCAGCGTGGCGTCCAGGACCAGGGCGATGATCATGCCGAGGCCGAGGAAGCGCATGGGAGTCAACGGGGAGAGGGCGAACGCACCGGTGACGAGGACGAGCAGGACGGCGGCGGCGGTGATGACGCGCGCGGTCTTGACCGTGCCGACCCGCACGGCGGTGGTGGTGTCGGCGCCCGCGCGGTGCGCCTCGGCCATGCGGGAGAGCAGGAACACCTCGTAGTCGGTCGACAACCCGAACACGACCGCGATGATCAGCACCAGCATGCCCGCCGGGATCGGCCCGGCGGTGATGCCGAGCGGACCCGCGAGATACCCGTGGTAGAAGATCATCGTCAGCACGCCGAAGGCGGCGGCCAGGCTGAGGAACGCCATCGCGACAGCCTTGAGCGGCAACATGATCGAGCGGAACGCGACGGTGAGCAGCACCATGGTGGCCAGCACCATCACCGCGATCATGAGCGGCATGCGCCGCACCGTCGAGTCGACCGTGTCCACGGTCGCGGCGGTGTCGCCGCCCACGGCCAGCGTCGTTTCCGGCGGTGGGGCCAGTGCCCGGATGGCCTGGACGGCGGCGGTGGCGTCCTCGCTGCGGTCGGCGGCGGTGAGGAAGGCGTGCAGGACGACGACATCGTCGGCGCGCCCCACCTGCACCACATCGCGCACGCCCGCGATCGCGTCGACGTCGGCGAGCACCGCGGTGATCGCGGCCGTCTGCGGTGGACCGTCGAGCCCGTGGATCAGCACGGTCGCGCCACTCGCGGCGGCCGGGAAGGTCGTGGTGAGTTCTTCGACCGTGCGGCGCATCTCGCTGTCGGGTGGCAGGGCGCGATGGTCGATGTCGCCGAGCCGGATGCCGGTCAGCGGTGCGGCCAGGGCGAGCAGGATCGCGCCGACGACGACCGTGACGACCCCGGGCCTGCGCAGCACGGCGTCGACCACCCTGGTCCAGAAGTGCTCGGTGCGGGTGGTCGACCTCGCTCGTCCGATGCGGGTGCCGAACAGCGCCAGCAGGGCGGGCAGGACGGTCGACGAGAGTCCGGCGGCCAGGGCCACCGCCGCGATGGAGCCGATGCCCAGCGATCGCAGCACCGGCTGCGGGAACACGAAAGTGCCCGCGAACGCACACATCAGCAGCAGCGCCGACAGGGCGACGGTGCGCCCGGCGGTCGCGTAGGTGCGGGCGATGGCCGCTGGCACGTCCCGGCTCTCGGCGTATTCCTCGCGAAACCGGTTGACCAGGAACAGGCCGTAGTCGATGGCCATACCGAGGCCGAGCAGCGAGGCGATGTTCACCGCGAAGGTGGTGACCTCCGTGGTCTCGGTGAGCAGCCGGATCACCCCCAGGGACCCGGCTACCGCGAGCGCCCCCACCAGCACGGGCAGCGCGCCGGCGAGCAGTCCACCGAAGACCAGCACCAGGATCAGCAGTGTCAGCGGCAGCGAAATCGACTCCGCCACCACGAGATCGCGCTGCGAGCGCGCGACGATCTCGGAATTGAGCGCGCTGTAGCCGGAGAGCCGGGTGTCGACGCCGGGCACGCGCAGCGCGTCGGCGATCGCGGGATAGGCGGCGATGCGCGCGGTGTCGTCACCGGCGGTGAACACCGCCGCCACGGCCTGCCGGCGATCCGGCGAGATCAGGAAGTTCCGCAGCGGCGCGGCGGCGTTCCAGTAGCTCTGCGCCGGTCGCGCGAGCAGGGCCGGATCGATCCGGTCCAGCGCCGCGGTGATCTGCGGGCCGATCTCGTCGACGGTGCGGCCCGCGGGCACGGTGTAGAGCGCGATCACGTCGGGACTCTGCGGTCCGAAATGCTCGGTGACCGCCCGATCGACCAGCGCCGACTCACTGCCCTGATCGGCGAACCCACCCGCGCTGAGCCGCTGGGTGACATCGGCGCCGAAGGCCGCGCACAACCCGACGACCGCCACGATCACCGCCAGCACCGCGCGCGGCCGGGCGATGACCAGGCGAACCAGCGCCGTCACAGCGGCCGGTCCACCGAGGGACGCGCGGCCAGTTCGGTCTCGAGCATCGCCACGATCCCGTCGAGCAGCGCCTCGAGCCGGGCCTCGACGCCGTCGCCGTTGCGCGCCGACACCGTCAGATCGGTGTGGCCGTCGAATTCGGTGAGCCCGAACAGCAGCGGCATCGCGACGCTGTGCTGGGGCAGCACGTACAGCCCCGTCGGCCGGAAACCGGGCACGGCCAGCTCGTCGGCGGTGAAGCGGCCCATGTGGGACACGGTGGCCGAGGCCAGATTCCGGCCCCAGCGGGCGCCGAGCCAGTTCGTCGTGTGCAGGACACCGCGATTGACCGGGTCGGGCACCAGGGTGATGCGGGTGTTCGCCAGCTGGTTCAGTTCGCGCCGTTCGCGCAGACCGGTCTTGATCTGCTCCTTGACCCACGTCCAGTCGCGTCCGGACTCGATGTCGAGGAACAGCGGCAGGGCGAGATTGGCGGTCGAGCGCAGCGCCGGGTCGTGCCTGCGCAGGTCCACCGGCATCATGATGCGCGAGGTCCCCGGTGTCTCGGCGGCCAGCAGCGCGCAGACCCGGGCCAGCGCACCGGGGCCCGCCGCGTCGATGCGCCGGTGCCGCAACAGATGCCGGGCGACGCCACGGCGCTGCCTGCCCCGGCCCGTCGCGCTGCGATAGCGCGGCACCATCGTGGCGGGCTTGCCGGGCGCCCCGACCCGGTCCACGAGCTCCTGATCGGCCACCGGGTCGAGCTGGGGGATCGGGTCCTGCCCGCGCAGCGCGCGCAGGACATTGGTCACCCACAGCACCATGCCCATGCCGTCCATCACGCCGTGGAAGACCCGGAAGACCAGCGTCACCGGCGCGCCCGTCAGCAGCAGCACCTCGACGGTGGTTTCCGGCGTCGGTCCGATCGGGCTGGTGAGCACCGGATCGGCCTCGAGCGTGGTCTCGTGCAGCACGTGACCCGGCACCACCCGGACGGCGGGCGCGATGCCCGCGTCGACCCACTCGGCGCCGCGACGCACCAATCGTGCGCCGGGGGTCACCGTGGCGGCCACGGCGACCGCGCGGCGCAGCCGGTCAGGGTCGAGATCGCCGTCGCCGGGGACGACCAGCTGCATGAGAAACGGCGGCGCGAGGTCGCGCATGGGGAAGTACATGCGCTCGGTCGTCGAAATCGGGCGGCGGAAGGTGCTGCTGCCGTTCATGATTGCCTCCGGTGCGTCGGTCGTGCGGTGACTACCGCAGGTCCCTGGTGAGGGTCTCGATGCCGCCCGCGGCGTCGAGCCAGGTGAGGAATTCGGTCAGTCCGGTATCGCGATCGGTGACCGGCGCGTAGCCGAGATCGCGGCGGGCGGCGCCGGTGTCGTAGGTGGCGCTGCGCGTCATCAGCGCGACGGCGTAGCGCGACAGCGGCGGCGACCAGCGCTGCGCCACGGCGGGAATCCGCCACACGGTCTCGACGGCGGCCACGACGGCGGTGAGAACACGGCGATTCGGTCTGCGGGACGGCGGTGCGTAGCCCAGCCGGGAGGCGACCGCGCCGAGAAACCCCCACACGTCGGTCTTCTCGGCGTCGGCGACGAAATACGCCCTGCCGCCGACGGATTGCGCCGTGAGCGCGAGCCGGCACGCGTGCACGATGTTGTCCACGTGACACAGCGAGGCTTCGACCGTGCGGCCGTAGGACAGATCGGGCAGCGACCCGGTCGCGGTCCGGCCGAGCAGCCGCACGATCGGCCCCGAACGATCGCCCGCGCCCCAGATCGCCCGTGGACGCAGGGCGACGGTGGTGAAGGTGTCGGTGTTCGCGGCGAGCACGGTCCGCTCGGCGGCGGCCTTGGTCTCGGAGTAGAAGTTCAGGTAGCGGTGTGGATAGGGCAGTGATTCGTCGACGTCGACCTGATCGCCGCCGTCCCGGTCCATGAGCGCGCTCGGACTCGACACGAAGACGAATCGGGACGCGCCGCTGTCGCGGGCCGCGTCGAGCAGTGTCTCGGTGGCGGCCACGTTCTCCGCCCAGAAGCGGGCCCTGGTGCCGCGTTCGTCGACTCTGGCCGCGCTGTGCACCACGACGTCCATGCCTGAGGTGGCGGCCGCCAGCGACGCCGGATCGGCGAGGTCGCCGTAGACGACGGCGACCCGGTCCCGCGCGGACCCGAGGTCGTCGAGCACGCTGGTGGGCCGCACCAGGATCGACACGTCGTGGACGCCGTCGGCGACCAGCGCGCGCACGAGCGCGCCGCCGAGGAAGCCGGACGCGCCGGTGACCAGAACCTTCATCGTCGTGCCTCCAGTTTCTTCGCCGCCCACCGCGCGAGCTCCTCGCGGCCGATCTTCGCGTTGTGCCGGATGTCGACCGGGAAGCGGGGATGGACGAGGAATTCGGTGACCGGCGCGGTGACCTCGAATTCGACGGCGCGGGTGCGCAATCGGGTCAGCGTCGCCGCCGGATCGGCGCCCGGTTCGAGCTCCACGCACAGCACCGGCCGCTGAACCCCCCGCGTGCCGAGGCCGACGAGCGCGGTCCGCGCGACGCCGGGCACCACGTTGAAGACCTGCTCGACCTGCACGGTGAACATCGGTCCCCGCGCGGTCTCGACGCGCTGACTCTTGCGTCCGCAGAACCAGATCCGGCCCTGCTCGTCGATCCAGCCCAGGTCGCCGGTGCGATGCCAGGTGCGATCACCGTCGGCGATCTTGCCCGCCGCGTTGGCCGCCGCGGGCCAGTAGTAGCGGGTGCTGACATTCGGGCCGGTCACGACGATCTCGCCCACCGCGCGCGCCCCCGCGGGCGACGCCGCCGCGTCCCAGTTCGGCACCGGGTCGTCGGTGATCGCGAGCAGCCGCACCTCGACCCGATCGGCCGCGCGGCCGATACAGGTGCCGTCGCCCTGGTGGGCGCGCTCGACCAGACCATCGAGCAGTTCCCTGGATTCGATGGTCGACATCGGCAGTGCCTCGGTCGAGCCGTAGCCCGCGTAGATCTCGGCGTCGGGGCTCAGCACCTCACGCAGCCCCGCGACGCACCAGTCCGGGACCGGCGCACCGCCGGAGAACACGCTCGACAGGGTGCTCAGTTCGGCCGGATGCGCGCGCAGATGTTCGAGCAGCGGAATGAGCAGGGCGGGGGAGGCGAACATGGTTCGGACGTCGAAACGTTCGATCGCGTCCACCACGTGCGCCGGATCGGTCGACCCGACCTTGCTCGGGATCAGCGGCGGCAGCACGCAGCGCGCGCCGAGCAGCAGATCGAGCACACCGACCAGCGGCAGGGTGATCAGCGAGGTCTCCGGCGGGGTGTGCCCGCGGGCGGCGTGCACCTGCTCGACCATCGCGGCCAGATTGCCGTGCGTCAGCTCCACCGCCTTGGCCGGACCCGTACTGCCGGTGGTGAATCCGATGATCAGCACGTCCTCGGGTGCGGCGGGCACCCGCTCGGGCAAGGCGCCCGAGGGTCTGCGGCCCCAGGCCCGCAGCGTCGGGCCGCCCCAGAACCAGCGGCGTCCCACCGTCAGCGTGGTGCGCACGCGACGGAAGCTGCGTGGGAACAGCACCCGCAGGGCGTGCGCGGGCGGAATGCCGATGAACGCCTCGGCCTCGACCGCGCGCAGGCAGTGCACCATCCGGCGCACGCCCATGCCTGGATCGATCACCACCGGCACCGCGCCGATCTTCAACAGCGCGAACAGGATCGCGTACAGCTCCGCGCTGGGCAGCACCAGCACGATGGTCCTGGTCCCACTGCCGACGCCGGACCGCAGGAGCTGCTCGGCGATCGCGTCCGACCACTGGTCCAGCTCCTGGTAGGTGATCCGCCGGTAGTCGGGCAGACCCGCGGCGGTCTGCCCGTCGGGGTAGATCACCGCGGCCCGGTCCGGTTCCGCCTGCGCGAAGCGCCGGAAGTCGTCGATGGTCCGCCAGTAGGTCGCCGTCCTCACGCGGTGGTCTCCGCGGGTAGTCGGTACACGGTGGCGGCCGCGGCCGGACCGGCGCCCGCCGCGACGAACAGCACGTGGGTGCGGCCGGTCAGCGAGCGCTCGGCGACCGCGCGGTCGTAGGCCAGCGGCAGCGCGGCGGTGTGCGGGTCGCCGTCGGTCAGGTCGGGGGTGCGCACCGCGTCCTGGTCGATGCCGAGCGCGTCGGCGAGCCGCTTCGGGAAGTGCGGAGTCGGCGTCGAGGCGATCAAGACCAGCCCGGCCGGGTCGATCTCGGCCGTGGCGAGGGCGGCGCGGGCCGCTTGGTCCGCGACGGCCAGGATCCGGTCCTCGAAATCGGGGTCGCGTTCCACGGTCATCAGGCTGCGGCCGGTCGTGCCCATGGTCGCGGTGTCGACGTAGGCGACCTCGGCGGGACTGCCTGTCGAGCGCGCGGAGTGCACGGGCCCGAACCCCTCCGGCCCCTCGACCTGTTCGAGCAGCAGCGCGGCGCCGGCGGTCGCGTAGGGGAACGCGGCGTCGGCGGTGCCGCGGGTGAGCGACGGATGGGTGTCGCCCGCGACGATCAGCACATGCTCGGTGCTGCCGGTCGCCAGCACCGACCCGGCGACGCGGACGGCGTCGAGCACGCCGACGGCGCCGTTCATCAGGTCGAAGGAGAAGGTCCGCGGATCGTCTCTGGTGTAGTCGAGGCCGATGCCCGCCGCCTTCTGGATCAGCGCGGAGACCGCGGGTTCCACCGTGTTGGAGTCACGGAAGATGCCGGTGTTGATCAGCACGCCCACCTGGTCGGGCCGGATCTCGGCGCGCTGCAGGCATTGCCGCGCGGCGCGCCCGCTGTGCTCGACGATGCTGTGAGTGTCGGCGGCCTTGCTGGCGCCGGTGGCTCGGATACGCACGCCCATGACGAACCTCAGACCTTCAGCGAAGAGATGGTGGTGGACAGGAAGCCGGCGACGACGCCGGAGGCGGCCGGAACCATGAGGAGTTTCGACCCGGCCTCGATGCTCTGCTCGGACAGCTGGTCGTGCAGCACGATGAAATGCGAGGTGGTCGAGGTGTTTCCGTACTTCTCGATCACGTTCAGATCCGGCGGCATCGGGGTGCCGAACTCGCGGGCGGCGACACCGTTGATGTACGGCACGGCGGCCGCGCCGAACTGGTGATGGATGATGTAGTCGAACTTCTCGTCGGCGAAGGTGCGTCCGCGCTGCTCGAGGTAGGTGCCCTGCGCGTCCGGCCACAGCATGAACCGGGCCTCGTTGTGCATCTTGCGGTTGTCGGTGTAGAGCGCGACGCCGGCCGACTTGTCGCTGGGCATGCCCAGGCACAGGTGGGAATGCTCGGACGCGGTGAACAATTCGACGTAGTGGATCATGTCGGCCTCGTCGACGGCCTGGTCGAGCACGACCGCGCACCCCGAGTCGCCCACCGACAGCGACGCGAACTGCAGGTCGTACTTCTCGGAGATCTCGTTCACGGCGGTGTCGGCGATCGGGGTGATCGACTCACCGCTGACGACCATGCCGTTGCGCACCACGCCGGCCCGGATCATCCGGTCGAGAATGTAGGTGCCGGTGAGCATTCCGGCGCAGGCGTTGGACACGTCGAAGGTGATCGCGGAGTCGGCGCCCAGCGCTTGCGCGATCGTCGAGGCGAACGAGGGCTCCATGTACATCCGGGTGCCCTGGTTGCTGCGGGTGATCGAACAGGAGATGATCACGTCCAATTCGCCCGGGGCGTAGCGGGACCTGGTCAGACAGTCCTGCGCGGCGTTCATCGCCAGTGCGAACGAGTCCTGCATGCGGTCGGGCGCGGTGTCGCGCACCCGGCGTTCCTTGATCCCGGTGATCCGCTCCAGGTCGAACGAGGGCGGAACTTTCAAACGGGAAATCAATTCCGCGGTGGACACGATATTCGACGGAAGATATGCGCCGATCGACTCGAAACGTGAATGCAACACGTGAACTCCTCCAACGTCTGTAAGTGCGCCTGGGATCATTTCCGACCGTCGGTGGGACGGAACCCTACCTGAGTTATTGCGTTCGCCCGGAAACGATCTGAGGGCCCGGTATTCGAGGAACAACCATCGACGAGCCTACGTGTGACCGGAAGTGCTGGATATGTGGCTACCGCCGGAAAAGCGAGGCTGTACAGGGGTGATGCATTCATTTACGGCGTACGGGCAGTGGGTGGCTATCGCTGCTTCGCGATGTCTCGGCCAAGGCGGATGCCGGATTGCCGAGGCTTCGGAGTGAGGGACCTCACGAAGGAACTCCGGATGGAATGTATCGCCGGGGCCACACCTTTTGTCGCCGGGGCACAATGGTCGGCGTGAAGTTTGTCGCGAGAGGAAAAGGTCCCGCGCGAACGACATCGCGGCCCCGGGGCGCCGTCGAAGGTGGAGCCTCGACGACGGTCGGCGCTGTCACACGCCCCAGCTCGGGCTCTGGGGCCACACCTGCGAACAGACACCGCGAAGACCGTCGAGGAGATCTTGGCCAGGGCCCGGACCGAGGCCGCGGTGGGCTGAGTCAGTGGGCCGGGGAACGCAATCCGGCCAGGCGCGCCAGCCGCCGATGCGAATCCAGCCGTGCCGCGCGATCGAAAGTACTGGTGTGTACGAGGATTTCATCGGCGCCCGACTGGGTAATCAAGTGTCCCAGGGCGTCCGCGACCTCCCTCTCGGCACCGTGGATCTGGTCCTCGAGCGCCCGCTCGAACAGGTCGCGCTGCCGGGCGGTCATCGTCGTGGCATCGACCTCCTCGGGAGCGACGAGGGCGGGGAATTCCCCGCGGGTGCGCGAATACGCGCTCGACCACGCCTCCGGGAGCAGGAGTCGGTGTGCCTGCGCCGCCGAGTCGGCGATCATGACCGTCGCCGAGACGATCACATACGGCTGCTCGGCCCACGCCGACGGCCGGAACTCGGCCCGGTAGCGCTCGATCGCCCGCACCATGGCCGCCCTGCCCCCGACCTGCGCGATGACCAGCGGCAGCCCGAACCGGGCCGCGCGCTCGGCGCCCGAACTCGTCGCCAGCAGGAAGGTCGGCAGGCGGGTGCCCTCCGCCGCCACGGCGTGCACGCCGGCACGGCCCGCGCCGAAGTAGTCGAGCAGTTCGATCAGGTCGGCATCGAAATCCTCGGCATCGGCGCGGTCGTGGGCCAATGCCCGGCGGACGCCGTCGGTGAATCCCACCGACCGGCCCAGACCCATGTCCACCCGCCCGGGGAACAGGGACTGCAGCACACCGAACTGCTCGGCGACGACCAACGGCTGGTGGTTGGGCAGCATGACCCCGCCGGTCCCGACCCGGATCCGGTCGGTCGCCGCCGCGACCGCCGCGGCCAGCACGGTCGGGGCGGTACCCGCGACACCGGGCACGCTGTGATGTTCGGCGACCCAGAACCGGTGGAATCCCCACTGCTCGGCGAGCTGGGCGAACTCGACGGTCTCGCGCAGCGCGTCGGCGTGGGACTGCCCGCGCCGGACGCGGGAACGATCCAGGATCGAGAGGCGAGTCGACTCGAGTGTCGGGGTCATATCGATGTCAACGCCGCGTGTCGCGAGGGATTCCACCGGCGGGTCGCGGCTTCGCAAGATTCGATCGGCACCAACCCTGGACCAACCTTGCCCACCCATAGTGTCTGGCGACCCCGACAACCGAGATTCTCCGAGGAGCGCACCATGCCTTACCAAGCCGGGTCCGGACGCCGTGAACGGCATCCGCGCGTACGTGCCGCGAGCCACCGTCACCGCGCGATCGAGACAACCGAGGACGCCCGCCACGTGCTGCAACTGCTGACCGCCATGCACGGACCGGTCGTCCTCTACCTCCCCGCCGACGCCGACGGCTACACCCCGATCTGTGTGCGCCGCACCGACTTCCACGCCGGTTCCGGCGACGTCCTCGCCGGGCAGACGGCCTGGCACACCGAATTCTGGCTGGCCGAGCGCTTCCACGTCGGCCTCGAGGATCTCGACGTCGGCATCGACGTCCGCAGCGCGCCCGGCGGCGACCGCCGGACCGCCTCGCTGGAATCCTCGTGCGGTTTCCGCTTCACCCTGCGCATCGAGAGCGCCCAGGACGTCACCGGCCTCGTCGAGGAGGCCTCCTAGCCGTCGACGACCACGGGGGGTTGTCGGTGGGTGTGGATACCCTGCCGGGATGGTCGGACTGGACTCGGCGTTGCGCCGGTTGACGCGGGATGTGGGAAAGCTGCTGCAGCCGTACGGTTTCCATGGATCGGATGCCAGATGGGTGCGGGTGGCGGCGGGTGGGGTGGCGTCGGTCGGCCGCGGCCGGGTCCAGCGGAGCTGGACGGACGGACAGCAGGAGGTCCGCTTCGGGCTGGAGGTGAGTGCCACACCGACCGCGTGGTGGGAGTTCGGCAACTGGTGCCATGAGCGGGCGGGTCGCGCGCACACGATGCTGGCGGACGCGACCGGGCCGGGCCTCGTCGACGCGCGGAGCATACCGGCCGAATTCACCGAACCGTGGTCGCTGCGTGTCGATCCCGCGGTCGACGGACAGCAGGTGCGCCCGTCCGATATCGAGGCGTTGCGCGCCGACCTGCCCCGGCGGGTGCACGTGTACGCGCGCCGGGCGCTGCGGTTGCTCGAGCCGGACCGCTATCTGGACGAGTTGCTGGCCGATCCCGAGCCCGGGTGGCGCACCTGGGAGGCGATCGTCGTGCTGCTGGCCGAGCACGGCCCCGACGACCGCCTCGACGCGGCGCTGGACCGGCTGCGGGCCTGTCTGCCCGCAGCGGAGGACGCCGGAGGGCCCGCGAATGTCTTTGCCTACGTGCGCGACCGGCCGGCGGTCGCCTCGATGCCGCTGTCCCCGAGTCCCTGCGACCCGACACGCTGACCGGTAGCATCGCTAACCGAATCGGAAGATTCAGTCCAGCAGTATGTTTCGATGCGATCGCCTGCATTGGGGTCCGGGAAACACCGGTGATCGAGAGGTTCATGGTGGAATCGGTGACGAGTCGGTTGGTAATCGATACAACGGGAGAGGACATCCAGGGCGAGATCGCGCGCATCCGGGAGCAGGGTCGGGCCACGCTGGTCGAGCTGCCCGGCGGGGTGCAGGCGTGGTCGGTCACCGATGTCGCGCTGCTGGAGAAGCTGCTCACCGATGCACGGGTCTCCAAGGACGCCGGGCAGCACTGGCCGCCGTTCGTCGCCGGCGAGATCCCGGCCGACTGGCCCCTGTATCTGTGGGTGGCCGTGGCGAACATGTTCACCGCCTACGGCGCCGACCATCGCAGGCTGCGCCGCCTGGTGGCGCCCGCGTTCACCGCCCGCCGCACCGAGGCCATGCGGGAACAGGTCGAGCGGATCACCACCGATCTGCTCGACCAGCTGGCCGCGACCCCGCGCGGCGAGGTCGTCGATCTGCGGGAGCACTTCGCCTATCCGCTGCCGATCCAGGTGATCTCGGAGCTGATGGGCGTGCCCGAGGCGCTGAACCCGGGCCTGCGCACGTGCGTCGACGGCATCTTCGACACCACCCTCACCCCGGAACAGTCGCAGGCCAACTATCTCGAGATGTACCGGATTCTGGGTGAGCTGGTGGCCTTCCGGCGCGAGCACCCCGGCGACGACATGACCAGCGTGCTCATCTCCCAGCGCGACGAGGACGAGGGCGGCGCGCTCACCGAGGAAGAACTGATCGGCACCCTGCTGCTGGTCATCTCGGCCGGACACGAGACCACCGTCAACCTCCTCGACCAGGCGATCACCGCCCTGCTCACCCGGCCCGCGGTGCTCGCCGAGGTCCGGGCGGGCGCGATCACCTGGGCCGACGTCGTGGAGGAGACGCTGCGCTACGAGTCGCCGGTCGCGCACCTGCCGCTGCGGTTCGCGGTGTCCGACATCGACATCGACGGCGTCCACATCGGCCAGGGCGAGGCGATCCTGGCGAGCTACGCCGGCGCGGGCCGTGACCCGAAGCGGCACGGCGCGACCGCCGACGAGTTCGATCCGACCCGGCCCGACAAGTCCCACATGGCCTTCGGCTACGGCGTGCATCACTGCCTCGGCGCGCCGCTGGCCCGGCTCGAGGCACTGGTCTCGCTGCCCGCGCTGTTCGACCGCTTCCCGGCGATGAGCCTGGCAGCGCCGGTCGAGGAACTCGGCACCGTGCCCAGCTTCATCTCCAACGGGCACCGGCACCTGCCGGTGCGCGTGCACGGCGAGTAGCCCCGAGGGGTCCCTGCTCGGCCGGCCGAGCAGGGACCACGCTCATCGCGTCGGCGCCGCGAGCGGTGGCGTCCTCGGGAACCGCACCGGCAGTGCCGCCAGCGCGCGGTGGAAAGGCCCGGGCCGCCAGACCAATTCGGCCTCCGGTACCGCCAGTTCCAGCTCGGGCAGCGCGTCGAGCAGCTGATCGATCGCCTCCTGCGCGATCAGGTAGGCGGGGGACTTGGCCGGGCAGCCGTGCGGGCCCGTGCTCCACGCCAGATGCGCCCGGTTGTCCAGGAAGTCGCCGCTGCCGATCGAGGGATCGTTGTTGCAGGCGGCCATGCTGATCACCACCGGCTGATGGGCGGGCAGCCACACGTCGTCGACCAGGATCGGCTGGCGCGGGTAGGTGGTGCAGAAGTTGGCCATCGGCGGATCGGTGTAGAGCACTTCGTCGAGCGCGTCGCGGGTGGACAGGCTGCCGCCCAACAGGCTGCCCGCGAAGCGGTGATCGGTGAGCATCAGCCGGATCGTGTTGAGCACCAGGTTGAGCATCGGCTCGATGCCCGCGCCGTACATCGTCAGCAGCTGGTTCATCAGCTCTTCGTCGTTGAGCTGCTGCGGGTGCTGCACGAGCCGGGTGGTGATGTCGTCGCCCGGGGTGGCCTGCTTGAGCCGGACCAGGTCGTAGAGCGCGTCCTCGAGCATCTGCGCGCCGCGCACCGCGGTGTCACCGCCCTCGAACATCTGCGCCATGCCGGTGGCGACCCGCCCGCCGATCTCCTCGGGCACGCCGAGCATGGCGTTGATCGTCGCGAAGATCACCGGAAAGGCATACTGGCTCAGCAGATCCGCCGTGCCGTCGGCGCAGAAGCCGTTGATCACCGGCATCGCGATCTGCTCCACGGTGCGATGCAGCCGGTACAGGTCGACGCCGGCCAGACCGGCCACGGTCACCTGCCGATACCGGACGTGTTCGGCCCCGCTGGTGCGAATCGCGTTGGGGCGGTACCGCATCATCGGATACACCGGGCAATCCACGGGGATGTCGCGCTGCCACATCCGCGGATCGGCCGGGAAATGGTCGGGATCGTTGAGGATCTGGACCGCCGTGCGATATCCGATCACGAGGGTGGCCGGGACTCCGGGCACCAGGTCGACCGGCACCAGCGACCCGTAGCGATGCCGCATGGCGCGATAGGCGCTCTGCGGGTCGGCGGCGAATTCCGGGGAGTACAACGGCACGCGATCCTGGCCGTCCCGCGAGTCCGGTGACACCGGGCAGCGGGTGGGATCGAGGTCGAGCGGAAGGTCGAGCGGCACGGCGTGTTCTCCTCTCGATGGCACGCGCAGGGGGGTCGGGTCGGCCGTCACGCGGGAGACCGATCGTTGCGCCGCGGTGCCGTCCCCAGCTCGCGCCCGACCCGTGCCGCCAGTTCGTTCATCCGGTGTGCGACCAGGGCGAGGTCGACGTCGCTGGTCGTCGCGACCCCGAGCAGGGTACCCGCGCCACCCGCGGTGATCAGCACCATGCCTTCCTCGTACTCGGTCATGTTCTGGCGCACCGCATTCCCGGCCGTGCCGCAGAACTCGCCGAGCGCCTTGCCCAGTGACCGCAGCCCCGACGCGGCGGCTGCGAATCGCTCGGCCTCGTCGCGGGTGATGCCGGCGGAATGGGCCAGGCGCAGTCCGTCATCGGACAGCAGCACCGCGAAGCGCACACCGTCGAGCTCGAGATCGTCGAGTAACCAGGCGAGCCGGTTGGTGCTGTCTGCGAGGGGAGTGCTCATCGGATGTCCTGCCCTTCCGTCGATTGCGCGGCCGCGGCGCGGCCGTGTCGGGAACCGCTGTGCCAGGCGGCGGCGAGTTCCGGCCTGCCCGGGGTGTCGGCAACGTTCGCGCGGTCGTCGGGTGGGGCGACGTCCCTGCGCCTGCGTTTGGGGAGCCCGCCGGTGGTCCGGCTGTCGGCGAGGTCGTCCGGCGCCGGCGCGGCGGGCAGTGCCGCCGTGGGCCTGTGCCTGCCGGTCGACTCGGCCTCGGCGGTGATCGCGACCTGCTCGCGCGCGACGGGTTCGGCCTCGATCGGGCGCGGCTCGGGCTCGGCGGCGACGAGCAGGGCCGCCGGGATGAAGACCATCGCCCGCGTGCCGCCGTAGATGTTCGGTCCGTCGACATAGGCCGCGAAGCCGTAGCGCCGCGCCAGCGCGGCGACGCCCGGGAACCCGACCCGGGGCGAGGGACCCAGCGAGTTGATGTCGACCACGCGCTCGCCGGAGAGCACCTGGCGCGCCTCCTCCATCTGCTCCTGGCTCATCCGCACGCCCGCGTCGTCGATGATCAGCGTGACGCCGTGGTGGCCCTCCTGGAAGGTGATGTCGACGAACGACGAGGGCGGTGAGTAGCGCAGCGCGTTGTCGAGCAGTGTGGCCACGGTGTGGACGAGCGGTTCGACGGCCCGGCTGACGATCACCTGATCGCAGTGGCCGGCCCGGATCCGCAGGTAGTCGCGCACGCGGCTGGTCGCGCCGCCGATCACCTCGTCGACGGTCTGCTGCGGCCAGCGCCTGCCGGGCAGGCCGCCGGAGACGATGACGTAGGACTGCGCCTGCCGGATCATCTGCTGCACGGTGTGGTCGATCCGGCTCAGGATCGCGTAGACCTCGTCGTTGCGGTTCTCCCGCAACGCGTTGCTGACCACCTGGCCGACATCGGCGCCGAGGCTGACCACGGTGGTGCCGAACGCGCGGACCGCGCTGTTGGTCGCTGCCCTGGCGTCGGCCGCCACCTGTGCCCGCGCCGCCGCCTCCGCCGCCTCGACCCGCGCCGTGGCACGCTCCTCGGCGGCCAGTTCCACGGCCGTGGTGGTGTCCTGGCGGAGCTGGCGCAGGTCGGCGGCATGGGTCCTGGCCAGCTTCTGCGCGAACGGGGAATCCTGGAGCAGCGCCGGGACTTCCGCGGTGACGACCGGATCGGTGTGCCGGCGGATCTCGTCGGTGATGCGCGGCAGGGTGAGCTCGGCCAGCCGCGTCATCGCCTCCTCGTGGGTGTAGAGCTCGCGTTCGGCCGCGTCCAGGCGGTGGCGGACACGGCGTTCGTTCCGCAGCGCCAGGACCGCGACCGTCACCGCTCCCAGGAGCACCAGAGTGGCAAGGCAGAACAAGAGCACCGCGATTGTCGGAGTCATCGGTTCCTTTGTCGTCACCGACCGAAGAGCCCATGTGGCCGGCATCCCGCCGGTCTCTCCGGCGAGCCGCGTCGCCGCTGCTCATTGTCCGAAGTGGTTGTACCGCTGCACCCTTCGAGACGAACAAGGGCGAACTCGGTTCCTGCCCGAGCTCGTTGCCCTGCGCTGTCCGGCGATCCCGGACACCCTAGCAGTGCCGTGTCGGACTATCGAAATGTGTTGCTGGGAGCTGCTATTCAGCGCGCCGGCCAGATCGGCAGGCGCAGCGCGGCAGCGGCAGTGGCGGGCACCACCGGACGAGCGGGCGCCACCGGGGCGATCCGCCGGTAGGGCACGCCCATCGGTGGGCGCGGGTCGGGCTCGCCGTTGTTGGGCCACAGCGACGCCGCGCGTTCGGCCTGCGCGGCGATCGTGAGCGAGGGATTGACACCGAGATTGGCCGAGATGGCCGACCCGTCGACGATGCTCAGCGTGGGATAACCGTGCACGCGGTGGAACGGATCGATGACACCGGTGTCCGCGTCCGTTCCGATCACACAGCCGCCGAGGAAATGCGCCGTGACCGGAACGCCGAACACGTCGGGCCAGGTGCTGCCCGCGGTCGCGCCGAGTTTGTCGGCGACCCGGCGGGTGGCCTCGTGGCCGGCCGGAATCCAGGACGGATTCGGTTCGCCGTAGCCCTGTTTGGAGGTGAAGCGGCGGCCGAACAGGCCGCGCCGGGTGTAGGTGGTGATCGAGTTGTCCAGGCTCTGCATCACCAGCAGGATCAGCGTGCGCTCACTCCATCGGCCGGTGCGCAGCAGCCGCGGGGTCAGCACCGGATGCCGCGCGGCGGTGAGCAGGACCCGGGCCCACCGTGGCGTGCGGTGACCGCCGTCGACGAGATAGGTCTGCAGCAGCCCCATCGCGTTGGAGCCCTTGCCGTAGCGCACCGGCTCGACGTGGGTGTCCGGGGTCGGATGGAACGAGGAGGTGATCGCCACGCCCGCGGTGAGATCGCGCTCCGGGTCGATGGTGGTCCGGCCCGCGCCGAGGATGGCCTCGGAGTTGGTGCGGGTCAGCACCCCGAGCCGGTCCGACAGACCGGGCAGCACAGCTTTGTCGCGCATGCGGAACAGCAGGTTCTGGGTACCCCAGGTGCCAGCCGCCAGGACCACCTGCCGAGCCGACACGGTGGTGCGGTTCTTGCGGATCCAGGCGCCGGTGCGGTGGGTGTCGACGCGCCAGCTGCCATCGGCCTGCGGCCGGATCGCTTCGACAGTGGTCAGCGGAAGTACCTGCGCGCCCGCCTGCTCCGCGAGCCCGAGATAGTTCTTGACCAGGGTGTTCTTCGCGCCGTGGCGGCAGCCGGTCATGCACTCGCCGCAGGCGACGCAGCCGGTGCGGGCGGGGCCGACCCCGCCGAAGTAGGGGTCGGCGACGGTGCGGCCCGGCTCGCCGAAATAGACGCCGACCGGCGTCGGCACGACGGTGTCGCCGACGCCCATCTCCTCGGCCACCTCCCGGATGACGGTGTCGGCGGGGGTGAGATGCGGATTGGTGACCACACCGAGCATCCGGCGGGCCTGGTCGTAGTGCGGGCTGAGTTCGGCGTCCCAGTCGGTGATGTCGGCCCACTGCCGGTCACCGAAGAACGCGGGTCCCGGCTTGTAGAGGGTGTTGGCGTAGTTGAGCGAACCGCCGCCGACTCCGGCGCCGGCCAGGATGAAACAGTCGCGCAGGCGGTGCACGCGCTGGATGCCGAAGCAGCCGAGCCGCGGGGCCCACAGGTAGCGGCGCAGGTCCCAGTTCGTCGCGGCGAAGTCCGAGTCGGCGAACCGGCGGCCCGCCTCGACGATCCCGACCCGGTAGCCCTTCTCGACCAGTCGCAGCGCGGTGACGCTGCCGCCGAACCCGGAGCCGACGATCAGCACGTCGAAATCGAACCCGGCCTCGCTGCCGTCGGTGGTCTGTTCCAACACCGTCCAGACACTAGGGCGCGGGCTGTCGCGGGAGGGAAACGTCACAGGGAGTTGGACGAATTCACCATGGCGGCCCGGCCGATCTGTCACGTGGAACAGCCGGAGCCGCCGCCGTGCGGTGGACGGTTCTCCTATTCTGGGGAGCGCTTCAGGTCCCGGGCGTGAAATGTGGAGGTCAGTGAATGCCGCCCAAAGCAACCCGCCGGCGGAAGCAGCCGAGCCAGCCGCGCCGCCAGCCCTCCCAGGATCGCGCGAAAGAGACTCGGGATCACATTCTCGACACCGCCGCGGAATTGTTCGGCTCGCACGGTGTCGCGCAGACCTCGACCAATCGCATCGCGGCCGAAGCGGGGGTCAGCATCGGCACCCTGTACCGGTACTTCGCGGACCGCTCGGTCATCGTCGACGAGCTGCTCGATCGCCTGCTGGCCGATCTCGAACACGGCTTCACCGCCCGGGCTTTCGAGTTCTCGGACTCGGTAAGCGAGGCCTCGGCCGAGTACTGCACGCGCGTGGTCGGTGAGATCCTCGGGATCTTCAGCGACATCCTCGTCGCGAATTCCGCGCTGCTGCGCGCCCTGATCGGCGGCGTGCAGTTCTACAGCACCGGACTGCCGCAGTTCGAACAGCGGCTGCGGCTGATCGTCAAGGTCGTGCTGATCCAGGGGCTCGGTCCCGCCGACGACGGCTACCTCGACACGGTGGCCTTCGTCTTCATCAACACCGGGTTCGCCGCCGTCGTGCGCGCCGCCGCGGTCGAGGTCACCGCGGCGGAGCGGGCCGACGCCATCACGATGACCGCCCGCATGATGGGCACCTGGCTGGCGGCCGAGGTCGCCGAGCGGGAACGGGCGGAGGCTCAGGCGGCGCGCATGGCCCGGTAGACGGCCGCGCCGACGAAGGCCCCGAGTTCGTCGGGCGCCCAGCCGGATCCGCTGGTGAACAGGGTCCGCACCGCGCCCTCGCCGGCCGAGACCCACAGCTCCACCAGGGCGGGCAGCTTGTGTTCGGCATCGACGGTGCCCCAGGCGTGCAGCGTCGGGCGCAGCAACTCGGTGCAGCGCGCGATCGCCAGGGTCCGGCCCCGGCCGAAGGACGCGGCGACCGCGGGATCGGGATTGCCGTACAGCAGTCGCCACGCGGCGGGCCTGCTCGCCACCTTGTGCAGCAGCGCGCGATAGCCCTCGACGAAGACCGTCTCGTCGGCGTCGGTCGCGCGCGGTGGCAGGACGTCGAGCACGCCGGAGACGAGGAAGGCCTCCTCGCGCTCGATCAGCGCGTCGATCAGCTGGACCCGATCCGGGAAGCAGGCGTAGACGACCGGCCTGGTCACGCCCATGTGCTCGGCGATCGCCCCCATGGTCACCGCGGCGATACCCTGCTCGGCCGCGATCGCCAGCGCGGCGTCGAGGACCTGGGGGCGCCGCCGCTCCGGACCCAGATGTGCCGCCCGTTCTCGCCGCCGCACGGCCGACTCGCTACCCATCGCACCACGATAGCAATCGCCGACAGCTTCCTACACATGTGTAGATAAATGCTACATTCATGAATGAAGCGTCCGACAACGCTGGACGCCCGCACGAGGAGCCGACGATGCCCCAGGTCCTGTTCAACCCGAAGAGCTGCGATTTCGCCCAGTTCGACCCGGAGACCCGCAGGCTGCTGCACGCGGTCGTCGACTGGTTCGAGGCCCGCGGCAAGGTCCGGCTGCTCCAGGACGACAAAGAGCAGGTCTGGCCCGCGGACTTCTTGGACTTCGTCAAGCGCGAGCGCCTGTTCGCGACGTTCCTGACCCCGGCCGCCGAGGCCGACGGCGACCCGAACAAGCGCTGGGACACCGGCCGCAACGCCGTGCTCAGCCAGATCTTCGGCTTCTACGGCATGACCTACTGGTACGTCTGGCAGGTCACCATCCTGGGCCTCGGGCCGATCTGGCAGAGCGGCAACGCCGCGGCCAAGAAGAAGGCGGCCGCCCAGCTCGACTCCGGGGAGATCTTCGCCTTCGGGCTCTCGGAGAAGGCGCACGGCGCCGACGTGTACTCCACCGACATGATCGTCGACCCGCAGCCCGACGGGGGGTACTCGGCCACCGGCGCCAAGCACTACATCGGCAACGGCAACCTGGCTTCGATGGTCTCGGTGTTCGGCCGCCGTTCCGACAAGCCGATCATCGACAGCGCCGAGGCGCTGACCGCCAAGCCGACCGAAGCGGATTACGAGGGGTATCTGTTCTTCGTCGCCGACAGTCAGCACCCGGCCTACAAGCTGCGGCGCAACGTGGTCAACAGCCAGATCTACGTCGCGGCCTTCGAGCTGGACAACTACCCGGTCGCCGAGGCCGACATCCTGCATCGTGGTGAGGACGCCTTCCACGCGGCGATGAACACCGTCAACGTCGGCAAGTTCAACCTCGGCTTCGGCGCCATCGGCGCCTGTGAGCACTCCTTCTACGAGGCGATCGATCACGCCGAGAACCGGATCCTGTTCGGGCACAGGGTGACCGAGTTTCCACAGGTGCGCTCGCTGATCGCCGACTCCTACGCGCGCATCGTCGCGATGAAGCTCTACAGCGAGCGTGCGATCGACTACATGCGCTCGGCCTCGCCGCAGGATCGTCGCTACCTGCTGTTCAACGCCATCGAGAAGATGTCGGTGACCCGGCAGGGGCAGCGCGTCATCGAGGATCTCGCCGACGTCATCGCCGCGCGCGGTTTCGAGAACGACATGTACTTCCCGGTCGCGATGACGGCCATGTTCGGCCTGCCGCGGCTCGAGGGCACCGTGCACGTGAACATGGCGCTGTCGCTGAAGTTCATGGCCAACTACATGTTCCACCCGGCCGACGCGGGACTGGCCGCGCTGCAATCGATTCCCGGCGCCGCGGTGGCTCCCGCCGGTGCCGCGCGGGCGGTGACCAACGCGCTGAGCTGGTCGAGCCGCAAGCTCGCGCCGCGACTCGGCGCGGTGGTGAAGCCGCTGCGCGCCGAATTCGCCAGTGCCGGCTACGCTCCGGTGCCGACCCGGCGCGACCCCGCCGACGACGAGTTCCTGTTCCGCCAGGGTCCGAGCAGTGGCCTCGGCCGGATCCGCTTCGCCGACTGGCGGCCGGTCTTCGAGGGCTTCCGCGACGTGCCGAACGTGGCGGTGTTCCTGGAGCAGGTGCGCGCGCTGCAGGGCCTGCTGGCCGCGGCGGGGCCGACGGCCGCGCAGCGCCAGGATGTCGACTTCCTGTTCGCCCTCGGCGAGTTGTTCACCGCGGTGCCCTACGCTCAGCTGATCCTGGAACAGGCGCGCATCGACGGCACCGACGCCTCGGTGCTCGACCAGATCTTCGACGGCTTCGTGCGCACCTTCTCCGCGAACGCGGTGACGCTGCACAACAAGCCCACTGCGACGCCCGCCCAGCAGCGCCGCGCGCTCGACCTGGTCCGTCGGCCCGTCGTCGACGACGCGCGCTTCGACCGGGTGCTCACCGAGGCCCGCTCGCTGGCCGGCGCCTACCGCATGAACCCCTAGCCGGGAGGCGTTTCCCGCGAACTCGAATTATGTTGCTGTGCAACATTATTGATAGTGTTCGTGGCGGTGGTGTGGCCGACGGATCCCGCAGACCCGTTGCGCCGCACCACCTCTGGGGGATCGATCAGGAACCGGTGCCGACCGGATCCCAGTGCCGCAGGATCCAGCGGTTCTTGCCGAGTGCCTTGGCCGCGTAGAGGCAGTTGTCGGCGGCGGTCAGCAGGTCGCGGGGCTCGGCGCCGGCGATCCGCGCGAAGATCGCGCCGAGGCTGATGGTGATCTGGATCTCGTGCTCGGCGACCACGAAGGGTTCGTCGACGGCGGCGTGGAGCAGATCGACGGTGCGCTGGATGCGTGCCTCGTCGGCCGGGGGTGGCAGCACCGCGATGAACTCGTCGCCACCGATACGCGCGAGCACATCGGTCTCGGGATCGAGGCAGGCCTGCATGCGCGCGGCGACCTCGATGAGCAGGCTGTCGCCGACGGTGTGCCCGAAGGCGTCGTTGATCTCCTTGAAGCCGTCCATGTCCAGCGCGCACACCGCGGCGATGTCGTCCGGCGCCGCCTCGGTGATCAGGGTGTCGAGCTGGGCGAGCAGATGCCTGCGGTTGGCCAGGGCGGTGAGTGGGTCGTGGTGGGCCTGCCAGTGCAGGCGTTCGGTGGTGGTACGCCGCTCGGTGGTGTCCTCGCCGAAGCCGAGCAGGTAGCTGCCGCCGGAGGCGGAGACGCACCGGGTGACCGTCCAGTTCGCCCAGCCTTCGCTACCGTCGGGGCGCACGTATTCGCCTTCGATCCGGATGGTGCCGGTCTCGGAGCGTTCGAGTTCGCCGTGGACGCGCTCCCTGGCCTGGTGCACCTCCTCCTCGGCCAGATCGAAGCCCGAGGTGCCCTGGAGCTCGGCCAGGGTCTTGCCGGTCAGCCGCTCGAAGGCGGGATTGGCGTTGATGATGTTGCCGTAGGCGTCGCCGATGGAGATGGCGATGGACGCGTGCCGGAACGCCGCCTCCAGCCCCTCGGTAGCGGGCGTGGCCGCCTGCGCCAGTGCCCGCGCGAAGCCCTGCCCGAATCCACCCGCGAGGGTGCCGAACGCCGCCGTATCGGCGCCGGTCGCCTCGGTCATGGCCTGCAGGATCGGCATCGACCGGGCGATGGCCACCGGATCGGCGCAGCCGAGGTCGTGCACGGCGGCTCCGGCCCGCTCGGCGACGGCGGGATCGGGACGCCCGGTGGCGAGGGCGGCCAGCAGTCGATCGGTCCAGGCCGCGAGCTCGGCCACGAGCCGCTCCGGGGGCGCGGCGTCGTCGGCGGCGGCGAGCAGCTGCGCGGCCCAGCGCGCGGCGAATGCGCGGGACATGTCGGCTGACCACCTCCTGACCGAGTGGGATCGGCAACCAGCTATGGGCTGGCAACCGAACCTACCACCTGCGGAAACGGTCGACGCCAGGGTTGCCGAACTCCAGGTCGATCGTCCGACAAGGAAGGCTCCGCGGACTGGGCCGACCACTCGTCGGAGGTGGGGCCTGCGCCGCCGCCGGCGTGCCCGGAGGCCGATCGGAGTGCCGCGCGGTCAGCGGAGGCGGCGCAGTGCCCGCTCGGCCGCGTTGGCGCCACACATGCCGTGCGCGCCCGGCCCCGGTGGGGTCGCCGCCGAGCACAGGTAGTGGCCGGGGAGACCGATGTCGTACGGCTGCAGTGTTTTTCGTGGGCCGAAGACCAGCTGGGAGATGTCCTTGGCGCCGGTCATGATGTTGCCGCCGACGTAGTTGGGGTTGTAGTCGGCGAACTCCGTGGTGGTGCGGGTGGTGGAGCCGACCACCCGGTCGCGGAAACCGGGGGCGAAGCGTTCGAGCTGGGCGATGATCGCCTCGGTGGCGTCGCCGGTGTAGCCGCGGGGGACGTGGGCGTAGGTCCACACCGGGTGGACCGAGCCCACCGACCGCTGCGGATCGGCGAGGTACTGCTGGCCGACCAGGACGAACGGGCGTTGCGGCATCCGGCCCGCGTGGATGTCGCGCTCGCCCGCCGCGATCTCGGCGAACGAGCCCCCGAGATGCACGGTGCCCGCCCGGCGGGCCGCCTCGACCGTCCACGGGACGCCGCCCTCGACGGCGAAGTCGACCTTGAAAGCGCCGGGGCCGTACCGGAATCGACGATAGGCGCGGGCGACCCGGACGGGCAGCCGGTCGCCGAGGATCTCGGCGACCGCGGTCGGCGCGACATCCCAGACGGTGATGTCGGAGGCGGGCAGGTCGGCGGCCGACCGCACCCGCACCCCGGTCTCGACCTTGCCGCCGTGATCGGCCAGGACGGCCACCATGCCGTCGGCGATCCGCTGTGAGCCGCCGACGGCCACCGCCCAGCCGTAGCGGTGTCCCGCGGTCAGAATGCCGAGCCCAATACTCGCGCTCAGCGGCCGTTCGAGCGGATGGAACGCGTGCGCGGCGACACCGCCGAACAGGGCCCGCCCGGGTTCGGTGCGGAAGGCCCGCGCCAGCACGGACGCGGGCGCCGTCGCGGGAATGCCGAAGCGCGCCAGCCGGAACGGATGCCGGGGGAGCCGCAGCAGCGGCCGCATGATGTCGGCGCCGGTCTCGTCGTAGCCGGCGACCGTCCGCTCGAACAGGGCGCGCCACAGCCGTTCGTCGGCGCCGAGACCGGCGGCGGTCTCGGTGACCGACCGGTGCAGGACCCCGGCGCTGCCGTCGTCGAGCGGATGTACGCAGTCGAGGTCGGCCCACGCCCAGCGCAGACCGTATCGCTCGAGATCGATCCGCCGCAGGAACGGCGACCCCACGGCCATCGGGTGGATGGCCGAGCAGTGGTCGTGCAGCAGACCGGGCACGATCGCCTCGCTCGAGCGGGTACCGCCACCGATCGTGTCCGCCGCCTCGAGCACCGTCACCGCCACCCCGGCCATGGCCAGGGTGATGGCCGCGGCCAACCCGTTGGGGCCGCTACCGACCACTGTCGCCGTCGTCATCGACTCGTCCTCTCCTACTCGGCCGACTGGCCCGCGGTGTCGTGCTGCGGGGTGATCGTGCCGGTGACGTCTTCGCGTCGCCAGGTCACCCGGTGCGGGATGGGGCCGTCCGGCAGCCACGGCAGCGCGGCCACCGCGTCGGCGACCTCCCAGGTACCGCGCTCGAGCACGCCGAGCGCGGCGTCGACCACCATGTACTGCTGGGTGCCGCGGTGGATCGGCTGCGACTCCACCCACACCACGATCCATTCTCCCGGTGCGAACCCGACCCGGGCCTGCACCGCGTCGATCAGATCGAGGTTGTGCAGGTGACCGTCGCCGAAATTGAAGCCGATCAGCGAGTTACAGGCGAACTCGGCCTCGCGCACCGTCCAGCTGTCCAGCGCGGGAACGTGCTTGTACAGCAGCGAGAACAGGCCGCGGCCCTGACTGTGCATCGACCGCCAGGCGATGGTCTGCTGCATGGTGATCTCGGCGACCTCCGGCGGGTAGCCCATGGCCAGCAGTTGGTCGATCTGGTTGTCGGCGGGCCGGTGCGCGATGGTGTTGAGCTTCGCCTCCGCGCCGGGGGAGAAGGCCCACAGCGCCGAGGCCCAGTTGCCCGCGTACTGGCGCATGGACGGCAGGAACGACACCAGGTCCGGGCGCAGATTGCCCAGCACCGGGAAGAACGCGAGACCCGCCGCGATCGCCACCGTCAGCCACGGCGAGGACATGTCGAACACGCCGTAGCCCGCCGAGTTCGGGAAGCCGAGGAACAGGAACACGGTCAGGTAGGCGAACAGGATGTTCCACTCCAGCGGCACCGCCAGCGGGAAGGTCGAGGTGATGAACAGGTGGAAGATCACCATCATCGCGACGCCGGCCAGGTTCAGCCAGTGGTTGGTGGTGAACAGCAGCACGATCGGGGTGACCACCTCGACGGTGGTGCCGCCGACGTGGGCCATGAACGAGGCCAGCCCCGACGGGCGGATGTCGTGCGGGAAGTCGCGGTAGTGCGCGCGCTTGATCGACCGGAACGGCATCGACGGGCTGTTGGACACCATCGGCGGCACCACATTGGTGAAGTGCTTGCCGAATTTGGACACCCCGGCGCCGACCCACACGATCACGATCAGCAGCTTCGCCGCGATGATCATGTCGGTGAACGGCAGCACCGCGAAGAACAACAGCGCGGGCAGGTACTGCTCGCCCCGGGCCGCCAGGAAGATCGTCTTGTCGCGCAGGCCGCACAGCACGTACAGCACGATCGGCGCGATCAGCAGGGCGGGCCGAACCAGCCCGGACGTGTTGTCCGGCAGGGCTTCCAGCAGTGACGCGGTGGTCTTGCCCGGTGCCAGCAGCGCGACCAGCAGCGACGCGAGGAAGCCGAGATAGAGACCCACGTCGAGCAGGGTGCGGGAGTTGCCGTCGGTGAACGGCACCCGATGCCACGGCCGCAGCCTGATGCTGCCGCGCCGGGCGAAATACAGCGCGCCGCCGGTCATCGGCTTGAACTTGCCCGCCAGCGGCCCCCAGGAACCGGCGACACCGATCGCCTCGAGCAGCACCGTCCACAGGACCAGCTTCTGGTAGACGATCGGCTGGTTCCACCACTGCGCGATATCCCAGAACGGCCCGGTGCCCGACGTCGCGGTCGCCACCAGTACGCCGCCGAGCATGTAGAGCACCAGCAATTTCATGATGTAGATGGTGTGGATCATCTTCGGCGTGCCGAAGCCGTATTCGGCCCAGTGCAACGCCAGCGTCCGAACACGTTCGCGCAATGGCAGATCCAGAAATGTCTCGGTATCCACCGGCGGGAAATCTCCCGTCTTGAAGCCCATGGCGCTGTTCCTTTCCTTCTGCTCGCGGGCGCGGCGGACCGCGACCGAAAGTCCGACTTTCGTTCGAATCGAATTGCGGCGCAGTGGCGCTCAGCCGCGCGTGGCGAGTATCCGCAGCTGCTTCTTGTCGATCTTGCCGACCGGATTACGCGGCATCTCGGCCGTGAGCACGATCGCGGCGGGCACCTTGAACGCGGCCAGCTCCGCCCGGCAGTGCTCGGTGAGCTCCTCGGCGGTGACGGTGGCCCGCGGCGCGGCCACCACATGGGCGACCGGCACTTCGCCGAGCACGGGGTCGGGCACCCCGACGACCGCGGCCTCGTGGACCGCCGGGTGCCGGTAGAGGGCGTTCTCGATCTCCTTGGGGTACAGGTTCTCGCCGCCGCGGATGATCATGTCCTTGATCCGGTCGACCAGGACCAGGTAACCGTCGGCGTCGAAGTAGCCGACATCGCCGGTGCGCAGCCACCCGTCCACGACGGTGGCCGCGGTCTCGGCGGGCTTGCCGAGATAGCCCCGCATGACATTCGGCCCGCGGACGACGACCTCACCGGGTTCGCCGGGTGCCGACAGCGCGCCCTCGGGATCCATGATCGCCACCGTCTGACCGGGCAGCGGGAGACCGACCGTGCCCGGTTTGCGCTGTCCCACCACCGGATTCAGGGTGGACGCGCAGGTGCCCTCGGACAGGCCGTAGCCCTCGACGATCGGCACGCCGTAGCGCCGCTGGAAGCGATCGATGAGCTCGGCCGGCATGGGTGCCGCGCCGCAGATCGCCAGCCGCAGCGAGGACGTGTCGGGGTGCTCGCCGTCGGGCTGGGCCACCAGCATCGCGTAGATCGCGGGCACCGCCGAGAAATAGGTGGGCCGGATCCGGGCAACGGTGTCGACGAACCCGGACGCGGAGAACCGGCCCGCGATGGTGGTGCGTCCGCCCGCCAGCAGCGGCGACAGCACGCTGACCACGATGCCGTTGACGTGGAACAGCGGCAGGATCAGCAGGCTGTGGTCGGTCGCGTCCAGGCCGAGCGCGCCGATGATCATCGTGCACATGGCGGCGAGGTTCTCGTGACCGAGCAGCACGCCCTTGGGCCTGCCGGTGGTGCCGCTGGTGTAGATGATCAACGCCAGGCTGTTGATGGGCGCCGCGACGGCGACCGGGCCCGCGGACCGGGCGAGGTCGGCGACATCGAGGGTGATACCCGCCCGCCCGGGCTCGCCGATCACGACCTCGGCGCCCGAATCCTGGATCTGGTACCGGATGTCGTCATCGGTGAGCCCGGGATTGACGGGCGTGACCGCGGCGCCGAGCCGCCAGGCGGCGAACAGGATCACCACGAGTTCCACCCGGTTGGGCAGCACGACGGCGACGACGTCGTCGGCCCGCACACCCGCCCGGTGCAGCACCGACGCGGCGGCCTCGACCCGCGCGTGGAACTGCGCGTTCGACAGGCTGGTCGCGTCGTCGGCCACGGCGTGTCCGTGCGGATCGGTGGTGGCTCTGACCTCGGGCAATTCGGCGATGTGTCGCATGATTCCTCACCGTGACGGATGTGATCTGGATTACATGTCCCAAGGTAGGGGCCGGATCCGGCGCCGCCTACGGGCCCGCGGCCCAGCATTGCGGCGCGGTGTTGTGCCACGAGCACAAACAGCGCCGTCCGGTGGGCCGCCGGGGGTACTGTCTGCGGCCATGGCCGACGACAACGATCCCCTCGTCCGTGCGGTGGCGGGCCGGATCAAGGCGGACCTGGACCGGCTGGCGCCGACGATGACCTCGATGTTCGTCGAGGTCATCCCGGAATTCCGGCACGACGACGAGGTGCGCAGACTGATGGTGGCCAGCACCGAGTCCAACCTCGCCGCGATCCTGGACATGCTCACCCTGGCCATCGGCCTCGACGACATCACCGTGCCGCCCGCCGCCGCCGAATACGCGCGCCGCTTCGCCCAGCACGACCTGTCGCTGGAAGCGCTGCTGCGCGCCTACCGGCTCGGCGAGCACATGTTCGTGCAGTGGACGATGACCCTGCTGACCGAACTGAACCCGCCCACCGACGTCGCCCTGGCCACCGCCGCCCGCATCGCCGACCTCGTCAACGGCTACATCGATCAGGTGATCGAGGGCCTGATCGACATCTACGAGAGCGAACGCCGTCGCTGGGACGCGCGCACCGATGCCGCCCGCGCCGCTCAGGTCCGCGCGGTGCTCGACGCCGACGATCTGGATGTGGCCTCGGCCGAGCAGATGCTGGGCGTCTCGCTGCGTGGCTGGCAGCAGTTCGCGGTGCTGTGGACCCCGCCGGGCACGCGTGACCCCGGCGCGGTCCTGCGCGCGGGGACCGCGCTGGTGGCCGCCGCCACCGGCAAGACCCCGATGACCGTCGAGGTCGACGACTACAGCCGGTGGGTCTGGATCTCCTCGGCGGGCAAGCCGGTGCTCGACACCGAGGGCCTGGTCCGCGATCTGCGCGCGCACCCGAACCTGTCGGTGGCCCTGGGTGATCCGGCCACCGGCCTGGAGGGCTTCCGCCAGACCTGCCGGGACGCGCAGCGGGCCCGCACCGTCGCGCTGGCCACCCGCACGCACGGGCTCACCGGATACGCCGACGTGGCGCTGTCGGCACTGTTCACCGACCGCGTGCCCGCGGTGCAGGAGTGGGCGAGCCGGGTGCTGGGCGGACTGATGGCCGAGGACGAGGCGGCCGCGCGGCTGCGCGAGACGGTCCGGGCGTTCCTCGACGCGCGCGGCAGCTACACCGACGCCGCGGCCCGGCTGCACGTGCACAAGAACACCGTGCACTACCGGGTGCGCAAAGCCGAAGAGCTGCTGGGGCATCCACTCGCCGAGCGCAGGCTAGACATCGAGGTGGCGCTGCGCGCCTGCGCGCAGCTGGGCCTGCCGAAGCCGTAATTCCGGCGTGGTCCGCTGTGAATGCCCACAGCGTTGCACCGAACCGTGTGCGGTCCGGGACGAGGGCACCGATGGTGGAGCCCTGGGAAGGTGATTCCCGGATCGATCGACGCACTACTGGGGAATCGGAATGAACGCACCGGAGAATCATCGGAACAGAGCCGCGCAGGAATGCAGGCCGAGGCCCTCGCGCCGGAATATCGACCCCTATGTTCGGTCCGAAGTGGCCCGAATTCACGAGAATTGGCTCGGCGGCGCCGAATTCACGACCTCCGCCCGCGCTGCCCGCATCGATGCCGAGGCCGCCGAACTCACCGGCCGCGTGGCCGTCGCCGAAGCCCGCATCCTCGACGATCTGCGCGCCGACTGGCGTGCCGTCCACGGCAGTGGGCTACCGTCACCGCGCACCGTCGCCGCCCTGCGGAACACCGCGCGCGAGGACGCCCGCCACGCCGTGCTGTGCGAGTACCTCTATCCGCGGGTGTCGCCCGAGGCGATCGCGGAGCGGCACCGCGTCGAGTACCTCGCGGCCGACCGCCGCCTCAATGCCGCGGTCCACACCGACCTGCACCGGTGGCGGCGGCGCCCCGTGCACCCGACGCCCTCGACCCGCGCGATCGTGGCCAGGACCTGGGGCACGGTCCGATCCGGGGAGTTCCTCGCCCTGGCGCACGCCCTCGTCCAGACGCGCGTGGAGGACGGGCTGCCGCTGCCGGCGACCCCGCTGGACCCGTTGACCGAACAGCTCACCGAGGCCATCCGTGATCAATTGGTGTCCGACGGCCTGCTGCCGGTCTGAGAGTTCGCCCGAATCGGCCGTCTGCCTCGAGTTACCGTGACCACACCACGACGATGTGGTGTGGGGAAGGAGGCATCGCGGATGCCACGTCTCGATATCGGTGGAACCTCGATCGCCTACGACGTGGCGGGATCGGGTCCGGCGATCGTCTTCCTGCACAATCTCGGCGGCGATCGCACCATCTGGCGGGCGCAGTACGAGGCCTTGCGGTCCTCGCACCGGGTCGTCGCGATCGACCTGATCGGCTACGGCGCATCGGACGCCCCCGACGACGGCTACACCCTGGAGAACTACCTCGCCATGGTCGAGGCGGTCTTCGCCGCACTGGATCTGCGCGAGGTCACGCTGGTCGGGCACTGCTTCGGCAGCGCGCTGTCGCTGCTGTTCACCCAGGCGCGTCCGGACCTGGTGCGGTCGCTGGTGCTCAGCAGCCCGCTGACCCCGGCCACGGTGAAACCGACCAGGACCGGCTGGGCGGCGCTGGTGGGCAAGCACGTACGCCTGGACTCGCTGCTGTCGATGGTGCGCATCCCCGGCCCGATCGCCGGGCTGATCGTGGCCGAGCAACTCGGCGCGGGCGGCGCGCACACCGACGAGACCGCCCGGCATCTGCGGTCGAGCTGGACCGAGCCGCGCAGGCTGATGGTGACCGCCGCGATCGCCCGGGAGATCCCGCGCCTGGCCATCCTCGACGAGTTCGTCCCGCCGCCGGACTTCCCGCCGATCACCACCGTCTGGGGCGCGCGCAACCGGGTACTCTCGGCCCCCGCGGGCGCGCGGCTGAACACGACGCTGCGGCCGGTGCGCGACATCGTCGTCGACGACGCCGGGCACCTGGTCATGGTGGAAGCCCCCGAAACCGTCACCGCCGCGGTGCTTTCGGCGATCGAGCACGCGAACCAGCAGCACTGACGAGTGTCGCCGGCGGGGCGGACCCACCGGCGAATACCCCGTGGCTCAGGAGATCTCGGCGGGCGCGGCCAGAGCGGCCTGCATGGCGACCCCGTCCACGTAGGTGTGCTTCTCCTTCACCGCGCCGTCCTCGACCAGCACCATGTCCGCGATGTCCACGTCGACGGTGCCGCCGGTGACGGAGGTGCCGGACAGCTTCCAGCGCACCACCCAGAAGTCGTCGCCGACCCGGAGATCGACCTGGGTGAAGGTCAGATCGGGGACCAGGGCGAAGGTCTGTGCCGCGGCGGTGCGGATCTCGGCCCGCCCGTGCGCAGGCGCGCCGCCGGAATGCAGGTGGAAGATCGAATCGGTCGTGTGCAGGGCGACGATCCGATCGGGGTCGCGGTCGGCCCAGCAGGCGTGGTAGCGCTCGAACAGATCCTTGGTGGCATCGGACATGGTGGCCGGCCCCTTCTAAGATACAAACAGGATGACTGTATGTTCCCGGACGGTGGATGACCGGTCAAGGGGCGAAGGGCCTCGATCGGCCGCCGCCGTCGTGCTGCCCTAGACTTCGACGTCGCCATGAACCCTGATCGCCGTACCCAAGCCGAGCGCTCGGCCGCCACGCGCGCCGCGGTGATCCGTGCCGGGCGAGAATTGTTCGGGCAGTTCGGTTATGGCGCGGTCAGTACCATCGCGGTCGCCGAGGCCGCCGGGGTCAGTCGTGGCGCGCTGTATCACCAGTTCGCCGAGAAGAAGGATCTGTTCGAAGCGGTCTTCGAGGATCTCGAACGCAGCCTGGTCGAGGTGATCGCCGGCGCGGTCGCCGCGGCGCGCGAAGCGGATCCGATCGCGAGCCTGATCGTCGGCTGCCTGGCGTGGTTGCAGGCCTCGACCGCCACCGAGGTGCAGCGGATCGCGCTGCTGGACGCGCCCGCGGTGCTCGGGTGGAGCCGGTGGCGCGAGATCGAGTTGCGGCACACGATCGGGCTGGTGGAGAACGCGCTGGCCGGGGCGATGGCCGCCGGGCGGATCCGCAAGCAGCCGGTGCGGCCGCTGGCGCTGGTGGTGGTGGGTGCGCTGGACGAGGCGGCGCAGTACCTCGCGAATTCCGGCGACGCGGAGGACATGACGGCCGTTCGTGGGGTCATCGAGCAGCTCATCTCGGGGCTCGCGATCGACTAGAGAGTGCCCGGTTGCCATTTGATAGGTTAGCCTTGCCTAATGGCAATCGAGACTGTGTCCCGTCCGACCATGGTCTACGCGCCGCTGCGGGTGTGCCGCACGGTGCGGCTGACCCCGCGCATGGTGCGCATCACCCTCCGCTGTGCGAACCCGGCCGCGCTCGGCGACACCGGGCCGGATCAGTACACGAAGCTGTTCTTCCCGCTGCCCGGCCAGTCGCGCCCCGTCGTGCCGCCGCCGCTGGACGACTCCGGCAGCGTGATGAGTTGGTATCAGCGGTATCTCGCCATGCCCGACGAGATCCGCCCGCCGATGCGCACCTACACCATCCGGGCGCAACGACCCGAGATCGGTGAGCTGGACATCGATTTCGCGCTGCACGCCGAGCACGCCGGCCCCGCCTCCGACTGGGCGTCGACCGCGGCGCCCGGCGACGAGATCGGGCTGCTGTGCCCGCCGCACGCGCTTTACGCTCCACCGCCGGATCCCGCCTGGCAGTTGCTGATCGGTGACGAGACCGCGATTCCGGCCATCGGCGCGATCGTCGAACGCCTCGACGTCGCGGCGTCGGTGCGCGCGTTCATCGAGGTCGCCGGACCGACCGACGAGCAGCGGTTCGACACGCGCGGTGACGTGCGCGTCCAGTGGGTGCATCGCGGCGATCGCCCGCACGGCGCGGCCTTGGTGGACGCGGTGTGCTCCGCCGAGCTTCCGGCGGCGGTGCCCTACGCGTGGATCTCCGGCGAGGCCGAGCTGGTGAAGCTCGCTCGGCGCAACCTCGTGCGCGACCGTGGTTTCGATAAGCGCGCGATCACCTTCACCGGCTACTGGCGCCAGGGTCGTACCGAGGAGGACAACGGCCGCGAGAAGGTCCGTCGCGCCGCCGCCGGGGAGCCGCTCGTCGACGAGGACTGACCAGCAGCGCCCTCGGCCGCACGGTCTGTGACGCCACTAATAGTTATTGCACCAACTATTAGTGGCACAATAGTGTGTGGACGAAGGAAGGCGGTGGACCATGCAGGAGCTCGACGACCCGTTGCGGCTCGACCGGCAGGTGTGTTTCGCCCTGGCGGTGGCCAACCGATCGGTGCTGGCGGTCTACCGGCCGCTGCTCGAACCGCTCGGCCTGACCCATCCGCAGTACCTGGTGATGCTGGCCCTGTGGGGCGAGGCGCCGATGTCGGTCAAGGCGGTCGCCGAGGCGATCCAGCTCGACTCGGCGACGCTGTCGCCGCTGCTCAAGCGGCTCGAGTCGGCCGGTCTCATCACTCGCCGCCGTGATCCGCACGACGAGCGGACGCTGCACATCGATCTCACCGACGCGGGTCGTGACCTGCGTCGGCAGGCCGAACAGATCCCGCCCGCCGTCGTCGACCGGCTGGGCGTGAGTCTGGCCGATCTGGAAGAATTGCGCGATGTCCTCGGCCGGGTCAACGCGGCCGCGCGACGCGCATCGGACGTGAGGGAGCACCAATGACCGCCTCGACCCCCAATCTCTGGCAGCGCGTGCGCTACGTCACCGGCGGCACCCTGCCGCCCTCGATGTCGGACTGGGTCCTGGCCGACCTGACCGGTCCCGGCGCCACCCGCCGCTACCTGATGCGCTTCCTGCTGCCCGTCCTGCCGATCCTGTGCCTGTTCCTGCTGGTCCCGGGCCCGCTCTGGATGGGGCTGTCGATGATGGCCCTGCTCTATCTGCCGCTGGTCTACTTCACCGTCGCCCTGGTCTACGTCTACCGGCGTCACCGTCTGGTCAGCCACGGCTTCGATCCGGAACTGGCCGACGAGGCCGAACGCCGCCGCGCCGACGCCGAGCGCGCCGCCTACGAGAGCCGCCACCAGCGCGGCTGAGCGCGGCATCAAGCCTGGGGGAGACCCTGGGAGATCGCGGCGAGGGTTTCGACGACGGGCTGATCCGGGTCGACGGTGACGCCCTTGCCGCGCAGAAAGCCGTCCAGGAGCTGACAGACCGAGTCGGTGCTGCGCTCGATGAATTCCTGGGTGGCGGTGGGATCCGGGGTGCCCGGTACGTCGAGCCACAGGTCGGTGACCGCGACGAGGAAGCCGACGATGCCACGGGCCAGGTGATCGACGCCGTCGGTGTCCAGCCCGACCGCGGCGAAGAGCGTTCTGGTGCGTTCGGCGAGGTCGCCGGACAGCCGCCTGCCCACGTCGAGCGGGCGGGCCGAGCCGTCGCCGGGCGGGATGCTCTGGGTGATCGCGACGTAGCGGAACACGTTCGGGTGGGTGAGCACGACCTCGGTGGCGGCGGTCAGGAACTGGTGCACGGTCGCCCTGCGGGTCTGCATCATCAGTGACAGATCCGGCGCCACCGCCCGGTAGATCTGGTCGACCAGCCAGTCCGCGACCGCCCGGTCCAGGTCGGACTTGTCGGTGAACATCCGGTACAGCCGTGGCTTCGCGACGCCCACTTCGGCCGCGATCGCCCCCATCGTCACCTGCGCGCCGTCGCGGCCGATGGCGCGGATCGCCCCGCGGACGACATCGTCGCGCGAGAGGATCCGCGCGGCCGAACGCCCCGATGTCATCGACATGTCCTTTGTTCTCTCCGCGTCGCCCGATGCCGTATCGGCAGCATACCGGCAGTTCCAGCCGCGCCGACCCCGCCGCGATCACAGCCGTCCTTGACAGGACCGCCGCCCGCCCTGGAAACTCACCGACGGTACCGGCGGTACCGTGAAAGAGAACCCGGAGTACATCGTGCAGTGGCGCACGCGTCCAGAAGGAATTCCCATGGCGGCTCACCTCGACCATCAGCCCAGTGTCCGACCCGAACCACGGCGACAGCATCGGGTCGGCAACGGTGACATCGAACTCGCCGTCTTCGAGTACGGACCGCCCGACGGTGTACCCGTGGTACTGGTGCACGGCTGGCCGGACACCCACCACCTGTGGGACGGCGTGATCGCGCTGCTGGCGGACCGATACCGCGTGCTCGCTTACGACACTCGCGGGTACGGCGAGTCCAGCGCGCCGCGCGCGGTGTCGGCGTATCGCCTCGACCGGCTCGCGACCGACTTCTTCGCCATCGTCGATCAGCTCAGCCCGGAACAGCCGGTGCACGTCGTCGCGCACGACTGGGGCTCGGTCCAGGTCTGGGAGGCGGTGTGCGAGCACGGCGCCGACGAATTCGTCGCCTCGTTCACCTCGATCTCCGGCCCCAATCTCGACCATCTCGGCAAATTCCTGCGGGCGCCGCTGCGCACGCCGACCCCGCGCGCGGTGTGGAACACGCTGGCCCAGGGCCTGTCCTCGGCCTACACCGGGTTCTTCATGCTGCCGGTGCTGCCCGGCCTGTTCTTCCGGGTTGCCGGCTCGGCGCGGATGTGGCGGCTGTTCCTGCGCCTGGTCGAGGGCATCCGGCCCGAGCAGGTCACCGTGGCCGCGACCCTGCGCCGCGACATGGTCTCGGGCCTGCGCTTCTACAAGGCCAACATCCTACCCCGAATGTTCTCCCCGCGCGACCGCCGCACCGCGGTGCCCGTGCAGCTGATCGTCAACACCCGCGATATCGCCGTGCGCCCGGCCGGCTACGACGGCTACGAGGACTGGGCCGACGAACTGATCCGCCACGACCTGCCGCGCGGCCACTGGCTGCCCTTCGCCGACCCCGGCGCGATCGCGGACTACGCGGACAAGTTCATCACGGCGCACTCGATCGACACCGGAAAGTAGTTCTCCCATGACCGATTTCGATCTCGTCATCACCGGCGGCACCTGGTTCGACGGCACCGGAGCGCCCGCGCGACGGCGCCACCTCGGCATCACCGGCGGTGTGGTGCGGCGGGTGTCGGCCGAGCCGCTGCCCGTCGGCCCCGGCACCGAGGTGATCGACGCCGACGGCAAATGGGTCCTGCCCGGCTTCGTCGACGTGCACACCCACTACGACGCCGAGGTGCTGATCAAGCCGGAACTGTCGGAGTCGCTGCGCCACGGTGTCACCACCGTCGTCATCGGCAACTGCTCGCTGTCGACGGTGCTGGCCTCCAACACCGACTGCGCCGACATCTTCAGCCGGGTCGAGGCCGTGCCGCGCGATGCGGTCTACGACACCCTCGACCGCGTCCGGACCTGGTCGGGTCCGGCCGAATACGCCAAGGCGATCGACGAACTGCCGCTCGGGCCGAATATCGCGGCGTTCCTGGGACATTCGGATCTGCGCACCCATGTGCTCGGGCTCGGTCGCGCCGTCACCCGCGACACCGAACCGACCGCCGCCGAGATCGAGCGGATGCAGGAACTGCTCGGCGAGGCGATCGCGGCAGGCTTCCTCGGTCTGTCGTCGATGTCGAACCCGCTCGACAAGATCGACGGCGACGAGTACCGCTCGCGCTCGCTGCCCTCGACCTACGCGCGCGGCAAGGAGGTGCGCGCGCTCAATCGGGTGCTGCGCCGCCACCGCCGCATCCTGCAGAGCGCGCCGACGGTGAGCCTGCGCCCGAACATCGCCAAGTTCTTCCTGGCCAGCGCGGGAATCGGCCGTCGCCCGCTGCGTACCTCGCTGCTCTCGGCCGCCGACTCCAAGGCCTATCCGCCGCTGGTGTGGTTCATGCTCGCGGTCGCGCCGCTGCTGAACCGCTTCGCACGCACCGACTTCCGCTGGCAGCACCTGCCGGTGCCGTTCACGGTGTACGCCGACGGCATCGATCTGGTGGTCTTCGAGGAGTTCGGCGCCGGCGCGGCCGCGCTGCACCTGAAGGACCAGGTCGAGCGCAACGCGCTGCTGCGCGAGGAGTCCTACCGGCGCTGGTTCCGCCGCCAGTACGACAACAAGTTCACCCCGCGCATCTGGCACCGCGACTTCTTCGACGCCGAGATCATCGCCTGCCCCGACGCCTCGGTAGTCGGCAAGTCGATCGGCCGGGTCGGCAAGGACCGTGGCCTGCATCCGGTCGACGCCTACCTCGACCTGGTCGTCGAACACGGCTCGGCGCTGCGCTGGCGCACCACCATCGCCAACGACCGGCCCGGCTACCTGAACAAGCTCGCCGCCAGTAGCGGCGTGCAGATGGGCTTCGGCGACGCGGGCGCGCACCTGCGCAACATGGCCTTCTACAACTATCCGCTGCGCCTGCTCGAACGCGTGCTGCGCGCGCAGGAAGCGGGCACGCCGTTCCTGAGTGTGGAGCGGGCCGTGCACCGGCTCACCGGTGAACTGGCCGACTGGTTCCGCATCGATGCCGGTCACCTGCGCGAAGGCGACCGCGCCGACCTGCTCGTCCTCGATCCCGCCGGTCTCGACGCCCGGGTGCACGAGCTGCACGAGGCGCCGCTGCCGGAATTCGGGCTGGACCGCATGGTCAACCGCAACGACGACGCCGTCGTGGCCACCGTCGTCGGCGGCAAGCGGGTGTTCGCGCGCGGCGCGCTCGCCGACGGGCTCGGCACCGCCTGGGGCACCGGCAGTTTCCTGCGCGCCGGCGCCGCTGCCCGCACCCCGTCCTCGGAGGAGTACCGATGAAGTCGACTCGCCGCCGCCGGACCCCGGCCCCGCACGTCGCGCTGCACGCGCGCGACGTGCGGTTCGACTGGACCGATACCGCCCTGCGGTGGATGCCGGACGAACCGGTCGCCTCGCACGTCGTCAACTCGCTGAATCTGCTGCTGCCCGAAGGGGAGCGGATGTTCTGCGCGGCCTACACCGAGGCGCTGCCGTATGTGAAGGACGCCAAGCTGCGTGAGGACATGCTCGGCTTCATCGGCCAGGAGTCGATGCACGCCGAGACCCACCAGAAGGTGCTGGCCGGGGTGCTGGCCGCGCACGGCATCGACACCGCGCCGTATGTGCGGCAGATGGAATTCGTCTTCCGCAACACCCTCGGCGCCCGGGACGCGGGCACCGCCGCGACCGAGGTGCGGATGGTGGAGCGGCTGACCTTCATCGCCAGCCTCGAGCACTTCTTCGCCTGGCTCGGCGACTGGATCCTCAACGCCGACTTGGAGAAACATCACGCCGATCCGCGCATGCTCGACCTGTTCCGCTGGCACGGCGCCGAAGAGGTCGAACACCGCAACGTCGCCCACGATGTGGCGATCTACTTCGGCGCGGGCTACCTGCGGCGCGCGGTGATGATGATGATCGTCATCCCGATCCTGCTCGTGCTGATCCTGCGCGGCACCCGCTACCTGATCAACCAGGACCCCGGCATGCCGAACATCGGCTATCCGATGCTGCTGTGGCGGATCCTCGGCGCGATGCGGCGCGGGGCGCTGCCGCGCCTGCGCGCGCTCGCGATCAGCGCGCTGTCGACGTTCAACCCGCGCTACTCGCCGAACACTGTCGGGTCGACCGAGCAGGCGATCGCGTATCTGGCCAAGTCGCCCGCGGCGAGGGCGGCACACCGGTGACCCGGCCCGACGTCCCCGCCACGCTGCCGCCGGACCTCTACGGCAAGCACGCCCACGATCCGACCACACGAGTGATCGACCGGATCGCCACCGCGAAGGTGGGCCTGTCGACGCTGATCAACCGGGGCAGGCTCGAATCCGGGGTGGACGACCGGCGCTTGCCGGTGCGGGTGACCGAGCGGACGATCGTCGCGGCCGACGCCGACGTGGTGAGCCTGCGCCTCGAGTCACCGTCGGGGCGCGCCCTGCCGCGCTGGCAGCCGGGCGCGCACATCGACCTGGAACTGCCCTCGGGACGCGTCCGGCAGTACTCGCTGTGTGGCGATCCGGCCGACCGGGGCGGCTACCGGATCGCGGTGCGCCGCATCCCCGCCGGTGGTGGCGGGTCGATCGAGGTGCACGACGCGCTGCCGGTCGGCGCGGAACTGACGGTGCGCGGTCCGCGCAACGCCTTCCCGTTCGCCCCGCCCGGGCGCGGATCCACCGCGCGCCGACTGCATTTCGTGGCGGGCGGCATCGGCATCACCCCGATCCTGACCATGGCCAGGGCCGCCGACCGGCTCGGCGTGCCGTGGACGATGCTCTACTGCGGCCGCACCCGCGCGACCCTGCCGTTCCTCGACGAGATCGCCGAGTTCGGTGACCGTGTCACGGTGCGCACCGATGCCGAGCACGGCGTCCCCACCGCCGCGGAACTGCTCGCCGGCGTCGACGGCGACAGCGCGGTCTACTGCTGCGGACCGACCGTGATGACCGCGGCCCTGCTGAACGCGGTCAGACAGCACGACGGCGTCGAATTCCATTCGGAGCGTTTCTCGCCCGCGCCTGTCGTGGACGGCAGGCCGTTCGCCGTGCGGCTGGCGGGCAGCGGCGAAGTCGTCGACGTGGGTGCCGAGGAGACCATGCTCGCCGCCCTTCTGCGCGCCCGGCCCGATCAGCCCTATTCCTGCCGTCAGGGCTTCTGCCGGACCTGTGTGGTCCGGGTGGTGGCCGGAGACCCCGACCATCGCGACACCGTGCTCACCGACGCCGAGCGCGCCGAGGGCAAGACTCTCGCGTGTGTATCACGGTGCGACGGGGGAACTCTCGTCCTCGACCTGTGAGAGCGCGTGGCCGGTGGCGGCGCCGAGCATGGTCTCGAGCTCGGCGACGACCTCGTCGAGCGGCTCGGTGGAGCGGTCGACCCGGCAGAGGATGACCGCGCCCTCCACGGCCGCGATCGCCATCGTGGCCAGGCGGCTCGCGCGCGCAGGCTCGACGCCGTCCGCGGCGAGGGCCGCGTCCAGCGCGCGATGCCAGCGGCGCAGGATCTCGGCGATCTCCGGGCGCAGATGCCGGTCGTCGGAGGAGCCGCCCACCGCCACGGAGACCACTGGGCAGCCCGCCTCGAAATCGGAGGCCGCCAGGATCGAGGTCCAGAACTCGCTGATGCTGCGCAGGGCCGTGCGCGATCCGCGCGCCGCCGCCTGATCGATGATCGTGCCGATCGTGTCACCGGCGAGCGCGAGCGACTCGGTCATGATCTGGGCCCGGCCGCCGGGGAAGTGGTGATACACCGACCCGCGCGGCGCGCCGCTGCGGGCCAGCACGGCATCGACGGTCACCCCGGCCGCACCGCGTTCACGCAGCAGTTCCACGGCGCTGTAGAGCATCTTCTGCCGGGTGTTGGTGCGGGCTCCCACGGGTGCGGTCTCCTTCGGCGATCTCGGGTCGGGCAACTGTCATGGTAAGCGCCCCACCGCTATGTTATGTTGCATAGCATACTACTCGGGTGTGACGGCGACCTCTGTCACCGCGGCGAAGGATGTCCCCATGGTGGAAACGCAGCCGAAGGCGACCGCGTGCGTCCTGTGTGAATGCAACTGCGGCATCACCGTCGAACTGGACGGGCGCAGGCTGACGAAGATCCGCGGCGACAAGACCCACCCGGCGTCGGCGGGCTACACCTGCGAGAAGGCGATGCGCCTCGACCTGTACCAGAACGGCCCCCATCGCCTGACCACCCCGCTGAAGCGGCAGGCCGACGGCAGCTACCGCGAGATCGATTGGGACACCGCGCTCGACGAGATCGCCGCGCGGCTGGCCGCACTGCGCGACGAGCACGGTGGCGACACGATCTTCTTCTACGGCGGCGGGGGACAGGGCAATCACCTGGGCTCGGCCAACGCGCTCGCGCTGCGGGGCGCGCTCGGGTCGGGGTATCACTCGAATGCGCTGGCGCAGGAGAAGACCGGCGAGATCTGGGTCGACGGACGTCTCTACGGCGGCCACACCAAAGGCGATTTCGAGCATGCCGAGGTGCTGGTCTTCGTCGGCAAGAATCCCTGGCAGTCGCACAGTTTCCCGCGGGCACGGCCGATCCTCAAGCAGGTCGCGGGCGACCCGGCGCGGTCGATGGTGGTGATCGACCCGCGGGTCAGCGAGACCGCCGCCATGGCCGACTTCCACCTGCGGGTGGCCCCCGGTCGTGATGCCTGGCTGATGGCGGCGCTGGTCGCGGTGATCATCCAGGAGGATCTGGTCGACGCCGAGTTCGTCGCCGCGCACACCGCCGGGTACGACGAAGTCCGGGCGGCGTTCCTGGACATCGACATTCCCGCCTTCGCCACCATCAGCGGCGTCGAGGTCGACCGGATCAGGGCCGCCGCCCGCCGGATCGCGACCGCGTCGAGCGTGTGCGTCTACGAGGATCTCGGCATCCAGCAGGCGCCCAACTCCACCCTGGTCTCCTACCTGAACAAGCTGCTGTGGATCGTCACCGGCAATTTCGGGCGGCCCGGGACGATGTTCCTGCACTCGTCGTTCGCGCTGCTGGCCGGCGGCTCGGGGACGCCGTCGCGCCCACGCAAGCCGCCGAGCGCGCTGGACAAGCTGCGCAAGAAGGCGACGGCCCGCGCGGTCACCGCGGTCGCGGCCACGGTCGGGACGACGCTGCCCGCGCTGGCCCGGGTCGGTGCGCTGCGACCCGGCGTCGAGGCGGGCGCGTCCGCGCTGCTCGACGCCGTGGTGCCGCTGGCGGGTGGCCTGCTCGCCGGAGGTGGTGGCGGCGGCGGTGGCAACCGGGTCACACCCGTCACCGGGGCGAAGATCATCGGCGGGCTGGTGCCGTGCAACTCGATCGCCGACGAGATCCTCACCGAGCACCCGAAACGGTTCCGCGCCTTGTGGATCGACTCGTCGAACCCGGCGCATTCGCTGCCGGACTCGCGGCGTTTCCGGGACGCGATGCGAGCCACCGAGCTCTCCGTCGTGATCGACGTGGCGTTCACCGAGACGGCCAGGCAGGCCGACTACGTGCTGCCCGCCGCGAGCCAGTTCGAGAAGCCCGAGGCCACGTTCTTCAATTTCGAGTTCCCGCGCAACGTCTTCCACCTGCGCAAGCCGCTGCTGGAACCACTCGCGGGCACGCTGCCCGAGCCGGAGATCTACGCGCGGCTGCTGCGCCGGCTGCGGGTGGTCGACGACGCGACCATCACCCGGCTGCGGCGGGCGGCCGAGACCGGCCGCGCCACCTTCGGCGCGAGTTTCCTGGCGACCGTCGCCGCCGACCCCGCGCTGGGCAAGGTCGTGCCGTTCCTGCTCTACGAAACGCTCGGGGCCACCCTCGATCCCGCGGTGCGCGGCGCCGCGGTGCTGTGGGGAGTGAGCCAGCTGTGCGCGCTGTCGAATCCGAAGGCCGTCGGCCGCGCCGGGTTCACCGGCGGCGGCCTCACGCCGGGGAACGAGCTGTTCGACACGATCCTGGCATCGCCGTCGGGGGTGGTGTTCACCGAGGACACCTGGGACGACGTGTGGCACTACGTCAAACGCGAGGATCGCCGGTTCACCCTCGACGTCGACACCCTGCTCGACCAGGTCCGCGCGCTGCCCACCGCGCGGACAGCGTGGACCACACCGGAATTCCCGCTGGTCCTCGCCGCGGGCGAACGCCGGTCCTTCACCGCGAACACCATCTTGCGCAACCCGGACTGGCGCCGCCGCGACCGCGAGGGGCACCTGCGCGTCAGTGCCGACGACGCCGCCGCGGCCGGCGTGTCCGACGGAGATCGGGCCCGGCTGGTCACCGAGACCGGAACGGCCACCGTGACCGTCGAGATCAGCGACATGATGCGCGCGGGCAATATCGCGCTGCCCAACGGGCACGGTCTGGACTTCCCCGCCGGCGACGGCACCACGACCAGCGCGGGGGTGTCACCGAACGAATTGACCAGCACCGCCCACAAGGACGCCTTCGCCGGCACGCCGTGGCACAAGCACGTGCCCGCGCGCCTGGAAGCGCTGTAGCGCGCGGCTCAGCGCTGCGCGCGCACCGTCGCCAGGACCTGCCATGCCTGCAGTGCCGCACCGAGATCGCGGACGGCGGCGGGATCGGCGAGGGATCGGCCGGTGAGCTTCTCGACGCGCCGCAGACGATAGCGCACCGTATTGGCGTGCAGATAGAGCCGTTCGCCGGTCCTGGTCGCGGAACCGCCTGCGGCGAACCAGTTTTCGAGGGTCTCGAGCAGTCGGCCGCGTTCGTCGTTGGGAAGGGCCAGCACCTCGCGCAGGCGCATGTCGACCATATGCGCGGCCTCCACCGGCGCGGCCGCGACCACCATGCCCAGCGGATTGTCGTCGAACCGGGCGACACCGGACGCGCGATCGGCGAGGCCGACCAGCGCCAAGCGCGCGAAGTGCCACGCCTGCGGGGTCTCGGTGAGCGATTCGTACGGTGGGCTCATACCGATGCGGGCCCGGTGTTTGCGCAGGGCGGCCAGCGCGGCAGGCTCGCGGTCGGCGGGCAGTGCCAGTACGCCGATCTGCTGATCGGGCTGCAGCCGCCAGGCCGAGGTGATCCGGGCGTGGCGCAGGGTCGACTCGATGCCGGGCAGCGCCTCCCGGCCCGCCGCGCTGACCTCCGCGGCCACCACGACGTAGCGGCCGCGCGGCGGCAGGCCCAGGATGCGGGTCGCCTCGCCGAGCGTGGCCGGATCGGCGATGACGCCGGTGAACAGTGCCTCCACCAGTACCGAGCGCTCGTGCTCGCGTTGCAGCATGAGCTCCGAGCTCCTCTCCCGGTACGCGGCGGCGACGGCGACGGAGTACTCCCCGGCCAGCGCCCACACCTCGGCGCCCAGATCGACCAGCACCGCGTCGGTGACCGCCGGATGCCGCCTGGCCTCGGCGACCAGCTCCGACCACAGGAATTCGAACCCGATCCGGAACGCGTGCAGGGTCTCGGCCAGCGGCACCCCCTGCTGGGCGCGCAGCCTGCCCGTCTCCTTCGGCGGCTCGGGATCCACCGGCTCGTCGGTGGTGAAGTGCTGCACCATCAGCGTCAGATTGCGGGTGCAGGAGGTGTGGATGGTCGCGAACGGCACCAGGTTCTCGTCGCGGTAGGTGTCGAGTTCGGCGACGAAGCGCCGGGCCAGCTGCAGCCCGAGATCGTCGATACGCGCGAGCAGTGCCGCGGCGACGTCGACGATCGGGCCCGGAGGCGAGATTCGAACCATTTCCGCAGCTTACCGGGGGTGTGATTGTTCCCGCGGACAACGGTGTCGCGGCGATGTTGTCCGGCGATCCATGGGATCGGCGTCACAGCGGTGCGACGATTTTTCGCATGCCGACGCCCGCTCTGAGCGAGAACCTGCTGCGCTGCGCGCACCGCTATCCGACCCGTCCCGCGCTGCGCGCCGGCGCGACCGTGCTCACCTACGACGAACTCGCCGAACGCACCGCCCTGGTGGCCGCGTTCCTGCGCGATCGCGGCATCGCCTCGGGGGATCGGGTGGCGCTGATGCTGCCGAACGTGCCGGAGTTCGTCGTGCTGTACTACGGCATCCTGCGCGCCGGCGCGGTCGTCGTGCCGATGAACCCGCTGCTGAAGGCGCGCGAAGTCGCCTATTACCTGCGGGATTCGGCCGCGGTGCTGCTGCTGGACTGGGCCGGCGGTCCGGGGGAGGGGCCGCAGGGGGCGCGCGAGGCGCAGACGGCGGTGCTCACCATCGACACCGACGGCCTGGCCGAACTGCTCGCCGGGCACGCCCCCGACCGCGACGATCGCCCGGTCGCCGCCGACGACCCCGCGGTGATCCTCTACACCTCCGGCACCACCGGGACGCCCAAGGGCGCCGCGCTGTCGCACGCCGGGTTGATCCACAACGCCGACGTCTATGCCGTGACCGTGCTCGACATCGGCGCCGACGACGTGATCCTCGGGTGTCTGCCGCTGTTCCACACCTTCGGCCAGACCTGCGCGATGAACACCGCGATCCGCAGCGGCGCCTGCCTGACGCTGGTGCCGCGCTTCGAGCCCGGCGCGGTCTTCGAGGCGATCGCCCGCGACGGCGTCACCGTCTTCGCCGGTGTGCCGACGATGTATTCGGCGCTGCTGCACGATGCCGGAGCCGCCGCGGCGGACGTGTCGACCCTGCGCCGCTGCGTCTCCGGTGGCGCCTCGTTGCCGATGGAACTGCTGCACGCCTTCGAAAAGCGTTTCGGCTGTGTGATTCTCGAAGGCTACGGGCTGTCGGAGACGAGTCCGGTCGTCGCGTTCAACCACGCGGGGCGGGTGCGCAAGCCGGGATCGATCGGTACGCCGATCCGCGATGTTGAGGTCGAGCTCGTCGATCGGATCGACGGGGTCGGGGAGATCGCGGTGCGCGGCCCGAACGTGATGCTCGGCTACTGGGGCCGCCCCGCCGACACCGCCGCCGCGATTCCCGACGGATGGTTCCGCACCGGTGACCTCGCCCGCCGCGACGACGACGGCTACCTCTACATCGTCGACCGCAAGAAGGACATGATCATTCGCGGCGGCTACAACGTCTATCCGCGCGAGATCGAAGAGGTGCTCTACGAGCATCCCGAGATCACCCAGGCGGCGGTGATCGGCATCGCCGACGCGCATCTGGGCGAGGAGATCGTGGCCGCGGTCGCCTTGTGCGAGGGCGCGACCAGCACCGGCGCGCAGATCCAGGAGTTCGTCCGGGTCCGGGTCGCCGCCTACAAGTACCCGCGCCAGGTGTGGCTGCTCGACGCGCTGCCCACCGGGCCGACCGGCAAGATCCTCAAACGCGCCATCGCCCGGCCGTGAAACCCGCTCCCGCACCACATTTCCCGCACATCACACAGGAGTGATCCATGTTCACCTACACCAGCAGCGACGGCACGACCATCCACGTCCGCTCCTGGCTGCCCGCCGGGGACGACGTCACCGGCGTGGTCCAGATCGCGCACGGCATGGGCGAGTACGCCGCGCGTTACAGCCATCTCGCCGAGCGTCTCGCCGGGCTCGGCTACGCGGTCTACGCCGCCGACCACCGCGGACACGGCCACAGCATGACCGGGGTGCCCGGTGACCTGGGCGACAACGGCTGGAACCTGCTCGTCGAGGACATGGCCGCGCTGACCACGATCCTGCGCGAGACCCATCCCGGGCGCCGCGTGGTGCTGTTCGGGCACAGCCTCGGTTCGTTCGCGGTCCAGCAGTATCTGCTCGATCACGACGCGCTCGTCGACGCCGCCGTCCTGTGCGGCACCACCGCGGTCGACGAGCTGTTCATCGAGATCGCCGCCGCCGACGGCGATCTGCTCGGCCTGTTCAACCGGGAATTCCAGCCCGTGCGCACCACCGCCGACTGGCTCAGCCGCGACGAGGCCCAGGTCGACGCCTACCTGGCCCACCCGTGGTGCGGATTCGAAATCGACGCGGCGAACATGGCGCTGCTGGCCAGGGCGGGCACCGAACGGCTGGCCCGGCCGCGCGGCATCAGGACCGACCTGCCGCTGTATGTCATGGTCGGTGACCGCGATCCGCTCACCGTCGGTGCGCGACTGAGTGCTCTGCAGGTCGAGCGGTATCGCGACGCGGGGCTCACCGACGTCACCTATCGCGTCTATCCGAACGCCCGCCACGAGATCCTCAACGAGATCAACCGCGACGAGGTGGAGAACGAACTCCTCGCGTGGATCTCGCGCGCCAGCTAGGGGATCCGGGCCATCCCGCACAGCATCGAGACCGCTTCCTTGCGCGGGTGCGGGCGCCATTCGGTGGGCCGCCAGTCGATCACCGAGGTGATGCCCGGTGAGACGAGCTCGAGGCCGTCGAAGAAACGGGTGAACTCGGCGGTCGAGCGGAGCCGGAACGGGACGCCGCTGCGCTCGTTGGCGGCGACGTTCGCCGCGAGGTCCTCGGGAGACAGGTGGTCGTCGGTGGCGTGGGTCATGGTGAGGTAGCTGCCCGAGGGCAGGGCCGCGCAGAGTTCGCGCACGATCTCGTAGGGGTGCATCTCGTCGGTGAGGAAGTGCAGCACCGCGCAGAGCATGAGGGCCACCGGCCGGTCGAGGTCGAGGGTGCCGTGTAGAGCCGGATGCTCGAGGATCGAGGCGGGGTCGCGCAGGTCGGCGTCGATGTAGGCGGTCGCGCCACTCGGGGAGCTGTCGAGCAGGTCGCGGGCGTGGTAGAGGACGATCGGGTCGTTGTCGACGTAGACGACGCGGGCTTCCGGGGCGATCTCCTGGGCGAGTTCGTGGACATTGCCCGCGGTCGGCAGTCCGGTGCCGATGTCGAGGAACTGGCGGATGCCCACCGTCTCCACGAGGTAGGGAATCGCGCGACGAAGGAAACTGCGGTTCTCCAGGACGGCGAAATGGATGGAGGGGAACGCCTCGGCGACGGCGTCGGCCGACTTGCGGTCCGCTTCGAAATGGGCGCTGCCGCCCAGCCAGTAGTCGTACCGGCGGGCAGGGTGCGGTTTGGTGACGTCCACCCGGTCGGCAGCGGCCTCGAAGTCCACGGCGCACTTCCCTTCTCTCGACTACGGTCGTCCCTGTCAGCCCGACTCGAGACCGGTGGTGGCGTGGCTGGTCCCGCCGCCGCGAAAGGCACGGCCATGCCCCTGCAGTTCAGCCCCTACGACTTCGCTGTCCATGCCGATCCGTATCCGTACTATGCCAGGTTGCGCAGTGAGTCCCCCGTCTACCGCAACGACACCGACGACTTCTGGGCCCTGTCGCGGCACGCCGACGTCCGGGCGGCGTTGCGCGATTCGGAGCGGTTCTCGAGCGCCAACGGCCTGCGGATGGAGCCGGCGTTCTGGGGACCGCAGGCGGAGAAGTTCTTCTCGTTCGTGGCGATGGACCCGCCCAAGCACACCCGGATGCGCGAACTCGTCGTCCGGGCGTTCACCCAGCGCCGGGTGCAGAGCCTCGAGCCGCGCCTGCGCGAGATCGCCCGGCGCACCCTGCGGCCGCTGCTCGAGCGCGGCAGCTTCGACCTGATCGCCGACTTCGCCGGTCCCTTCCCGACCGACGTCATCTCCGAACTGGTCGGTGTGCCGGAACAGGATCGGGAACTGCTGCGCAAGCTCGGCATGGAGATCATGTACACCGACGCCGAGTCGACCGATCTACGGCCGGAGGCGATGGCCGCGATCGGGGCGCTGGTCGGGTACTACACGGAGCTGACCATCGCGCGCAGTCAGCAGCGCGGCGACGATCTGCTCTCGGGTCTGCTCGACGCCGCCGACGGCGACGACCGGCTCACGCCCGAGGAGATCGTCGGGGTGCTGATCCTGCTCGTCGGGGCGGGCATCGAGACGGTCATGCTGACCCTCGGCAACGCCTGGCACAGCGCCGCGCTGCACCCCGATCAGCGCCGCGCCGCCTTCGACGGCCGCGTCGACGACTGGATCGCGGAGTCCATGCGCTACGACCCGGCCACCCAGGCCCAGTTGCGCACCACCACGACGCCGATCGAGCTGCACGGCGTCGAGATCCCGGCCCAGGCCCGCATCCTGCTGCTGACCGGCTCGGCGCATCGCGACGAGGCGGTCTTCGAAAACCCCGACAGCTTCGATCTGGACCGCGATACCAGCGCCTCGCTCGCCTTCGGCGCGGGCCGCCACCACTGCCTGGGCATGAACCTGGCCCAGCTGGAGCTGCGGGTGGCGCTGCAGGAGATCGTCGCCGCGGTGGCCGACTACGAGATCGACACCGACAACCTGGTGCGCATCCACTCGTCGAACAACCGGGGCTTCGCCGCGCTGCCGACCACCGTCACGCTGCGCTGATCCCGCGTCCGGTCGCCGTGCCGCCGGTGCGGCGACCGGATCGTACCGGTGATCCCATGCCCGGTCCCGCGGTTGTGTGATTGGTCCCAATATCGGGGTGGGGTGGTTGCGCCGTGCCGCGAAGACGTCGATGGTGAGTACCTGGGAAGACCAGTCTCACACACCAGTCGGTCGGATTCTGTGGGCCGAGTCGGTAGGAATCGACATCGGAGTCGGTATGAATGCTGTGTTCGAGTGTCATCACGGATGGGTCGTCGACATCGTCGACGACGACGCGCGCGACCCGATCGGCTGGCGCGCGCAGTGTTCCTGCGGCCGATGGCGTGGGCGGCCCTGGCGGCGCTCGGCGCATCCGCTCGGCCACGCGCCCGCCGATCGCCGCCTGCACAGCCCGTCCGGCAGGCTCGACCCCACCCTGACCCGGCTCGTCCTCGACGACTGGGAGTGCCATCAGTTCGAGATGCGGGCGCTGATGCCGGTGCGGCTGGCGTTCCAGGACTCGGAGTCCGCGCGTCAGCGGCTCGTCGAGGCCGTGCGCTTCGTCCGCGCGACGGGCGCGTCCTGGGAGTCGATCGGGCACGTGCTCGGCACCGATTCCGCGGAGCTCGCCGAGCAGTGGTTCGGCACCGGCGCCGCGGTCTGAGTCAGAATCCGGCCAGACCGGAGGCGAGATCGCTGATGTCGAGCGTGGCCAGCACCTGGTCACGGACATCCGGGCAACGCTGGATGGTGACGGTGTCGATCGCGCCGCGGTTGAGCGTGATCGCGGTGTTGATGGCGCCGTTGCGCAACGCCCAGTTGTGCACGGTGCCGTTGTAGGACACCCGGGCGACGGCGGTGCCCTGCTGCCGCCAGTTGTCGATCTCGGCGCGCAGCATGTCGCACAGCTGATCGGCGGCAGCGGTGCCGATCTCCGGTATCTGGGTGGGGGTGGGGCGGGTCGGATCGGACGGTTCGGTACTGGTGCCGCACCCGGCGAGCGCGGCCGCGGCGAGAACCGCGACAACGATGCCGGTGCGCCGCCGGGACCGTCGTCCGCACGATGCGCTGGTGGTCATGAGAACTCCCTGATCGTGACGATCCGGATGCACGTCGGGCGCCCACGCTGGGCCGGGCGACATGCCGCGCGGCCTACTCTCGAAGTATGGTCGCCCGCGTCCGCAGGATCAACGGATTCGTGGTGCGGCCGCCTTGCTCCTCCCGGTGGGCGCGGTAGGCCGAAAATCGAGTGGTCGGCTACTCGTGTCCGGCACCGGATCACCAGCCCACGCTGAGGGAACCAGCTGCATCCTTCTCCGGGCGAGGTGACCCATGGATACCGAAAGCGACACCCGCACCGCCGCATGGCGCGAGCAGATGAACGCCGCGTCGCGGCGGTTCGCCGACAGCGCGACCGAGCGCGACGAGGTGACCCGCAAACGCGAGGCGTCCGAATCCGATGTCGTCGACACCGAGGAACAGATCCTCGCCCGCGCCGACCGGCTGCTGGGCAATGGCGAGGTGCCCGCCCAGGCGGTCATCGAGCTGGGCAGGCAGGACCCGCTCGACAGCATCGGCTCACTGGAACGGGTCATCGGCTTCGCCAACGAACTGCAGGCCGTCAACTTCCTGACCCGCGGCACCCGCGCGGCCGCCGCCGTCGCCCGGATCTCGCTGTCCGACCACGGCCGCCGGGTGCCGATCGGCACCGGGTCGCTGGTCTCGCCGCAGCTGCTGCTCACCAATAATCATGTGCTGCCCAGCGTCGATGTCGCCGAATCGGTGATCATCGAATTCGCGGCGGAAGCCGGTATCGACAATGTGCCGACCCAGACGGTGCGCTTCGATCTCGCGCCGGGCGACTTCTTCGTCACCGACCGGCACCTGGACTACACCCTCGTGCGAGTGGCGCCCGGTGCCGACGGCACGGCCCCGGGGAACACCTTCGGCTGGAACCCGCTGATCGCCAAGCCGGGCAAGATCGTCATCGGGGAGGCGATGAACGTCGTCGGTCATCCGCTGGGCAGGCTCAAGGAGATCTCGATCCGCGACAACCGGCTCGATCTGCAGCTCGACGACTTCCTGCACTACACCTCCGACACCGAGCCGGGGAACTCCGGGTCGCCGGTCTTCAACGATCAATGGGAGATCGTCGCCCTGCACCACGCCGGCGTGCCCGAGAAGGACGACAAGGGCCGGGTACTGCGCAAGGACGGCAAGCCGTGGCAGGGCGGCGACGGTGACGACGCCATCCGCTGGGTCGCCAACGAAGGCATCCGCGTGAGTGTGCTGCTGCGCGATCTCGGCTCCCGCACCTTCGATCCCGGGCAGCGCGCGCTGCTCGACGAACTCGGCCCCGCCGCATGCCTGGCGGCCGACGCCGTGGTCGTCGACCCGACAGCCGCCGCGCCACCACCGGATTCGGTGGCGGAGACGATCGTGCGCGGTCCGCACGGCAGGCCGAGCGCGTTCGGTGGCAACCGCAGCGTCGTGTTCCTGCACGGTCGCAGGCAGGAGGGCCGCGACCCGGCCGAGCTGCGCCGCAGCTGGACCGCGGGCCTGAACAAGGGCCTCACTCTCGCGGACCTGAGCCCGATCGATCCCGCCGACGTCCACTTCCCCTTCTACGGTGACCAGCTCGTCGCGAGCCTGGGCGCCCGCGAAGCGGCCGTGGCGACCGGATCGGAGCTCTACGAGAGCCTGGTCGCCGAGACCGCCCAGCGCCTCGGCATGCCGACCGCCGCGCAGGCAGGCGACCCGATGGCCCAGGAGGGCTTCGGGTTCGGTTCGGTCGTCCTCGGCCGGGTGCGCGACCAGCTCGGCTGGATCGCCGCGCGCAGTGGCCTGGACTCGCTGCTCATCGGGGCGATCTTCCAGGACGTCGCGGCCTATCTCGACGACGAGAGGGTCCGCAAGGGAGTACTCGACACCGTGCTCGCCGACATGCCGACCAGCGGTGAACTCGTGCTGGTCAGCCACAGTCTGGGCACGGTGGTGGCGATGGATCTGCTCACCCAGCTGCCCAGGGAGCTGACCGTGCGCCTGCTCGTCACCGCGGGCAGTCCGCTGGGCCTGGACGGGGTCTACGGCAAGCTGCTCACCGGCGGGCCGCACCGGCCGGACCGGATCGGCGACTGGCTCAACACCTGGTACGCCGGCGACCCGATCGCCATCGGCTGCCCGCTGCGCCAGGCATGGGGACCCGACCTGCTCGATCTGCCCGTCGAGAACCCCAAGGAGCGGGCGCACGATATCGCCGAGTACCTCGCGCACCCGGCGGTCGCGGCCACGATCGGGCGCATGCTGACCGACTGAGCACCGGCGCGGCGGG
>NZ_JAVCWB010000007.1:0-131949 GCF_032656385.1 Nocardia canadensis
CCGGGCCGCSCCCGCCGCGCCGTGGTCACGGGGTGAACGGACGTTGATCCAGGAACGCGGCATCGGCGTTGATCGTGAACAGGTTCGGAACCTGGTCCGGTGGCATCGCGTTCATGATCCGCTGATGGAACTGCCGATAGCCGGCGTCGAAGGCGCCGTCGCCCCACACCTGCAGCAGCGCGCCGGTGAACTGTCCGTTGACCGGCCCGTCGTAGGACAGCTGCGAGTCCTGGCAGCCGGCCAGCAGCACCACGCCCGCCTCGATGGCGGCCCGCGAGTTCGGTCCGGCCAGCTGCTGGACGAACGCGTACATGGCCGCGCGCTGCTTGTTGTCCTCGGTCTGCACCTCCAGCGGCATCGCCTTGGCGCTGCCGTGGACCACGGTGCCGAGGTCGCCACCGGGATAGTCGCGCGCGGCCAGATCGACGATCGCCGTGCGGGTCTCGCGGGTGAAGGCGTCGCGCGCCACCGTGCCGCTGTGGCAGCTGTCCGAACAGACAACGACCCGCACGCCGGGCGCGAACCGCGACCACATCCGGTACAGCTCGTCGTCGACGATCTGGCGATCGAACACCACCCAGGTCTCGTCGCGGCGGTCGTCCTCCTCGCCGTCGACGTCGCTGGTCTGGCCGCCGTGGCCGGAGTAGGTGACCAGCACCAGATCGCCCGCTCGCGCCGCGCCGGCGAGCCGGGCGATCTCGCCGATGATCGCGAACGATGTCGCCGCGCTGTCGAGCAGCACGCGTGGGCCGGCGAAACCCTGCGCGGCCGCCAGCGCGGCCATGGCATTCGCGTCGTTGACACAGCCCGCGAGCGCGCCGTCCCAGCCGCCGTAGGCGGTGGGATCGACCCGGTTCAGTCCGATGTGCAAGGAGTATCCGCTCACTGTCGTTCCCTCCGTCTGGGATGTCCGATCAGGGGGTGCCGGGGGAGTCCGGCGCGGATCAATTCTTCGGCGGCCGTGCCGGACTCGATAGCGTGCCGCACTACCCCAATCCGGCGAATCGCCCGGCGGAGGTGGAGTAGTGCATTACGCGTTCGGCACGGGTACCCGGTGCGCGACGATATCGGGGTGGGAATCTCCCCACGATTCGAAAGGACAGGGAGATGTTCGATTCGGATATCGAGGACGCGGTCCCGGCAGCCAGCCAGGACACCGGGGAAGAGTGGTTCGAAGCGGCGAAAGCACCGGCCGGCAGGCCCGACAACGGCGTCGGGACGAGGGGAATCGACCGGACCGAGGTCGACGCCGACCGCACCCTGCTCCTCGGACCCGCGACGATGCGGGTCCTCGATGGCGTCCCGCACGCCGACGGCACCATGACGGTGCGGTACCCCGTCGGCCGGGACGCCGAGCTCCGGATGCTGCGCAACTCCATCATCGTGAACTGACCGGCCATGACCACAGCGGAACAGCACGCCGGATCGCCCGTGCGAGCCAGCGGCGACCACGTCACCTCGGGCTTGGCGACCATCGAACAGGTCGGGCGTGGCAAGGTTTTCGCGTCCACCACCGGCATCGTGGTCTTCCTCGTCGCGGTGCAGGCGACGATGGCGTTTCCGCTCGGCGCGCGCACGGCCCAGGAATGCCACACCGCGGGATTGCTGGCCCTGCTGGTGGGCGCCATGATGGCGATCGCGGCGCCGACGGCGACCTACCGGTACTACGTCTACATCTATTCGCTGCGGCTGGACCCGAAGTACGCCCAGTTCGCGAAGCTGGTCTTCGCCGGCTCGCTGCTGTTGTCGGTGCTCGACGGTGGCGCCGATCTCGCGCTGGCGATCCGGCTGACCGGCGAGCCCGCGTCCTGTGGCGGCGCCACGGTGACGCTGCTGCGCGCCCAGGCGGGCCTGCACCTGTTCTTCCTGCTGCTGGCCCTCGTGGTCACCGCCATGATCTGGTACCTCGGCACCAAGCACCGCCTCGCCGGCGACGACCCGTCGCAACCGCAGTACGCGCCGACCCCCACCACCGCCCCCGCGCCGAGCGGGCTGATCATCTGCTGCTCCGGCGGCGGCATCCGGTCCGCGTCGTTCTGCCTCGGCGCGCTCCAGGTACTGCGCGACCGGGGACGCTACCAGAGCGCGACCGCGGTGGTCGGGGTGAGCGGCGGCGGCTACATCGCCGCGGCCATGCACATCCTGCACCGCAACTTCACCGATCCCTACGCGCTCGAATCCTCGGAGCTGGCCTATCTGCGCCGCCGCACGCGCTACCTGATGCCGCGCGGCACCGACAAGTTCCGCGCCGTGTTCTCCCTGCTCTACGGCATCGCCGTGAACGCGACGCTGGTCGGGATCTCGCTGCTGGCGGTGTCGTGGTGGCTGGGCTGGCTGCTCGACGACATCGACGTGCTGACCCGCGACGGCGATCGGCTCGAACTGCACCTGGTGCCCGCGGGCGGGTACTGGTACCTGGCGATCGCGCTCGGCCCGTTCGCGCTCGCACTGGCGGCGTTCGTGGTGGAGAAGGCCTGGGATCGGCTGACCATGGTGCCGGACCGGATGCGCAACGTACTCGCGAAGGGGTCCTCCGTGCTGTTGGGGATCGGGGCGCCGCTGGCGGTGCTGCTCGTCGGGGTCCCGGTCGCCCTGTACGTGCTGAGCAGGGTGACCGACGGGTCCGCCGGCGCGCCGACCACGTTGCTCGTCGGGCTCGTCGACCCGGGCGCGAAGGGCGCGCTCACCTTCGGCGCGACGCTGGTCGCGGTGATCGGGCTCGGGCGCTCGGCGTGGAAGGGGCTGCACACGGGCGACGCGGCGAGCGGCTGGTACGGGCGCGTGCTCGCGGTGGTGCGCAAGCAGCTCGCCCCGTGGCTGGGCAGCGCGCTGATCGTCGCGGTCGCCGTCGTGCTGCTGCTGCGCTGGACGACGGTCTTCGCCACCGACGCGCACGCGCGCGCGAACTGGACGCTGGCCTGGTGGATGATCGGCGTCGCCGTCGCGATCAAGGTGTTCACCGACGCCAACCGCACCTCGCTGCACACCTACTACCGCGAAGCGCTGTCGAAAGCCTTTCTCGTGGAGAAGGATCCGCGGTCGCACCAGGCGGTGCCGCTGCCCTACAGCACCGCGCTGCGCTACTCCGACTACGGCAAGCCGGTCGGGCACGGACCGCGGCTGGTCATCGCGGCGGCCGCCAACGCCAACGACGTCGCCTTCGTGCCCACCCGGCGCGGCTGCGTGCCGTTCGTCTTCGATCCGGACCGGATCGGCGTCGTCGGTGACCGCGCGCTCACCCAGGACGGCCTGCGTCCGACCGCGACCTACGAGCAGGTGGCCGACTACCGGTATCGCGATGTCACCGTGCCCGCGGCGATGGCGATCAGCGGCGCCGCGTTCAGCCCGCTCACCGGCCGCGAGAGCGCCCGCACCCGGCCGGTCCGGATCCTGCTCGCCCTGCTCAACGCGCGTCTGGGAGTGTGGCTGCCGAATCCGTACTGGCGGCCGGTCCCCCAGGGCAGGCTCGCCGCGAAACTGCCCGCGGCCTACAGCTGGGCCGACAAACCGGGACCGTACCGGCTGCTGCGCGAGGCCTTCGGCAATCCGTCGCTGTACGACCGCTGGCTCTATGTCACCGACGGTGGCCACTACGACAACCTCGGGCTGGTGGAGGCGTTGCGCAGGCGGCCGGCGACGGTGCTCGTCCTCGACGCCAGCGGCAGTCCCGACGACCGGTTCTGCGCGCTGGCCGAAGCCATCGCGACGGCGCGCATGGACCACTGCGTGGAGATCACCATCGACCTGCGGCAGATGCTGCGCGGGGAGCGCAAGCGCGCCCACAAGGCGTGGGCACACGGTGTCGCCCGGCATCTCGACGGCGCCACCACCGACATCTACTACCTCCGGTCCCAGCTGATCGACGACCTGAGCTGGGACCTGGAGAACTACAGCAGGGCACATCCGGACTTCCCGTACACCTCCACCGGCGACCAGCTCTACAGCGAATGGGATTTCGAGGCCTACCGCGCCCTCGGGCACGAGGTGACCGAGCGGGCGCTGGCGGATCCCGTCTTCGCCGGGCTGGTCGGTGCGCCCGGCGCCGGAGCGCCGGAGTCCGACGGCGAGACCGGCGCACCGGTCTTGGCCCGCTAGCGCCTACTCGCCGACGACCGATCGCGCGGCGGTCAGCGTGGTGAGTACCCGCTCGGTCTTGGTCAGCTCGGTCGAGATCGACAGACCGTAGCCGCGGACGGCGGCATGGAGCCGGTGCTGCACGTCGAGGGCGCGCGCGTGCAGGGCGGTGGGGGATTCGCCCGGCGCGGGCGTCACTTTCAGCGTGAGCTCGAACAGGTCGAGCCCGTCGACCGTCCACCGCTCGGCGTCGGCGGCCAGATCGCCGACGGCGATGTTGGTCCACTTCGTCGACGCGACCGGACCCATCGCGCGTAGATGATCGACCACGACACCCGGAGGCGTGCAGCTGACCAGGAACTGGCGCTGGGCCGAGTCGAGGGCGTCGGTGACGTCCTCGCCGCACAGGGCCGCCACCCGCAGCGAACCGGCCGGGCGTCTGCTCACCACCGAGGCCGACAGCACCCGGCGTTCGCCGCACCAGTCGCCCTCGATGCGGTACTGCATCCCCGGTTCGCTGAACGGCGTCGCCCAGCGGCCCACCAGCTGCGCGGTGGCGCAGGGCCGCAGTTTGACGGTGAGGTCGTCGTGGTCGCCACTGCGCAGCCGGATGGCGATCCGGCCCGCCAGCAAGGCGGGTGCGCCGCGCGCGCCGGGAACGGCGGGTTCGGCGAACCACACGTCCCGGCTGATCGCGGCGGCATTGGTGCACCCCAGCCGGGATTGGGCGTCGAGGAGGTCACCGTCGAGATTGACCTTGATTTCGATCGGAGTAGTCACCCGAGCAGCGTCGCCCATGCCCCCGCCGTTCGGCGCGCGTAATTCGCTACTCGATTGCCGTGGGCCGGGCCGCGGCGACATCACGGCCGCCGGAACACGGGCCGGTCAGGGCACCGAGTAGTGCACTACTCGTGACATAGATCACCCGGTGCCGGACACTGATCTGCGACCACTTCTCGTACACCGCGGTTCGAGCCAGTCAGCTACGTGGAGGTTCTCGATGGTCGAGGCACAGCCGGCGATTCCGCCGCAGTCGTCGCCGCCCCACCGGTCGTTCGTCGCCCGCGCCGCCGTCGAGGCCGCCGAAGCGCTAGACCGGCGCGTGGGCTGGTTCCGGTTACCCACCCCGCTGGGGCTGGCCGTGCTGGTCGGCCTGCGCAGCAGGCTGCGCTCGCGCAATCTGTTCGACACCGGCCGACATCCGGCCGGACCGTTGCCGCCGGACACGACCGGCGAACACCGGGCCGCGCGCACCATCGACGGTTCGTACAACAGCGCCACCGATCCGCGCACCGGGTCGGTCGGCTGCCGGTTCGGGCGCAATTTCGCACCCGAGCACAGCTACCCCGAGGACTCCGCCCGAATCCAGGAACCGAACCCGCGCCAGGTCAGCCTGCGCCTGCTGGCCCGCGACGGCTTCCAGCCCGCCACCACCCTGAACCTGCTGGCCGCGGCCTGGATCCAGTTCGAGGTGCACGATTGGTTCAGCCATACCCGCACCGACAGCGAGCCGTTCCGGGTGACGCTCGACGAGCACGACACCTGGCCCGAACGGCCGATGACGATCCAGCGCACCGCCACCGTCCCCGGGGCCGGGCCCGGCGACCCGCCCAGCCATGTCACCGAGGACTCGCACTGGTGGGACGCCTCCCAGATCTACGGCAGCACAGCGGCTTTCGCGTCCGCCCTGCGCTCGGGCAAGAACGGCGAACTGGTGATCGACGAGCTCGGCCTGCCGCCGCTGGACGCGGCCACCCTGCTGGCGCTCTCGGACGCGGCCGCCAACGCCTGGGTCGGTCTGGCGCTGCTGCATTCACTGTTCCTGCGCGAGCACAACGCGATCTGCCGCCGCCTGTCGCGGCGCTATCCGGACCTCGACGACCAGCTGCTCTACGACACCGCTCGCCTGATCAACGCCGCGCTGATCGCCAAGATCCACACCGTCGACTGGACCCCGGCCATCATCGCCCACCCCACCACCGTCGCGGCCATGCGCGCCAACTGGTTCGGCGTCCTCGGCGAACGGATCTCGCGCCGGTTCGGCAGGCTCGTCGGCAACGAGGTGCTCTCCGGCATCCCCGGCTCCGCGGTCGACGACCACGGCGTGCCGTACGCGCTGACCGAGGAATTCGTCTCGGTGTACCGGATGCACCCGCTGATCCCCGACGATCTGGTGGTGCGCAGTCTCACCGACGACCGGGTACTGGCCGAGTATCCGTTCCCCGAGCTCGGCGTCGCTCACATCCGTGAGCGCCTCGGCGAGACGCCGATGGACACGCTGTTCTATTCCTTCGGCCGCGCCAACCCCGGCGCGCTGACGCTGCACAACTATCCGCGCCATCTGCAGCAGCTCGCCAGGCCGGGGCAGCCGCTGATCGACCTCGCCACCATCGACATCCTGCGGGTCCGCGAGCGAGGGGTGCCGCGCTACAACGAGTTCCGGCGGCAACTGCGGTTGCGGCCCGCCGCCTCGTTCGACGAGCTGACCGACAATCCACGGTGGGCGCGTGAACTCGAACAGGTCTACGGCAACGTCGACGACGTCGATCTCATGATCGGCCTCTACGCCGAGCCCAAGCCTCCCGGTTTCGGCTTCAGCGACACCGCGTTCCGGATCTTCGTGCTGATGGCGTCGCGGCGGCTGTCGGCCGACCGGTTCTTCACCACCGACTTCCGGCCCGAGATCTACACCGAGGCCGGTATGGCCTGGGTGCGCGACAACAGCATGCGCACCGTGCTGCTGCGCCATTTCCCCACGCTGGCGCCCGCGCTCGCGGGCGTCGCGAATCCCTTCGCGCCGTGGAGGACTCCGCGATGACCTACCTGCGCTTCCGCGACGACCTGGAACAGCCGCGCCCCGACGAAGAACAGATCATCGACAAGATCATCGCGGTGCTGCGCGACAACAACGAACGCGCCTACCGCAAATACAAGCGCGGACTGCGCGACGCGCACGCCAAGAGCCACGGCATCCTGCGCGGCGAGCTCACCGTGCCCGCCGGCTTGCCGCCCGAGCTGGCACAGGGCCTGTTCGCCACCCCGGCGACCTATCCGGTCATCGCCCGGCTGTCGAGCACCTCCGGGGTCATCCGCAGCGATCAGTTGCGGGGCGTGCGCGGCCTCGGCATCAAGGTGCTGGGCGTGCACGGTCCGCGGGCGATGCCCGGCGACGAGGCCACCACCCAGGACTTCATCATGGTGACCCACCGGGAGTTCCTGTTCGCCGACGCGCACGCCTACCTCACCCGGGGCATGCCGACCGCCTGGGTGCTGGCCCGGCTGCCCGACGAGGTGCTTCGCGCGGGCAGCGATCTCGTCGCGGCCCTGGACAAGCACGTGCTGCGGCGCATCGGCAAGCGGGTGCCCCCGAATCTGGGCGTGTTCGTGGCGCCCAACACCCACATCCTCGGCGAGACCTTCTACACCTCGGCGCCGGTGCGCTACGGCGACTATGTCGCCAAGCTGCTCTATGTCCCGGTGTCGCCGGAAGTCGCCGCGCTGCAAGGACAACCGGTGAGCACGGGGGCCGGGGTCAATGCCCATCAGGACGCCGTCGTCGACTTCTTCGCCGCGCACAGCGCCACCTACGAACTGCGCGCGCAGCTGTGCACGGACGTGGCCACGATGCCGATCGAGGACGCGACTGTGCCGTGGCCGGAGGAGGCGTCTCCGCATCGCACGGTCGCGACCATCCGGTTCGACGTCCAGGATCCCTACACCCCGCAGCGGCGGGCCTACGGTGACGACGTGCTGTCGTTCAACTCCTGGCGCGGCCTGGACGCGCACCGTCCGCTGGGGTCGATCAACCGGCTGAAAAAGCGGGTCTACGAGGCGTCGAGCGACTATCGCCACGACGTCAACAACGCGCCGCGGCTCGAGCCCCGTGACGCGACCGAATTGCCGCCATGACCACCGCGCAGGTCCGTTGTGGGGGAGCCGGTCGCGAACTAGAATTGTGGCGTATGGGCGAATTGTGGCAACTGCTCGATCGCCCCGCCGAATTCGACACCGTGCGTACGGCTTTGACGAATGGGAACAGCGGCGGAGTGATATTGGTCGGCGCCGCAGGCATCGGCAAGACCACGCTGGCCCGGCTGGTCACCTCGGTGCTCACGGACCCGGTCCGCTGGGTGGCGTGCACCGCCTCGTCGCAAGCCATTCCGCTCGGCGCGTTCGCCCCCTGGATCGCCGCGTCGGCCTCCCGTGATCCGCTCGCCCTGCTGCACTCGGCACGGGAAAACGTTCTGGCCCAGCCGGATACGGTGATCGGCGTCGACGACGCGCACCTGCTCGACACCCTGTCGGCCACCCTGGTGCACCAGATCGCCGCCGACCGCAGCGCGCGCATCGTGGCCACGGTCCGCTCCGGCGAGCACGTGCCCGACGCGATCACCTCACTGTGGAAGGACGGCTTCCTCGCGCGCGTCGAACTGACACCGCTGTCCAAGACGCAGTGCACCACCCTGGTCGAGACCGTGCTGGGCGGGACCCTGGAGGGGCTCAGCGCCGACGTCATGTGGGAGGCCTCGGGCGGTAACCCGCTGTTCCTGCGCAACATGGTCGAAGGCGCGGTCGAGGCGCGCACGCTCACCGATGTCAACGGGGTCTGGCAGTTGCGCGGTCCGACCGCCGTGCCGTCGGGGCTGGTGGATCTGCTCGACGAGCGGCTGTCCAGGGCGGGCGAACCGGTACTCGACGCGCTGCGGATGCTGTCGGTCCACGAGCCGCTCGACATCGACATCCTCACCGAGCTCGTCGGCGTCGAGGCCGTCGACGCCGCCGAGCTCAGCGGCCTGATCCGGGTCTGCCGCCATGGCGGCTCGGTCGACGCCCGGTTCAGTCATCCGCTGCTGGGCGAGGTGGTCCGCCGTCGGATCGGCACCGCCGCGGCCCGCACGCGGCGCGGTCGCATCGTCGAGACGCTGCGCGACCGGCCGCTGGACACCCCGGCCGAGCGGATCCGGCTGGCCCAGCTGTGCGTCGACAGCGATCAGCCGATCGACATCGTGTTGCTGATCAATGCCGCCAAGGACGCGATCGCGCTGGCGAACCTGCCGCTGGGGGAGCGCTTGGCGCGCGCCGCCTGCGAACGCTGCGGTGGCCTGCGCGCGGCCGAACTGCTGTCGCGGGCGCTGCTGTGGCAGGGCAAACCGCACGAGGCCGACGAGATCCTCGCCCGGTTCGACCCCGACCGGCTCGATCCGCTGCAGGTGGTGCAGTGGGGGCTGCCGCGCGCGAGTCTGCAGTTCTGGTCGCTCGGCGATGTCGCGCGGGCCCACCAGCTCATCGACCTGGTCGCCGCACGCGTCGAGCATCCGTCGCTGCGGCTGCTGGTCGACGCGGTCCGCGCGGCGATGGCCGTGCACGAGAACCGGCTCGGCGTCGGCGTCGCGGAGGCCGAGCGCGTGCTCGCCGACCCGGACTCGCCCCGGCAGGCCGCCGATTTCGCCGCGTTCTCGCTGGGCCTGGCGTTGCCGTACGTCGGTCGCGGCGCCGACTTCGCGCCCATCGCCGCCCGGATCACGGCCGAGCAGAAATCCACCGACGGCCTGATCCGGGTGATGGTGCGCTACGGCGACGTGGTCGCCCTGACGATGATCGGTGACCTGGACCTGGCCGAACAGCGGGCCTCGGAATACCGGGAGTTCTCCTCGGCGGGCCAGTTCGCCGGCTGGGCGATCGCCCGCATCGCGATCGGCGTCGTCGCGACCTATCGCGGCCGGTTCCGGGCCGCGATCGCCGCCTTCGAGCAGGCGCTGGCCGCGCTCAACGCCGATTGCACCCTGCCCTGGCAGCTGCCCGCCCGGCTGGTGCTGGCCCGCGCCTACGCGGCGGTGGGCGAGGTCGACCAGGCCGAACGGGTCCTCGCCGACGCCGAGGAGCACAGCGGCCCCCACATGGCCCTGCACGAGCCGCAGCGGATGATCGCGCGCGCCTGGGTGGCCGCGGCCGAGCACAGTCAGCACACCGCGATCGACCTGGCCCGCAAGGCGGCCGACCTGGCCCACCGCACCGGCCAGTACGCGCAGGAAGCCGAGGCGCTGCACCACGCCGCCCGCTTCGGTGACCGGACCCTGGCCACCCGGCTCGCCGCCGTCGCGGCCCGGGTGCAGGGACCCGCGGCCGGCATCTACGCCCGCCACGCGGCCGCGCTGGCCCACTCCGACACCACGGCGCTCGCGGCGGTCAGCGTCGAGTTCGAGGACGCCGGGCTGTTGCTGGCGGCGGCCGACGCCGCGGCTCAGGCCGTCCCGATCTTCGACCACGCGGGTCAGCGCCGTCCTAGCGCCCAGGCCGCGGCCCGCGCCACCGCGCTGGCCGCCCGCTGCGACGGCGCCTGCACACCGGCGATCACGGCCGCCGCTCGTCCCCTGCCGATCACCGAACGCGAGCGGGAGATCGCCGCCCTCATCGGCCGCGGGTTGTCCAACCGGGCCATCGCCGAACGGCTCTGCGTCTCGGTCCGTACCGTCGAGGGGCACATCTATCGCGCGTGCATCAAGCTCGACGCCACCGATCGCGACCAGCTCGCCAAGCTGATCTGACACCATGGGTGGGTGACGACCGGTCGCCCACGAGCTGTCCTCGGCGCCGCGCTGGTCGCCCTCACGGTCACCGCCTGCGCGAGCGACGAGCCGGACCGGAGCGCGCCCGCCGCCGTGACCTCGACCGTGCCGAGCCTGCCCGCGGGCCGTCCCGATCTGGGCGCCGCCGAGGAGATCGCGCACGGCCTCGACGTGCCGTGGGGACTGGCGTTCCTGCCGGACGGCGGCGCCCTGGTCGGCGAGCGGGATTCGGGCCGCATCCTGCGCGTGACGCCCGGCCGCGCGCCCGAGATGGTCGATCAGGTGCCCGGTGTCGTGGCGCGCGGGGAGGGCGGACTGCTCGGTCTCGCCGTCGCTGCCGACTACGCCGACACCGGATACGTGTACGCGTATCTCACCGCCGCCGAGGACAACCGCATCGTGCGCCTGCGGCCGGGCGCGACGCCGGAGGTCGTCTTCACCGGAATCGCGAAGGCGGGCAACCACAACGGCGGCCGGATCGCCTTCGGACCCGACGGCATGCTCTACGTCGGCACGGGTGACGCGGCCGACAGCGCACGATCGCAGGACCCGGCGAGCCCGAACGGCAAGATCCTGCGGCTCACCCCCGATGGCGCACCGGCACCGGGCAACCCGACCGCAGGCTCACCGATTCTGAGTCTCGGCCACCGCAATGTGCAGGGCCTGGCCTGGGACCGCGCCGGCACCCTCTACGCCGCCGAGTTCGGCCAGAACCGCTGGGACGAGCTCAACCGCATCGAACCGGGCCACAACTACGGCTGGCCCACCGTCGAAGGCGCGGGTGGCGCGGACCGCGGCTTCACCGACCCGCTGCTGTCCTGGTCGACCGCCGAGTCCTCGCCCTCCGGCCTCGCCATCGCCGGCGACACCCTCTACCTGGCCGCCCTGCGTGGCCGAAGGCTCTGGACCGCAACGCTGTCCGAGGGCGAAGCGACCGCTCCGGTGGATCTACTCCGCGACACCTACGGCCGCCTGCGCACCGTCGCGGTGGCCCCGGACGGCGCCCTGTGGCTCACCACCTCCAACACCGACGGCCGCGGCGACCCCCGCACCGGCGACGACCGCATCCTGCGCTTCCCGGCCCGCTGACCCGCCTCCGGCCGCGCTAGTGACCACCGTCGCGGCGGCTGACCCAGTGGGGATCACGGCCGAGCAAGGCCGCGATCGTGTCCAGTGCGGGCAGCGGCCGGTCCGGCTCGACCGGGGGCCGATAGACCCCGCCCGGGCCGTTGAGCGTACTGCCCGGCGCGGTGATCGACCGCGCGATCGGCAACGCGAGCGCGGTGAGCCGATCGGGGACCGCGCAGGGCCGGGCCAATGCCCGCGACAGATCCCAGCGGTGCGCGAGCATGTCGACGACATGGACCGACAGCACTTCGTCCGTCGCCAGCGGGCCGCGGTGCGGCAAGTTCACGACCTCGCCGGTCTGTTCCATCGCGACCACCCAGCGCGCGGCGGTCCGCGCGAAATCGTCGCGGGGATTGTCGGCGTGGTCCGCGAGCGGCGGCAGGACCGACGCGACGACGGCTTCGTGCCGTTCGTTCATGTGGCTGATGAGGTCCGCGACGGTCCAGCCCGCGCACGGGGTCGGCGCGTCCATCTCCGCGTCGGAGACAGTGGCCACATCGTGGGCGATCAGCGCGGTCGCCGTCGCGTCGAGGCGGAGCAGTTCACTCATTCGGAGACATCCTTTTTAGCGGTCGATCGTTCGCTATGAGGATAGCGAACGATCGACCGCTATGATGGAACGATGTCTCCCCGTCGCTCCGTCGCCGAAGCGGCCCGTACCCGGGATCGGATCGTGCGGACCGCTGTCGACGAGGCATCGTGTCTCGGTTTGGAAGGGCTGACGGTCGGCGCGCTCGCCTCCCGGCTCGCGATGAGCAAGGCGGGAGTCGTCGGCCCCTTCGGATCTCGGGAGGACTTGCAGGCCACTGCCCTCGAGCGGGCCGGTCAGATCTTTCGGGCCGCCGTCCTGGCGCCACTGTCGCACCTGGCGCCCGGCCCGGCCCGGCTGGCGCGACTGATCGATGCCTGGATCGACTATCTGGCCGAATGTCCTTTTCCGGGAGGGTGTTTCGTCACCGCGGCATCGTCGGAACTCGATGGACGGCCCGGCGTACTGCGGGACCGGCTGCGGGTGGTCGTCGCCGACTGGCGCGCCCACCTCACCGCCGAAATCGCCGCGGCGCAAGGCGAAACCCCCGCCGCGCAGCGGCCACCCGAGCAGATCGCCACCGTGCTCATCGGCATTTCGATGGCGGTCAACCAGGAAATCCAGCTACTCGGCGACGCGTCCGCCGCGCGGCGTGGCCGTGCTGCCATGCGCGACGCGGCCGGTCTGCCGCATTCGCCATAGCTCGGCGGTGCGCGGCTACGGTGTGCCGATCTGTTCGACGTAGCCGGTGCCGGTGACCGGACGGCCGCGGAAGGTGCCGGTGTAGCGGTAGCTGCCGACGTAGCCGCCGGTCATGCCGTAGACATAGTCGTCGTTGGCGACGGCGTCGATCTGGATCAGGGGGTCGCCGTTGTCGTCGTCGACGGCCCAGGTGAACGTCGTGGCCAGGGTCATGTCCCGGCCCTCGGGGGTGTGTCGCGGGGTGTGTTCGTACCCGGCGACGCGATAGCGGTAGCCGTTCTCGTAGGCGCCGCCGTGGTCGGTGCGAGAGCGCACGTAGACGGTCTGCTGGAGCGGAATGCCCAGTGGCCCACGGACTTCCACCATCAGCACCTGGGTGTCGGCGTCGATGTTGATGATCTGATAGGTGAAGAAGGTGGGGAACAGGTCGACCGCGACGGCGCGGGCGTATTCGAGCGTGCTGAGCCCGGACAGGTCGTACCGGGTGCCCTGGTGGTCGACGGTGCCCTCGTACTCGCACAGCAGTGACCAGTGGTCGTAGAGCCCGCCGCGCAGCTTGGCAAAATGCGCGATCTTGTCGGTGGCGCGCACCCGCAGATCCGCCCGGAACTCCGGATTGCGGTAGGTGACCAGGAAATTCGGGTAGCTGCCCCGCAGGGCGAAGTCCTCGCCGAACCGGATCAGGCTCGCGTCCGGCGCCAGTTCCAGATCGCGCGCGACCTGGTAGCCGCGGAACTGGCCGGGGAATCGCACCGCCGTGCCCGCCAGCAGGTTCGCGGTGTCGGCCGCCGAGGTCTCGATCAGATGCGCGTTGCGGAACGCCCGCACCTTCGGCTGCCCGATCACGGTGATGAAGTCCAGGAAGTTCAGCGGCGCGGGCAGGCCGGGGAACATCAGGCCGTAGTGGACGGTCCGGTAGCGCCCACGGGGCGGATGGAAGGGGGTGCTCGGGTCGTACGGGGTGCCGTTCACCGCGTGGGAACTCGACACGGTGCGTTGAATGCCGTGGAGCAGGGGAGTCGTCATCGCCATGGAAACCGGCGCCTTTCGCTGGACGGACATCGAGCTGACCGATAGGAAAATTACCGTTTGGTCAATTCGTCGTCAACCAGTCCGTGGATGCCCGTCGACGTGGAGGCCCGACCAATTGACCGGCACTGGCGAGGCGGTAAATTACCTGGTGGCCGGGCACGGTCAACCAGCGGAAGGAGGGCGTGATGGGCACGGCGGGAACGAAAGGGGTGCCGCGCGCCGAGCGGGAACAGCAGATTCTCGACATCGCCGGTGAGCAGATCAGCCGGGTGGGGTACGCCGGGCTGTCCCCAGCCGGCGTGGCGAGCGCGGCCGGGGTCTCGAAACCCATGGTGTTCCACTACTTTCGCAGCAAAGAGGGCCTCTACGCCGCGTGCGTGGAGCGGGCGGCCGACGCGGTGTGCGGCGCCATCGAGCCGGTCTTCGACGGCACCCCGGGAATCGAGATGGCCGAGCACACACTCGAAGTCGTCATCGCCGCGCTGGCCCGCAGGCCCCACGACTGGAACGTGCTGCTGGACCGGTCCTATCCGCCGGACGGCATCGCGGCCGACGCGTCACATCGCGCCGAACGCCGCCTCGCCGAGCAGGCCTACCGGGGCGCGGCCGCCCTGCTCGCCGAACGCGGAATCACCGATGCCGCCGACCTGTCGGCGCTCACCGACGTCTGGATGGGTGTGGTGACGGCACTGGTGAATTGGTGGCTGCGGCACCCGGAGGAAAGCGCCGAGGCCATGATCGCCCGCTGCACCCGGCTCATGGGCGCGTTGTTCTGATCGGACTCAGAGCGCGTCCGCCAGGTCGTCGAGCAGCCGCCGCTTGGACCGCGCGCCGACGACCGTGCGCACCGGCTCGCCGTCCCGGAACAGCATCAGCGTCGGCATCGACAGCACGGCGTAGTCGGCGGTCGTGCGCGGGTTGGCGTCCACATCGAGCTGGACCACCGTCATCCGGTCCGCCTCCTCGCGGGCCAGTTCCCCCAGCATCGGCTCGATCATCTTGCACGGCGGGCACCACGACGCCGTGAACTCGACGAGCACCGGTACCTCGGCGGCGAGCACCGCGCCGGCGAACGTCGCATCCGTCACCGCGGTCATCGCGTGGGTCATGTTCTCTCCCTCGGTCGGCGGGGCACCTCGCCCCGGGGTCACCACGCTAGGGACTGACGCCGAGGTCAAGGCAAGCTCGAACGGGGAAACCCTTGCCGGGCAGGCCGATCGGTCCGTACGGTCGGTCGATGGTTCCGCTTCCGAATCTGCTCGCCTTCGTCGCGGCGGCCTTCGTCATCGTCGTCGTGCCGGGGCCGGGGGTGCTGTTCGCGGTCGGCCGGGCGCTGACCTCGGGGCGGCGCGCCGCACTGCTGTCGGTGTTCGGCCACGCGATGGGCGTGCAGACGACGCTGGTGCTGGTAGCGGCCGGGCTCGGTACCGTGCTCGCGGCCTCGGCGCTGGTGCTGACCGTGGTGAAACTCGTCGGCGCGGTCTATCTGCTGCACCTGGGGGTGCAGGCGATCCGGCAGCGTCGTGCGCTGTCCGCCGCGCTGGCCGCGGGCGCGGCGCCGGTGGCGGCGACGAAGCTGTTCCGGCAGGGGTACGTCGTCGGCCTCACCAATCCGAAGGCCATCGTCTTCTTCGCGGCGGTGCTGCCGCAGTTCATCGATCCGGCGGCCGGATCGATGGTCGTGCAGCTGGTCGTGCTCGGGACCATCATGGCCGCGCTGGCGCTGGTGCTCGACAGCAGCTGGGCGCTGATCGCGGGGACCGCGCGCGGCTGGTTCGCCCGCTCGCCGCGCCGCCTGGAAGCGGTCGGCGCCACCGGCGGGGCGATGATCATCGGGCTCGGCGCCTCCGTCGCGCTCACCGGCGCCGTCAAGTGAAACGAACCAGGCCGGGACGCGCCGGGTAGCGCACTACTCTCGGCCGGTCGCGCGATTCGGAGGACACTGAAGACATCGCGTCCGGGCCGTGCCGTCGGCGCGCGTCGAGGCGCGCCGAGACCCCGCGCTGACCGGGGCGTGTGCGGCCGACTTCATTAATACGTGCGGGTAACCCTTGGACGCTGTTCACATATACGGAGTAGAGGTGCACACTGCCCTGGAACCGGAGTTCGAATTCGTACCCGTCCGGGCCACACAACTCGGTATTGGAAAGGAGTCGGCGAGTGTTCAGCCGCATCGCCATCGTCAACAGGGGAGAGGCCGCCATGCGGCTCATCCATGCCGTCCGTGATCTGGCAGCGGCGAGTGGGCTACCGATCGAAACGGTCGCCCTGTACACCGACGTCGACCGAAACGCCACGTTCGTCCGGGCCGCCGATGTCGCCTACGACCTCGGCCCGGCCTCGGCCCGCCCGTACCTGGATCTCAAGGTGCTCGAGCAGGCCCTGGTGGCCACCAAGGCCGACGCGGCCTGGGTCGGCTGGGGCTTCGTCGCCGAGGATCCGGCCTTCGCCGAACTGTGCGAGCACATCGGCGTCACCTTCATCGGCCCCAGCGCCGAGGCCATGCGCAAGCTGGGCGACAAGATCGGCGCCAAGCTGCTCGCCGAAGAGGTCGGGGTCCCGGTCGCGCCGTGGAGCCGCGGCGCGGTCGACACCGTCGAGGACGCCATCGAGGCCGCCTCCGAGATCGGCTACCCGCTGATGCTCAAGGCCACCGCCGGTGGTGGCGGCCGCGGCATCCGCGTCATCACCAACGAGGCCGAACTGGTCGACGCCTACGAGCGCACCAAGCAGGAAGCCGCGCGCGCCTTCGGCAGCGGTGTGGTCTTCCTGGAGCGTCTGGTCACCGGTGCCCGCCACGTCGAGGTCCAGGTGATCGCCGACGGACAGGGCACGGCGTGGGCGCTCGGCGTCCGCGACTGCTCGGTGCAGCGGCGCAACCAGAAGGTCATCGAGGAGTCCGCGTCGCCCGTGCTCAGCGCGGAGCAGACCGCCGAGCTGAAGGCCTCCGCGGAGCGCCTCGCCGTCGCGGTCGGCTACTGCGGCGCGGCGACCGTCGAATTCCTGTACCACCCGGGGGAACAGCTGTTCGCGTTCCTCGAGGTGAACACCCGCCTGCAGGTCGAGCATCCGATCACCGAGTGCACCACCGGTGTCGATCTCGTGCACGCGCAGCTGTCGGTGGCCTCCGGCACCAAGCTCGAGGGCACCCCGCCGGTCGAGCGTGGCCACGCCATCGAGGCCCGGCTCAACGCCGAGGATCCCGACCGTGACTTCGCCCCCGCCCCCGGCCGCATCGTGCGGCTCGACCTGCCCGCGGGCCCGGGCATCCGCGTGGACACCGGCGTCAGCGAGGGCGACACCATCCCCGCCGACTTCGACTCGATGATCGCCAAGATCATCGCCTACGGCCGCGACCGCAACGAGGCCCTCGGCCGGCTGCGCCGGGCCATGGCGCAGACCCGGGTGGTCATCGAGGGCGGCGCGACCAACAAGAGCTTCGTCCTCGACCTGCTCGAGCAGCCCGAGGTGATCGACGCCAGCGCCGACACCGGCTGGATCGACCGGGTGCGCGGTGAGGGCCGCCTGGTGACCCACCAGCACTCCGCCATCGCGCTCGCCGCGGCCGCGATCGACGCCTACGAGGACGACGAGCGCGCCGAGCGGCACCGCCTGCTGTCCACCGCCTCCGGCGGCCGTCCGCAGGTCCAGCACGAGAGCGGCCGCCCGCTCGACCTGAAGCTGCGCGGCGCGAGCTACCGGGTCCGGGTGGCGCGCATCGGCGCGCACCGGTTCCGCGTCGGCATCGAGGCCGGCGCCGAACTGACCACCGCCGACGTCGATCTCGAGCGTTTCGACCAGCACACCGGGCAGATCGTCGTCAACGGCACCCGCTACCGCCTGATCACCGGCACCCACGGACCGACCCACCTGGTCGACGTCGACGGCGTGACCCACCGGATCAGCCGGGACGAGGGCGGCGTCGTCCGCTCGCCCGCGCCCGCCCTGGTCGTCGGCACCCCGCTCGAGGTCGGTGCCGAGGTCGAGGCAGGCGCCGCGGTGCTCGTGCTGGAGAGCATGAAGATGGAGACGGTGCTGCGCGCGCCGTTCCGCGCCCGGCTCAAGGAATGCAACGTCTCGGTCGGTACCCAGGTCGAGACCGGCGCGCCGCTGCTGCGGCTCGAGCCCCTCGCCGACGACGACGAGGCAGGCGAGACCGAAGCGGTCGGGACGGTCGAGCTCGACCTGCCCACCGAGCCCACCCCGCGCCAGCCGCACGAGCGGCTCGCGCGCGGCCTGCAGGATCTGCGCAGCCTGCTGCTCGGCTTCGACGTCGACCCGCACGACGACCGCCGCGTCCTCGACGAATACCTCGCGGCCCGCCGCGATTGTGTCGCCGGCGATCACCGTCCGCTGGCCGAGGAACTCGAACTCGTCCAGGTCTTCGCCGATCTGGCCGAACTGAGCCACAACCGCGCGGCCGACGACGAGCACAGCGCGGACCACCTGCACAGTGCGCGCGAGTACTTCCACACCTACCTGCAGAGCCTCGACGTCGAGCGGGCCGGTCTGCCCGAGGCGTACCAGGCCAAGCTGGCGCAGGCGCTGAGCCACTACGGCGTCACCGAGCTGGATCGGACCCCGGACCTCGAGGCCGCGGTGTTCCGGATCTTCCTGGCCCAGCAGCGCCCGACCGACACCGTCGAGGTCATCACCACGCTGCTGCGCGAGTGGCTGCGGGAGCCGATGCCGGACCAGGTGCTGCGCGAGCCCGTCGGCCTGGCGCTCGAGCGCCTGGTCGCGGCCACGCAGGTGCGCTTCCCGGTGATCGCCGACCTCACCCGAGGACTGGTCTACGGCTGGTACGGCCAGCCGCTGCTGCGCCGCAACCGTGCCCGCGTCTACACCAATGTCCGCAAGCACCTGACCTACCTGGACGCGCACCCGGACTCGGCCGATCGCGCCGCCCGCATCGCCGACATGGTGCGCAGCACCGAACCGCTGGTGCGCCTGCTCGGCCAGCGGCTCGAGCGCGACAAGCCCGACCACACCGTCCTGCTCGAGGTGCTGACCCGCCGCTACTACGGCAACAAGGGCCTGACCGGCGTGCACACCGAGCAGGTCGGCGGCACGTCCTTCGTCGTCGCCGAGCGCGACGGCGCGAGCCTGGTCTCGGCCGCGGTGAGCTTCGACGAGCTGGGCACCGCGCTGCAGGGCCTCGGCGAGCTGGCCAACGGCGCCGCCTCGATCGACGCCGACATCTACCTCAGCTGGGAAGCCCAGCCCGAGGACTTCGACGCCATGGCCGCGGCCCTGCAGGAGGTCCTCGGCGGCTACCAGCTGCCGCAGCAGGTGCACCGGATCACCGCCACCGTGGCGGGCAGCAACGGCGCGGTCATGCACCACCACTTCACCTTCCGTCCGTCGGCCACCGGCATGGCGGAGGAGCGGCTGATCCGCGGCCTGCACCCCTACATCGCGCAGCGGATGCAGATGGAACGGCTGCGCAAGTTCGACCTGACCCGCCTGCCGTCCTCGGACGACGAAGAGGTCTACCTGTTCCGGTGCGTCGCCAAGGGCAATCCGTCCGACGACCGCCTGATCGCCTTCGCCCAGGTCCGCGACCTGGCCGCGCTGCGTGAACACGACGGCAGGCTGCTCGCCCTGCCCACCGCCGAGAGCACGATCGCGACCTGTGTCGACTCGATCCGTCGGGCGCAGTCGCGGCGGCCCTCGGCCAAGCGGCTCAACACCAACCGCATCGTGATGTACATCTGGCCGCCGATGGACGTCACCAGCGAGGAACTGGCCACGATCGGCGGACACGTGCTGCCGACCGCCGTCGGCGCCGGGCTGGAGGAAATCCTGCTCATCGCGCGTCAGCGTGATCCGCAGACCGGTGAGCTGACCAAGGTCGGCGTCCGGATCGCGATCGACGCGACCGGCGGTTCCCAGGTGACCGTCGGCGAGCTGACCGACGAGCCGGTCGAGCCGCTCGACGAGTACCGCCAGAAGGTGCTGCGCGCCGCGGGCCGCAACACCGTGTACCCGTACGAATTGACCGGTGTGCTGGGCGATTTCGCCGAGTACGACCTCGACGCCGACCACACCCTGGTCCCCGTCGACCGGCCGAAGGGCCGCAACACCGCGGCCATCGTCGCCGGTGTGATCAGCACGCCGACCATCCAGCACCCCGAGGGCGTCACCCGCGTCCTGCTGCTCGGTGACCCGACCAAGTCGCTGGGCGCGCTCTCGGAGCCCGAGTGCCGCCGCGTGATCGCCGCGCTCGATCTCGCCGAACGCCTGCAGGTGCCGCTGGAGTGGTACGCGCTGTCCTCCGGCGCCCGGATCTCGATGGAGTCCGGCACCGAGAACATGGACTGGGTCGCCGCCGCGCTCAAGCGGATCGTCGAGTTCACCCAGGACGGCGGCGAGATCAACATCGTGGTCGCCGGCATCAATGTCGGCGCGCAGCCGTACTGGAATGCCGAAGCCACCATGCTCATGCACACCAAGGGCGTGCTGGTGATGACGCCGGACTCGGCCATGGTGCTGACCGGCAAGCAGTCGCTGGACTTCTCCGGCGGCGTCTCGGCCGAGGACAACTTCGGCATCGGTGGCTACGACCGCGTCATGGGCCCCAACGGCCAGGCGCAGTACTGGGCGCCGAACCTGACCGCCGCCCGCGACGTGCTGATGGCGCACTACGACCACACCTACGTCGCGCCGGGCGAGCAGTCGCCGCGCCGCGCGCAGACCGTCGACCCCAGCGACCGCGACATCTCGAGCTTCCCGCACGTGCTGGCCGACAGCTCCTTCGCCACCGTCGGCGAGATCTTCTCCGCCGCCGCGAACCCGGATCGCAAGAAGCCCTTCGACATCCGGACCGTGATGCGCGCGCTGGCCGACCAGGATCACCCGGTGCTGGAGCGCTGGGCGGGCATGGCCGACGCCGAGACCGCGGTGGTGCAGGACGCGCACCTCGGCGGTATCCCCGTGTGCCTGTTGGGGATCGAGTCGCGCAGCGTGCCGCGGCGCGGTTTCCCGTCGACCGACGGTCCCGACACCTACACGGCGGGCACCCTGTTCCCGCGGTCGTCGAAGAAGGCGGCCCGGGCCATCAACGCGGCCAGCGGTAACCGTCCGCTGGTGGTGCTGGCGAACCTGTCGGGCTTCGACGGCTCGCCGGAGTCGATGCGCAAGCTGCAGCTCGAGTACGGTGCCGAGATCGGTCGCGCCATCGTCAACTTCGAGGGCCCGATCGTGTTCACCGTGATCTCGCGGTACCACGGCGGTGCGTTCGTGGTGTTCTCGAAGGCGCTGAACCCGAACATGACCGTGCTCGCCCTGGAGGGCTCGTTCGCCTCGGTCCTCGGTGGCGCCCCCGCCGCCGCGGTGGTCTTCGCGGGCGAAGTCAACTCCCGCACCGCGGCCGACCCGCGCGTGCGCGACCTGGAGACCCAGGCCGCCAACGCGTTCGGCACCGACCGCGCGACCCTGACCGCCGAACTCGACGAGGTCCGCTCCTCGGTGCGCGCGGAGAAGCTGGGCGATGTGGCCGCGGAGTTCGACCGCGTCCACAACATCCAGCGCGCCGTCGAGGTCGGTTCGGTCGACGCCATCGTCAGCGTCAGCGATCTGCGCCCGCGTATCATCGCCGCGATCGAGACCGGCCTGCCGGAGTAGGTTCGAGCCGAAACGAAGCCGCCCACCCTGTCGAACCAGGGTGGGCGGCTTCATTTCTCGGCTCGTCGGGTGGGCGATCGTCCCGGGTGATGCTCAGGAATCGGGCCCTCGGTCTATCGCGCACGAGAAGGCATAGGCGTCGAGCCGCCCGATCAGGGCCTCGATGTCACCGGCTGAGGCGTTGTCCCGCACTCGGAGCAGCGCGTGCGGGCGACCGTCTCGCGAACTGACCTCCACATCGCCGCGGAGCCCGGCGTCGTGGGTTTCCCGCATCACCACCCGCCGGACCGCATCGTGGACCAGCGGCACCTTGTGCACCTTGCCCACCGTGGTGACCGGGATTTCCTCGACGATATGGACGAATTTCGGTGCGGCCGCCGGTTCGGGTGCGTGGGAGCCGGCCCAGGACAGCAACTCCGCCGGTGACGCGCAGGCGCCGAGCCGCAGGACGACATACGCCGCGGGCACTTCGCCGGCGTGGCTGTCCGGTCGTGGTACCACCGCGGCGGCTTCGATATCCGGATGCGCGAGCAGCGACTCCTCGACCAGCCGCGGGTCGATATTGTGCCCACCGCGGATGATGACGTCGCGGGCTCGGCCTGCCAGCGTCACGAATCCGTCGGCGTCGACCCGTCCCAGATCGCCGGTGATCAGCCAGCCGTCGACCACGATCCCGGTGGGGTCGGGCGTGGGGCCGCCTGGACCCGCGCGGAGATAGCCGGGAAAGACACTGGGTCCGCGCACGGCGAGGACCCCGGTGTCCCCGGGCGCGCAGTCAGCGACCGGCCTGCCGGCGTCGTCGACCCGGACCGCCTTGATCTGCTGGTCGGGCAGCCGCAGTCCCAGCGCGCCGGGACGGTTGCCGCGCACCGGCGCGAGCACGCTGGCGCAGGTGGCTTCGGTCAGTCCGTACCCTTCGAGCATGGGTACCCCGGTCGCGGTTTCGAAATCGCTTCGGACTCGGCTGGGAAGCGGGGCCGCACCGACGATTCCGGCCCGCAGGCTGGAGATGTCGACGCCGTCCGGAACGGCGGGCAGCCCCGCGTACACCGTGGGAACCGCCGAAAAGCCGGTGACGCGATAGCGTTCCACGATCCGCCAGAAATCGGCCATCGCGGTCCGGTCCCGATAGCCGAGCGGTCCGAGCGACACCACCGACCGTGCCGAGTAGAACGGTGCGAGCGCGGTGACGAGCACCGCGTTCACATGGAACAGCGGCAGTCCGGCCAGCATGACCGCGTCCTCGCCGAAGATCTCGTGCTGGGCCAGCGCCCACGCGAGAGAGACCTCGTTCGCGTGCGTGTGGGCCGCGACCTTCGGCGTGCCGGTCGTTCCGCCGGTATGGAAATAGGCGGCCACATCCGTAGGCCGGGGCAGCCGATCTGTCGTGAGCTCCGCGGGCTGACCGGCGGACAGCGCGTCGAAGTCGCCGACCCACTGTGCGGGCGGTTCGGCCACTTCGCCACCGACCGTGATCAGCGCCCGCAATCCGGGCAGCGCCGCGACCACCTCGCACGCCGTCCGCCACATCCCCGGGTCGAGTTCCGGTGCGGCAGCGATGAGTATCCGCGCTTCGGTGAGCCGGAAGATATCGATGATGTGCTCGGTCGCGAGCATCGGATTGACCGGATTGGCGATGCCCACCGCCTGGGCGCCGAACAGCGCCGCGTACGTGGCGCCGGTGTTGGGCAACAGCAGGCCCACCACCCCGCCGGGCTCGAGACCGAGCGCCGCGTACAGGTTCGCCGCCCGGTTCACCCGGAGCAGGAGATCCGCGTAGGACCAGGTTTCGGGCCGATCCCACCCTCGGCCACCCCGCAGCAGGTGGAGGGCGGGACGGTCGCCTGCCCGGCGAGCGGCGGCCGCGAGCAGTTCGTAGGTGCTGTCGGGCCACGCGCGCTCGGCCGGCGATATCGACTCTAGCCGCGCGAGTTCCGCGACGGCGACGATGTCGGGCGGGGTGGGCACGATGTTCACGCGCTGACCACCCGATTGCCGAGCACGCCGATCCGCTCGACCTCCACCTCGACCAGATCGCCGGCGCGCAGGTAGCGTTCCGAGAACACCCCGGCGCCGCGCGGTGTGCCGGTGCAGATCACGTCACCGGGTTCGAGGGTCTGATAGCACGACAGATACGCGATCAGCTCCGGGATGGAATGCAGGAAGCCGCTGGTCCGATCTTCTTGGCGCAGGTGCCCGTTCACCCGGGTGCGGAGGCCGAGATCCGGCGTATCGGTGAACTCGTCGGCGGTGACCAAGCAGGGGCCGAGCGGTTTGAAAGTGTCGAAGCTCTTGGCGACGCCGATCGATGCGGTCGGGTCCCCGGTCATCGCCCGGCGCTGGATATCGCGCGCGGACACGTCGTTGACGATCGTCAGCCCGGCCACGTGCGCCCACGCCTCGTCCACGGTCACCGCGGTGGCGGTCGTGCCGATGACGACGGCGACCTCACCCTCGTAGTCGACGTACTCGGCCGCCACCGCGGGCAGCCGGATCGGATCGGCGGGACCGGTCACCGCCGACCCGGCGCAGACCTGGAGGTTCGGTTCGTCCGGGAGCGTGATATCCGGTGTGCCCAGCGCCGCGAACATCGCCAGCGCCTCGCTCGCGTGGCTGCCGTAGTTCAACCCGACGATCAACACCTTGCCGGGCCGCGACACGGGGGAGCGCAGCGTCGCGGGCGTCAGCGGCTGTTCCCGCAGCACCGGCGCGGTCCGGGCGGCGTCGACGCCCGGACCGCGCAGGAGCGCGCCCACGTCCGGATACGGCAGATCGAGCACGGCGAGCACGCCGGCCCGGTCTTCCCTGGCGAGTCCGCTGTCGAGGGCGTAGAGACGCATATCGAACCTCCTTGTTCGCCGGCTACCCACCGGCCCGTTCTCTTGAGTGTCAGTTAAGAGCATGTCTTAGCTCTCAGTCAAGAGCGGGCATAGAGTGGTCGCATGCCCAAGAATCGTCAGGAGATCCCCAAGGCCGAACGTCAGGCCGAACTGGTCGCGCAGGCGCGCGAGCTCTTCGTCGGCAACGGCTATCGCGGCACCAGCGTGGCGGCGGTCGGCCGGGCGGCCGGTATCGCGCCCGCGGCGGTGCACTGGTATTTCCCCACCAAGGATGACCTCTTCGCCGCGGTGATCGCCTCGATCTTCGAGGCGGAGCGGGCCCGGGTCGAGGCCGACGCGACCCTGTCGGGGGATCCGCGCGCCGAACTGGTCGCCCTGCTGGTGCGGATGGAGCCCTATCGGGCGCTGCATCGCGTCGCCTACGAGCGAATGGAGGAAACGGCGACCCTGCGGGCGGTCTACGAGCAGATGCGCGACTGGCTCGAGCAGCGGCTTTTCGCGGCGATGTCGGAGCGGGCCGGTGGCGGTGCCGATCTCGCCTCGGTCGCCGACCTCGCCCACGTGTTGTTCGAGGGGCTGCTGGTCAGCGTGCGCCGCCTGGATCGGCCGACCGACGAGCTGATCGATCTGCTGATCGCCACCCTCGTCGCCGCCGCCGCGAAAGCGGGATGACCGCCACCTCTTGACTTTCATTCATGAGCGGGCCTAGCTTCTCTTGTATCGCATTCAAGAGATGTTCTCGGCTCGAAGGAGAGTCCGCTCATGGCATCACCGGCAAAACTCGCGCACGTCGTCCTGCGGACCGGTCGGCTATCGGAGATGGTCGACTGGTACGTCCAGGTCCTGGAAGGACGCCTGGTCTTCGGCACCGACCTGCTGGCGTTCGTGACCTACGACGAGGAACACCACCGCGTCGCCTTCCTGGCGACCGGCGCCTCGCAGCGCCCGACCGACGCGCACTCGGGCCTGCATCACGTGGCCTTCACCTACGACACGCTCGCCGACCTGCTCGCCACCTACGAACGGTTGAAGGCGCTCGAGGTGCGGCCGTTCTGGACGATCAACCACGGCCCGACCACCTCGATGTACTACGAAGACCCCGACGGCAATCACATCGAGCTGCAGATCGACAACTTCGCCACCGACGCGGAGCTGGCCGACTTCTTCGAGTCCGGCGCCTTCGCCGCCAACCCGATCGGCGTGGAATTCGATCCCGACGACCTCGTCGCGCGCTTCGGCGCGGGTGAGTCGTTCGCCGACCTGGTGCGGCGGCCGTGAGCGCGCCCGATCGGACGCCGGTGCTCATCGTCGGCGCGGGACCGGTCGGCCTGGCGACGGCGTATGTGCTGGGTCGGCACGGTGTCGCGAGCCTCGTCTGCGAGCGGTTCGGCGGGATCAATCCGCATCCCCGCGCGCATGTGGTCAACACCCGATCGATGGAACTGCTGCGCTCCTGGGGCATCGCCGACGCGGTCACCGGCGACGCCGTCGCGCCGGAGTGGATGCGCAATATCGTCTGGAAGCAGACCCTGGCCGGCTCCGCGCTCGGTCGGATCGACCTCGCCGATGGCGGACAGGACCGAATCCTGCGCCGCGCGGGCGCTTCTCCCGAGATGATCACCTCGTGCGCGCAGGATCGCGTCCAGCAGCGACTGCTCGACGCGCTGCGGGCACAGGGCATGGCGACGCTGGCCTTCGAGACCGAGGTTCGCGGTGTCGCCGACGTGGGTGATCACGTGGCGGTCGAGCTCGAATCCGGTGGCAGGCGCCGTACGGTGCAGGCGCGCTACGTCGTGGCGTCCGACGGTGCCGCGGGCACTCTGCGTGACGATCTCGGCATCGGCATGGCGGGCGTGCCCGAGCTGGGGCAGCAGCTCAACATCTATTTCCACGCCGATCTCGCACCGTGGACCGAGGCGGACCCCGCGCTGCTGATCTGGCTGATCAACGCCCACTCGCCCGGTGTGCTCATCGGCATGGACGGCGACCACCGCTGGACGTTGAACCGGCCGTTCGACCCCGCTCAGGAATCGCTGTCGGACTACACCCCGCAGCGCTGTATCGACCTGGTGCGCACCGCGGTCGGGAGCGCCGATCTCGCCGTCGACATCCGGTCGGTGGGGACATGGACGATGGCGGCCCGGACCGCGGCGAGCTATCGCGCCGGGCGGGTCCTGCTCGCCGGGGACAGCGCGCACCAGTTTCCGCCGACCGGCGGGCTCGGCATGAACACCGGTCTCGCCGACGCCGACAACCTGGGCTGGAAGCTCGCCGCCGTTCTCGGCGGCTGGGCGCCGGACGCCCTGCTGGACAGCTACGAGACCGAGCGCCGCGCGGTCGCGGTCAGCAATACCGAGCACAGCGTCGGCAACGCGCTGCGCATGGTCGATGCCGGGGTCGGCCCGCTGACCGTCGAGATCGCCCAGCGGCTCGACAGCCCGGATCCCGAGGTGGCGCAGCGGGAACGCGACCGGCTGGCCGCCGCGATCCCGCAGCACCGCGCGCACTTCGACGACCTCGAGCAGGAACTGGCCTATGTCTACGACGCGGACGGCGTCGCCACCGATCCGATCGGCACCGCCGTCGTCGGTGCCCGGCTGCCGCACGTGTGGACCCGCTACGACCAGGCGACGATCTCGACCCTCGATCTGCTCGGGCCATGGTTCACCGTGATCGCCGGCGCGGCCGGATCGTCCTGGGCGACAGCGACAGCCGAGGCCGCCGGGCAGATCCCGATCCGCGCCTTCGTGGTCGGCCGGGAGCTCGATCTCGACCCCGGCCGGCTCGGTATCGGCACGACGGGCGCCGTCCTGGTGCGGCCGGACGGGCACATCGCCTGGCTGACCGATCGCGCGTCCGAGACACCGGTCACCGACCTGACCCTCGCCCTGCGCGGTGCCCTCGGCCTCTGTGCATCCGCGTCCCGACAGACCTCGTAGAAAGCCATCGATGTGACCGAACACCCCGCGCCGGTAGCACTGTCGGACCGGTACACCCAGCTGACCGGTGCCGTGCACCTCACCGGCATTCAGGCCCTAGCGCGGTTGCCGCTGGAACTGCGCCGCGCCGATCTGCGGGCGGGCAGGCGCACCGCCGCATTCGTCTCCGGCTACGAGGGCTCACCGCTGGCCGGTTACGACACCGAACTCGCCCGCAACGCCGCGCTGCTGACCGAGCACGACATCGTCTTCCAGCCCGGCGTCAACGAGGAACTGGCCGCGACCGCGGTCCAGGGCACGCAGCTGGCGTCGGTCCAGGACGACAAGCGCGTCGACGGGGTCGTCGCGCTCTGGTACGGCAAGTCGCCCGGGCTGGATCGCGCGTCCGACGCCATCCGGCACGCGAACATGATGGGCACCCACCCCGACGGCGGCGTACTCGCCCTCGTCGGTGACGATCCGGCCGCGAAGTCGTCGACCGTGCCCGGCGCGTCCGAGGCGTTGCTCGCCGACCTCGGCCTGCCGACCCTGTATCCGGCGGATCCCCAGGAGGCCCTGGACTTCGGGCTGCACGGCGTGGCGATGTCGCGGGCCTGCGGGCTGTGGGTGGCGATGAAGATCGCGACCAATGTGGCCGACGGATCGGGCACGGTGGACCTGGCCCCCGACCGGGTCCGCCCGGTGGAACCCGACCGGACCGTCGACGGCACCGTCTACCGGCACGAGGTGACCGCACACGTGCTGCAGCCGACCCTCGGCGTGCTCGAGCACAGCCGCGAGGGCGCGCGGCTGGAGATCGCGCGGCGCTATGCCGTGGCCAACGACCTCAACCGCATCACCCACCGTGGCGTGGACGACCGGCTGGGGATCGTCGCCGCGGGCAAGACCGCACTCGATGTGCGCCAGGCACTGGGCAGCCTCGGCCTCGACGACGCCGAATTGGCCAGACACGGTATCCGCCTGTTGCGCCTCGGGATGATTCATCCGCTCGAGCCGACGGTGGTCCGGCGGTTCGCCGAGGGGCTCGACGAGATCATCGTGGTCGAGGAGAAGCGGCCCTTCCTCGAGACCGCGATCAAGGACGTGCTCTACGGCAAGCCGGACGCCCCCCAGGTCACCGGTAAGAAGCTGCCCGATGGCGCCGCCTTCCTGCCTGTCGACGGTGAACTCGACCCCGACATCATCGCGACCAAGCTCGCCGTCCGGCTGACCCAGCTCGGTGGATTCCCGTCGGTGGCCGCGTGGCGTGGGCGCGCTCGCAGCGAAACGCTGTCGCGCGCTCTGCCTTTGATCACCCGGACGCCGTATTTCTGCTCGGGCTGTCCGCACAACATCTCCACCAAGACACCCGAAGGCGCAACGGTCGGCGCGGGCATCGGCTGCCACGGAATGGTGTCGCTGATGAGTCCCGCGCAGGTCGGCGATGTCACCGGCCTCACCCAGATGGGTGGCGAGGGCGCGCAGTGGATCGGCATGGCGCCGTTCCTGGCGCGCACCCACTTGATCCAGAATCTCGGTGACGGGACCTTCCACCATTCGGGCAGTCTCGCCGTGCGCGCGGCGATCGCGGCCGGCAGTCACATCACCTACAAATTGCTCTACAACTCCGCGGTGGCGATGACCGGTGGTCAGCAGGCCGTCGGGGTCATGTCCGTCGCCGAGATCTGCGCGGCGATGCGCGCCGAGGGAGTCGCGCGGATCATCGTGACGACCGACGAACCGCGCCGGTACCGCAAGATCGCGCTGCCCAGGGGAGTCCAGGTCTGGCATCGGGATCGGCTGATCGAAGCCCAGGAGACCCTGGCCACGATCACGGGTGTCACCCTGCTGATCCACGATCAGGAGTGCGCCACCGAGCTGCGGCGCAAACGCAAGCGTGGACTCGCGCCGAAGCCGATCGAGCGCATCGTGATCAACGAACGGGTGTGCGAGGGCTGTGGCGACTGCGGACAGAAGTCGAACTGTCTGTCCGTCCAGCCCGTCGACACCGAATTCGGCCGCAAGACCCGAATCGATCAGTCCTCCTGCAATATCGACCGTTCCTGCCTGGCCGGTGACTGCCCGTCGTTCCTGTCCGTCGTGCCGGCGCCGGACCATCGCCGCGCGCCCGCGGTGCCCGCCGGTCCGACCGATGTGCCTCGGCCGCCCGCGACCTTCCCCGCGACTCACACCACGCGCATCACCGGCGTCGGCGGCTCCGGCGTGGTGACCTTGGCGCAGTTGCTCAGCACCGCGGCCACGCTGGGTGGGCTCCGGGTCCGGGCACTGGATCAGACCGGGCTCGCCCAGAAGGGCGGTGCGGTGGTCTCCGACATCACCGTCTCCCGCGAGCCGATCGACCAGGGCAGCAAGGCGATCGCCGGGGGCTGCGACCTGTACCTCGGGTGCGACCTGCTCGTCGCCGCCGATCCCCGCTATCTCGTCGCCGCCGATCCCGCGCGGACCGCGGCGGTCGTCTCCACCAGCGAGGTCCCGACCGGGCAGATGGTCACCGATCCCGCCGTCTCGTTTCCCGCGGCCGGACCGATCCGCGCCGCGATCGAGGCGACCGTGGTCGAAGCTCGCTTCCTCGACGCACGCAGCGTGGCGATCGCGCTGCTCGGCGCGGATCAGTTCGCCAATCTGCTGCTCGCGGGAATCGCCGTCCAGACCGGCGCGTTGCCGCTGGCGCCGGCCGACATCGAAACGGCCATCGACCTCAACGGCGTGGAGGTCGCGGCGAATACGGCCGCTTTCCGCTACGGCCGGCTGGCGGTCGCCGACCCCGACGCCTTTGCCGTGGCATTGGCCGAGGCGACAGGCCCGGCCGAAACACCCCGCGCGCGTTCGGCTTCGGCGGACCAGCTGCTGGCGACCGTGCACGCCGCACCCGAATCCGAGCTCCACCGACTGCTCGCGCTGCGCATCCCCGACCTGATCGACTACCAGAACGTCGCCTACGCACGGCAATTCAGCACATTCGTCGAACAGGTGCGCCTCGTCGAGACCGAGCGAACGCCCGGTTCTACCGCCCTCACCGAGTCCGTCGCGCGCCATCTGTACAAGCTCATGGCCTACAAGGACGAGTACGAGGTCGCCCGCCTCTCGCTCGACCCCGATATCCGCGCGTCCGTCGAGGCGGAATTCGGTCGCGGCGCCCGCATCTCCTACCGGCTGCACCCGCCTGTGCTGCGTGCGCTGGGGATGAAGAACAAGCTCGAACTCGGGCCGTGGTTCCGTCCGGTCTATCGGAGTCTGGTCTCGATGCGCCGAGTCCGTGGCACCCGCCTGGATCCCTTCGGCGCCGCGGGGGTTCGCCGGACCGAGCGTGCCTTGATCGCCGAATACCGGACGGCCGTCACCGAGCTTCTCGCCGGGCTGAGCAGCGAGACCCTTCCGCTCGCGGTCGAAATCGCCGATCTACCGGACATGGTCCGCGGCTACGAGTCGATCAAGATGGACAACGTCGCGCGCTACCGTGCCCGGATGGCCGAGCTGATGGCCGGATACTCCGACGCGGCGTCGCGCGGAGGTTCCCGATGACGCGGTGGGTGCGCATCGGGTCCTAGGCGCCGACCGAGGACAGCAGCATGGGCAGCGCGTTGCGCATCTGCACCTGCCAGGCGTCCCAGTTGTGGCCCTGGGACGGCACGTAGCGTTCGTCGACATTCGCGCCGAGCGACTGCAGCTTGTCGACGAAGCGGTAGTTCTGTTCGTAGGCCAGCGATTCCACGGGATCGTTCTTGCCGTAGGAGACGAACAGCGGGATTCCGGTCAATTTCGACGCCTGGGTGTACGGGTTGTTCTGCTCCCAGATCGAGCGCTGCGCGGTGTAGTCGCCCCACACCCGCTTCCAGTCCGCGGCGCACCCCTGGCCCGGCTTGTCGGGGTCACCGGGTGCGCCGGAGTCGTGCAGCGGGTCGACATTGCCGCTGAAGGCGGCGGCGGAGCGGAACCATCCCTGGTACTTCGCCGCGAACTTCATCGCGCCGAGACCACCCATCGAGTTGCCCGCGACAGCCCGGGTGGTGCCCGCCCGGTAGCCGGATTCGAGAATCGTACGCACGTCGTCGGTGAGGTACTTCTCCCAGGCGGGTGCGCCGTAGGCGCCGTAGTTCCACCAGTCGGAATAGGCGCTGCACCAACTGGTTTCGGGCAGCACGTAGATCGCTTCGGTGCCCGCGGTGAGGGCTTCGAGGTCGCCCTTGTCGGTCCAGGACTTGTGGTCGTCGAACCCGCCGTGCAGCACCCAGATGGTGGGCCAGGTGCGTCCGGCGTTCTTGGACCAGCCGTGCGGGAGCAACAGCCGCACGACCTTCACCGCGAAGCCGGGGCCTTCGAGGTTGGGGGAGGAGATCCCGATGTCGAGAATGCGGTCACTGACCCTGGTTTCCCAGCGCACCGTGCCCGCGGCGGCCTGCGCGGGAGCGGGCAGGGTGAATGTGGCGGCGACGGCGGTGAGCAGGGCTGCGAGGGCGAGGGATAGGCGAGGTCCGAACATCGGAGGGTCCTCTCGATCGACGGTGCGCGCCGCGGTGGTCACGGGCGGCGTCGACGCGCGACCCGAGCGCTGGGCACATCGGCGAATACTAGTGTTCGGCAATTGTTTCCGCTGGCGATCCGCGGCATTCCCCGCGCCCGGCGCCGGTGGTCGGACCGACGCGGGGGCGCCTCGGCGGTACTGTGCGGGTCGGTACCCACGGAGCGGAGGCTGACGTGAACGAGATCTGGCCGGTGGTGCACGCCGAGCGTGCTGCCCTGATCGCGGACCTGACGGACCTGCCCGCGCAGCGGTGGTCCACGCCGTCACTGTGTGCCGGCTGGGACGTGCACGACGTCGTGGCACATCTGACCGACGACGCGAAGACCACCCGCCTGGGATTCTTCGTCCACTTCGCCGCTGCCCGTTTCGATTTCGACCGTTTCAACGACGCGGGCATCGCGCGGGAGCGGGCCGCGGACCCGGTGCTGACGTTGGCCGCGTTCCGCGCGGCGAGCCACCGGACCACCGGTGCCCCCGCGCCGAAGGCGACCAGGTTGATCGAAGCGTTCGTCCACGGCGAGGACATCCGCCGCCCCCTCGGCCTGCACCGGGACTACCCCGTCGCGCCGATCGTGACCGCGGTGCGACATCAGCTCGGCACCTCGGTGAAGGTCGGCGGAGGCAAGGAACGCGCACAGGGCCTTCGCCTGACGGCCACCGACGCGGACCTCGAGGTCGGTGCCGGCCCGCAGGTGCGCGGCACCGCCCTGGCGCTGCTGCTCGCGCTGTCCGGAAGACCGCTCGAGGCCGGCGAATTGGACGGTCCGGGCGCCACGACCCTGACGGGCCTGCCGCACGCCGGGTGAGCGCGACGCCCACGCGGTGAACCGCCGTCGACGCTGACCGGCCACCGGCGCGGCCGACCTCGCCGCACCTGGGTCGCCGGTGGTGCGCGGCGCACCGTCCGCCGATCGGCCCGAGCGAAGTGGCCGGGCGTATGGAACGCCGGTGCGCGCCGGGCGGCTGCGCACCGCGTGGCAGGCCGCGCATACCCCGGTGGCGGACGTCCCTCGATGGGCCGCGATCACCGCCTTCGCCATCCTGTTGGCGGTGCTCCCGTCCAGCCTCCGGCGAATCGGCGTGGCCTTCCTCGACGACGACGCCGCGGGCAAACGCGGAGATCTTCCGTTGCACCAGCGGGCATCCGGTGATCAGCGCAGCGAGCCCGGCCAGGCGGGCGCTGGTCACAGGCTTGCTCGGCAGCTGGCACCAGCCACGGTGGTCGATGGCCGCCGACACCAGTTGCTGGCCGGTCACGGTCAGCGCGATGGTGGTGGCGGCGCCGATCTGCGGGATGACGGTGACGTAGGTCGCCGCCGCGACCCCGCCCAGCCGGCCCCACCACGGCACCGTCCGCAACGGGGCGACCCGCGGCCGCGGCGTGCGGCCGGTGACCACGAGGACGGCCAGCGCCACCGCGATGGTCACCGTCGCCACGACGAACGACCACAGTCCGGTGACGAAACGGATCGTCGAGCGCCCGGCGCAACGCGGCGTTGGTCGCGCCCTGGACCGGAAGTGCCGCGCCGGCACCGAGTCCCAGCGCGATCCAGCCCACCTGCGCCCTCGCGCAGGTCTGGCCCCGACCACCGGTGAGCTGGCTGCGGATCACCACCACGATCCCGGCCAGCAGCACCGCGGCGCCCAGCAGCATGCCCGGTCAACGGCCGCGGCTCGACGCCGAGCAGCCCGCCGACGTCGAGCGCGAGGGAGGCGAACCTCTGCCCGGTGACGAACAAGCCGACCGAGGTCGGCATCATGGGCGCGCTCGGCCACGTCGTCGCCCCCTTCGGCCCGCTGCGCGCAGGCACCGTCGACATCCAGCTGCTGTGGCTGCCGGTCCGCGAGCCCGACATCACCGTCGGCCCCACCGTGCTCGTCGAACCGGTCCGGCTCGCGGTGCCGGAGGGCAGCGAATCAGTCACGCGCGCGACGATTCCGATCGAGGACCTCGGCGACCACATCCTGTGCGATATCGGCACCGGCGCACCCGGCTACTGGGCCGACGAGCTGATCCCGCCCCGCACGCCCGCGGGTCGCCCGATCCCGCGTGGTCCCCGCGTGCACACCCTCCGGGAGATGCTGGCCGCCATCGCCGCGGGCCGGGCCGTCGCCCTGGCCCAGGAACACTGCGTGCGGTACTACGCCCGCCCCGGCGTGGTGTACGTGCCGATGCCCGACGGCCCGCGTTGCCGCTGGACCTTCGTCTGGCGCGCCGACCCCGAGACCGAGCTGATACGCGCCTTCGCGGCAGTCACGGGTGATTTCGCGGCCTCCCGTACAGCGTCCTGACGCGGGTGGCGTTCCTACATCGCGTCGGCGGGCAGGCGGGCCAGGCCGAGCTGATCGCAGCGCCGCACCAGCGGCGCGAGAAGACGGTCCGCCTCGGCCGCCCGGCCCGCTCGCCGCAGGGTCGCGCCGCGCAGCAGGCCCGCGCGCACCGCGGCCAGCGGCCTGCGTTCGGCGTCGATCCCGGCCAGGAGGGTTTCCGCGCGTTCGACCGCGAGCTGGTGGCGGTCGGTGGCGGCCAGCAACCGGATCGCGGAGTCCTCGTCGGTTTCGTCGATGGCCGTGGCGATTCCGTCCTCGCGCCGGATCGTGCGCGGGCGGGTGATCTCCGCGACCACCGCGGGCTCGAGGACGACACCGAGCCGCACCTGTTCATTGCGGATACGGGCGGCCAGGCGGGGCAGCCCCAGTCGTTCGGCGTGGGCCAAGCCTTCGTCGAGCAGGCCGAGCGCGCCGTCCCGGTCGCCGCGCAGCGCGCGAACCCGGGCTCCGGTGGCGTAGGTGGCCAGCATGAAGTCGACCCCGCCGCCCCCTTCGGTGGACAGTTCCCTGCTCTGTTCGAGGAGTTCGGCGGCGGTGTCCGGATCGCCTGTCTCGTATCGCAAAGCGCCGAGTAGCGCACCGGCCAGACGGGTGGCGTGCGCGGCAGGCCCCATCGTCGACCGCGCGGTGTCGTACGCGGTCGTGAGCAGGTCCTCGGCGCCGGTGACATCGAGTTGCTCCCAGGCCGCGAGCCCGGCGTAGCAGCGCCCGTAGACCGACAGGAACGGACCGCTCTGCTCGTGATACGGCGCCGCCCACAGCTGCCGGCGGCGGGCCTTGTCGTAGTCGAAACGGTGGATCGCCACGTAAGTGGCGATATTGGCCGCCACGCCGGGAATGCGCGGAGAGAAGTCGTCCGGACGGGCCAGCGCGTCGCCGATCAGGCCGTCCAGCTCCGAGATCCGGTCGGCGAACATCTCGCCGACGCTGATCGCCACGTCGGCCTCGGTGCGCATCTCGGTGCGATTCGGCTCGGCGGGCGCGGCCGCGACCAGCGCGGTCTCGAAGCGGGCGAGCGAGGCCGCGGTGGCCGTGGGACGCCGCAGCACCAGATCGATCCAGACGCCGAACAGCTGGATCCGCGGTCTGGTCCGGCACACCGCGGCGGGCAGCTTGGCCAGAATGCCTTGCAGCATCATCATTCTCGAGCGTTCCAGCAGGTACCCCGCGCCCTCCTCGACCAGGTCGACCGCCCGCTCCGGATCGTCGGCCGCCAGCGCGTGCTCGACCGCGTCGTTGAGCAGGTGCTGCCGGGCGAACCATGTCGCGGCTTTCTGCCGCAGCGGCGCGATTTCGGTCGGCCGGTCCTTGGCCAGGCGGCGACACAGGTAGCCGGCGAACAGCTGGTGGTAGCGATACCAGTCGTGGTCCGGCCCCGTCGGCAGCAGGAACAGCCCGCGGTCGGCGAGGTCGGCGAGCAGCGCGGCGGCGTCGGCGCGGCCGGTGAGCGCGGTCGCCAGGCCACCGCAGATCCGCTCGCAGATCGAGGTCGTCATGAGGAAGTCGAGCGTGTCGGGATCCAGTGTGTCGAGCACGTTCTCGGCGAGGAAGGCGCCGATATCGGGGTGCAGCGCGAGGCTGTCGAGCAGGTGCTCGGGTGCCTCGCCCGCGCGCAGCGACAGCACGGTCAGCTGCAGCGCCGCGATCCAGCCGTCGGTGGCGCCGGCCAGCGCGGCGACCTCCTCGGCCGTCAGCCGCACGCCACCGGCCTCGGCCAGGAAGGCACGCACCTCGTCGGCGTCGAAACGCAGGGTGGCGGCGTCGATCTCGGCCAGTTCGCCGTGGATACGCAACCTGCTCAGTGGCAGTTCGAGCCGCGCGGTGCTGGTGACGACCAGCGGCAGATGGTGGCAGCCGTGCTCGAGCAGGAACCGCACGGCCGCCACCGAGGCCGTGCCGGTGACCCGCTGCCAGTCGTCGAGGATCAGTGTCACCCGCCGGTCGCGGGTGTGCAGTCCGTCGACGAGCGCGGTGAGCACGGCGCGGGTGGGATCGTCGGGGTCGGCTTCCAGCAGCCGGTCGAGCTCGTCGGCGAGGTCGGGGACGGCGGGCCGCAGGGCTTCGGCCAGGTGGGTGAGAAACCAGGCGACGTTGTCGTCGTCCTCGTCCAGCGTGAGCCACGCGACGGCCGCGCCGTGCTCGATCAGTTCGTCGTGCCACTGCGCGGCCAGCGTGGTCTTGCCGAATCCGCTGGGCGCGTGGATGGCGGTGAGCCGGGTGCCTTCGCTCGTGCGCAAGTGCTCGAGCAGACGCTTCCTGGCGAGGGTGGCGCGGGCGGGAGTCGGCGGGCGGTACTTGGTGGCGGGTGTCGGTGGGGCGGTGGTTCGTTCGTGCACGCGCGGCGCCGCGACCGGCGCCGTCGCCGGACGCACCGTGCTCGGAATCCGCAGGATGTCGACCTCGCCGCCGGTGCTGCGCTGGGCTTCGCGCAGTTCCGCGCCGAACGCGGCGGCGCTGTCGGGCCGATCGGCGGGATCTGGGGCCATCGCGTGCTCGATGACAGCCCTGACCTCCTCGGGCACATCCTGATCGGTGAGATCGGGTCCCGGCTGCGCGGATACCCGCAGGAACTGCGACAGCACCTGCTCACCGACGCGCCGCTCGTAGGCGACATGGCCGGTGAGGGCGCAGAACAGGGTGGCGCCGAGACCGTAGACATCGGCGGCGGTGGTCGCCTGCGCGCCGCGCAGCACCTCCGGCGCGGCGAAAGCGGGCGAGCCCGTGACGACGCCGGTGGTCGTGTGGAATCCGCCCTGGATCCGGGCGATCCCGAAATCGGTGAGCTCGGGCTCGTTGTAGTCGCTGAGCAGGATGTTGGACGGTTTCACGTCGCGGTGCAGGATGCCCGCCCGATGCGCGGTCTCGAGCGCGCCCGCCATCTTCACGCCCAGCCGCAGCGTCGCCGCCCAGTCGAGCGGGCCGACGGCATGGATGCGCTGCTCGAGCGAGCCCCGCGCGTGATACGGCATCACCAGATACGGGTGCCCACCGTGCGTGGTGCCCGCCTGGAACACCGCGACGATGTGCGGATGGCCGGACAGCCTGCCCATCGCCTGCTGCTCGCGCACGAACCGTTGCAGCCCGTCGGGGTCGAGTTCGGCGGTGAGGACCTTGACGGCGACCACCCGATCCAGATCGGGCTGGGCGCACCGGTACACCACGCCGAAACCGCCGCGCCCGATCTCCTCGGCGTCCTCGAAGCCCTCGGCGGCGAGTTCCGCCGCGATGCCCGAGGCCGAGCTGCGCTGAGTCGGCAGGTTGTCGGCCATCTCGGCTCGATTCGGTCACGGCGTGTCGGCGGTGCGCTGGTGCGCTCGCCTCTACCGAGGATAGCGCCGAAACTGTCGGTGTTCGACGACGTCAGGCGCGTTTCGGGCATCCCTGGACCACGCGTCGCCGGGTCGTGCTGCGGACACCGCCGAGCACGACGCATAATGCACAACATGTCGAACGACACCGACCGACGCCCGCCGATCTCGACGACGCGAGACCTGCCACCGCGGGCGAACTCGCAGCGTCAGCAGCTCTCCGATGACGTCGCCGACTACGTCCGGGAGCTGATCATCTCCGGACGGGTTCGATCGGGCGAGTTCCTGCGCGCTGAGCCCATAGCCGAGGCGGTCGGCGTGAGCAACACGCCGGTGCGAGAAGGTCTGCTGCTCCTCAGCGGTGAGGGGTTCGTCGAACTGGTGCCCCGGCGCGGATTCATGGTCTCGGCCTTCAGCGCGCGCGATGTGCGGGATCTGTTCTGGGCGCAGGCCACGCTGGCCGGCGAGCTGGCAGCGCGCGCGGCGAAATCCATCTCCCCGCGCGACCTCGCCCGCCTGGCCGACATCGTGGGTGAACACGAAAAGGCGGTCGCCGATGGCGCCGAGGCCGACCGCACCGTAGCCCTGCGCGACGAATTCCACCGCACGATCGTGTCGGCCGCCGAATCGCGTCGGCTCGCGTTACTGCTCGGCTCGATCGCCAAGCAACTGCCGAGCCGGTTCCACCGCGACACCGACGACTCGCTGGACTTCCTACCGGCGATGCTCGAGGCGCTGCGGAAGGGGCGTGCGAAGACGGCGAGCAGCCTGATGCGCGACCACATCATGTCGGGAGCCGACGCGCTGATCGCGACGCTGGAGCAGCAGGACCGACTTCCTGCGGAGAAATCCACCGCCCGGTGAAAGGAATCCGGAGCGTGATGCGGGTAGTCGACTACGCGTGAGGTCACCGAGCCCGGCGACGACGATGGCGGGCACATCCATCGCACCGCCGGCCCCGGGAAGTGATCGCCATGACTGCCATCCACACACCGACGACAGCCGTGAGTCCGGCGAGCGATGCCGTACCCCGGACCGGCTACATGCCGGGATTCCTGGCCACCAGGATCGAGGTGCCCGCACTCGACGCCGAGATCGCCGCCGACGCGGTGCGCCTCGACGGCTCCGCGGTCATCCCGTACACCCACTTCTCGCTGGTATTGAGCGCTTCGCGGCGCTTCGCCCGCTGGGTGGGGTGGAATATCGACGGCGCGTCGATGAAGCGGATCGACCGGACCGGCATCGAGTTCGTCAAGGACGCCCGGCTGCCCGCTCAGGCGCAAGTGGGAAACGAGCTCTACCAACGCAATCGGCTCGATCGCGGGCATCTGGCGCGACGCGCGGATCTGCTGTGGGGGAGCATGTCCGAAGCCGAGCAGGCCAATGTCGACTCGTTCTTCTACACCAACATCACGCCGCAGATGGACGACTTCAATCAGAGCAGCCGCAACGGTGTATGGGGCAGGCTCGAGGACGCCGTGTTCGCCGACGTCGACATCGACGACCTGAAGGTGAGCGTGTTCGGCGGACCGGTGTTCGCCGCCGACGATCGCGTGCACCGTGGCGTGGCGCTGCCGCGCGAGTACTGGAAGGTGATCTGCTTCGTCGAGGACGGTCGGCTGACGTGCCGGGCCTTCCTGCTGACCCAGCGTCTCGACCACCTCGAAGCCCTCGAACTCGACGAATTCCGCGTCTTCCAGGTGTCGGTGACCGAGCTCGAGCAGCGCACCCGGCTCCGCTTCCCGGACGCCGTGCGAGCCGCCGACACCCTGGCGCTCACCGAGTCGGCCGGACCGCGTGTGCCGCTGACCACCACCGCCGACATCACCTGGTGAAGGCAGCGCCGCGCCCGCTTCTACGATGGGGCGATGGTTGGTGCTGTCCTGTCGTTCACCCTCGCCGCGGTCGTACTCGTCCTGCTGCCGGGGCCGGACACGCTGGTCGTCGTGCGCAGTCTCGTCCGGGGCGGGCGCCGGGCCGGGATCCGCACGGCCGCGGGCGTGCTGTGCGGGCTGACGGTGTGGGTCGTCGCGGCGGTGCTCGGGCTGTCCGCGCTGTTGCGCGCCAGTGAGGTCGGCTACGAGGCGCTGAAGATCGTCGGCGCCTGCTATCTGGTGTGGATCGGCGTGCAGTCGCTGAAGGCGCTGCGCAGACCGATCGACGCGGAAATCCTCGATCCGTCGGGGTCGACGGCGCCGCCGCTGGACCGGGTGGGCAATTTCGGCGCCGGCTTGCTGACCGACATCCTGAATCCGAAGATCGGCGTGCTGTTCGTCAGCTTCCTGCCCGGATTCGTCCCCGACGGCTACTCCCCGGTGTGGACGACCTTGGGCCTTGGCGCGGTGTACATCGCGCTGACCGCGCTGTACTGCGCCGCGCTCATCGTCGCCGCCGGCTCGATCTCGACCTGGATGCGGACCGCGCGCGTCCGCCGCCGCATCGATGCGCTCTTCGGGCTGGTGCTGGTCGGGTTCGGCGTCCGCCTGGCGACCGAATCCTGATCCCGTTCAGACGATTCGTTCGTCCGGCTGGGTCTGCGTCTGCGGCGGATCGCGTTGCAGCTCCAGCCAATAGCTGAGCACGACCACGGCGTATCCCGACACCAGCGAGCCCACGGCCAGAGCGCAGAGCCCGCCGATGAGGGCCAGCAGTGTCACCACTTCTGTCCCGGCTCGGCCGACCCGCCGCGCCGATCCCCGCGCAGCCGATCCGTTCGCGCACGCTTGGCGGCATCGGCCAAGTCGGCGATATCGAAAGCCAGTGAGCGTCCCTCCCGGACGAGATCGCGACCCGAATCGGCGGCCGCGCGCCGGGCTTCCCGCTGATGGACGGCCACCGCGGCACCCACCTCGCGCGCGAACTCACGCAAGGCTGCCAGATCCTGCGTCGCCATCTCGACCCACCCGCCTACTACCGTTGACACCAGCAACCTCATCGTCGCCACCCCGCCGGACTATTGAGTGAACAGTTGTGCACTGACATCACCACGTTATCCGGTAACGGGGGTACCGGCAAGTGTAGGACTCCGCAAACGCCGCAGTCCCGCTGCCGGGCACCGCGACTGCGTCTTCGAGACGGCATCAGGGCCCGGTCGCGACGGGCGGGCAGCACCGGCTTCGGCCCGACCGTCCCGAAGCGGTTCTAGGGTGAGGCATGGTCGAGTCGGATCCGGCGGCATGGCGCGACACCGTGCTGGTGCCGCCGCCGTGGACGCCCCTGCTGGTCGCCGCCCGCTGGTGGGTGCGCTACGGGCCGGGCGTGGCGGTCAAACGTCGACTGCTGCGTGAATGGCTCGACGTCGGCCTGCGTCAGCACCCGCGCGTGGCCAGAACCGTACGGACCCGCCATGGTCGGCGTTTCCACATCCCGACGACGCTGGACTTCGTCGCCCGCGCGATCTACCTGCACGGCTGCTGGGAACCGGTGGTCACGGCGGTCATCGCGTCCCGGCTGCGGCCCGGCGACACGATGATCGACCTCGGCGCGGCCGGCGGCTGGCACACGGTGCCGGCCGCCCACCTCGTCGGGCCGAGCGGATCGGTCGTCGCCGTGGAGCCCGCGCCCGCGGCACAGGAGCAGCTGCGCGCGAATCTGGCGCTCAACCGCTGCGACAACGTCCGCGTCGCCGCCGTGGCGATCGCCGCCGAATCCGCACCCGTGCGGCTGTACGTGCCCGATCGGGGCAACGCGGGCGCGACGACCACGATCCGGCCCGGCAGTCACATCGCCGAGATCGTCGTCCCCGGTGCGCCGTTGGCCGACATCGTGAGTCCGCGTGAGCTGGCCCGGGCGCGAATCATCAAGATCGACGTCGAGGGCGCCGAAGGTATCGTGCTGACCGACCTGGCCGCGCTGATCCCGCGACTGCGGGCCGACTGCGAGATCCTCGTCGAGCTGACGCCGCGCTGGCTCGCCGGTACCGGCCACACCGTCGAACACCTGCTGGAACCGTTCACCGGCAACGGATTCCGGGTCTACCGGATACCCAACTCCTACGCGCCGCAGGACGCGCCGGTGTTGCTGCGACGGCCGCCGCCGCTCACGCCGTCGACCGGAGCGCTCGACGGCCAGACCGACCTGCTGCTCTCCCGAGCCGGGCCGGACCCATCGACGATGCCGCTCAGGGCATTTCGACGGTTTCGGCCCTGGCGACTTCGTTGATGGCGCGCAGCACCGACTGCTGGGCGGGCACCCGCGCGGTCGTGGCCAGATAATCGATCAGCAGAATCGCCGCGGGCCGGGGATCGGTCGGCGGACGGTCCTCGCCCTCGTCGATGCCCAGCGCACCGGTCAGCGCGCTGACGACCGCGGCCGCGTCCAGCCGAGGCAGCCAGACCACCGACCGTCGCACCACCGCCTCGAGGACGTCGCGCACGTGGTCACCGGTGAGACCGTCCGGATGCGCGATCTCGAGCAGTTCCCGCACGATCGCCGCCAGCACCACGTCGACCTGATCGGACGGCAACTCGGCGAGATCGCCGATGGCGGAAGTGAATCCCGGCTCGTCGGCGGCCTGCGCCGCCAGCAGGGCCGCCTCGATCGCGGTCGCGATCTTGCGGGCCGGTGCGGGCCACTCGGTCGGCCACATGGCGCGGGTTCTCCTCACGGATCGGCGCGCACCTGCGTGCGCGAGCGGGTGCCAGCCTAGCGAGGGCGGGTGACAGAACCGCGGGGTCCCGTGCGACCCGCCGTGATCGGTTATCCTGGAGGCGATCTCAGGAAGGCTTCACATGCCCATCAGATTCCGTCAGCGCAAGTCGTTCGGCCCGCTGAAATTCAACTTCACCGAATCCGGTCTGTCCTCGTGGAGCATCAAGATCGGCCCCTGGACCTGGAACTCGCGCACCCGGAAGAACAGCGTCGACCTGCCGGGTCCGCTGAGCTGGCGCCAGCGCTGACCGAACCACGTCGTCAGCCTGCCAGCGGTGTCTGCTCGCTGACGATGTGGGTCATGATGGCCACCGCGTGGGTGAGGACGGAGATGTCCTCGTCGGAGAGCTTGGACAGCTGCTCGGTCAGCCATTCCTCGCGGGCCTGAGCCTCGTCGGAGAGCAGGGCGAGGCCGGATTGTGAAGCGGCGATGATGATCTGGCGCCCGTCGGTCGGGTGCGGGGATCGTTCGACCAGGTTCATATCCGTGAGGGACGCGATGACACGAGTCATCGACGGAGGCTGCACGCATTCCCGGCCCGCCAGCGTTCCCGGTGTCATCGCGCCTTCTCTGGCCAGCGTGGACAACGCCGAGAGCTGCGTCAGGGAGATGTGCGGATCGGCGCGCCGGCCGCGCAGGCGCCGGGCGAGCCGCACGGTGGACAGGGAGAGATCACCGGCGAGAGCGCGGGTGTCCGGCAGAGGCGTGGTCATACCCATGAACTTTACGAACAAAATGGCCTCGACGGCTACCGATCGGCAGGGACCGGGGGCCGGATCCCCCGGAACCACCGCCTGGGACGAGGGTGCTCAGCTCGCGGCCGGGCCGTAGTCGAGGTGGATGACGCCGTTGTCGTAGACGTCGGTCGACAGCAGCGCGAGGGGGGTCTGCTCGCCGTCGACCCAGAACCTCTCGCCGGTGCCCAGCGCGATGGGGTACACGAACAGGTGCAGGTGGTCGACGAGGCCGTCGCGCAGCAGCGCGCGGACCAGGGTGCCGCTGCCGCTGATGTAGATGGTGCCCTCGGTCTCGTCCTTGAGCTTGCGGATCGCGTCGACGTCGTAGGCGCCGAGGCGGACGCTGTTGGCCCACTGCTCCTTCGGCTCCTGCGACCCGACGATGTACTTGGTGGTCTCGTTGAAGAATGGGGCGCCCGGGTCGTCCTCGACCGTGCGCGTCGACCAGGCGGGGGCGAACATCTCGAAGGTCTTGCGGCCGAGCAGGATCGCGGTGGCGTCGCCGGTGATCGCGCCGAGGGTTTCGCCCATCTTCGGATCGAATCCGTAGGCGACGGTGAACGACGGATCGTCGTACATGCCGTCGAGAGCGATGAATTCGTGTACTGCGATGGTGCCCATGATGATGTCCCTTCGGTGGTTTTCGTCAGCGGTGTCTCGCTGTCGAAAACTACCGTGCCGGGACCGCCTTACGGTTTGTTTACGGTGGCGCGCGGGCGCACCGAAACCGTGCTCGGCAGTGCGCGGGACCCCCGGACAGAACAGTCCCCGGTAGCGTTGATCCGACACCATGAACCTCAGTCGTCGCTGACTGCCCTGGTCGTCCGATCTGCTTGCCGGGGGCCTGGCCGGAGCCTGGAAAATCGTCGCCACTGTCGACGGACGTCTCCGCTCGGCCGTGCGGCTCTTTTCCGGTTTTCCGGTATATGTCCAGTGTTCTCCGGATTTCGCCGGTGTCAATACCTGCGCCTACCCGAATACGACGGAAAATGGGCATTGTGCCGGCGGTGGGCGTGGAGGACAGTGGGTATGTCCGGTGGTGCCCACCGGGGCGCCGCCTTTACCCAGGTAGGAGGTGGCTCGTGTACGCACGCTCCAGCACAATCGCGGCCCAGCCGTCGTCGATCGACGGCGGGATCGCATACCTCCGCAACGACATCATGCGGAATCTGCCCGAAGTCCAGGGCTGGGTCGGTCTGTCGCTGATGGTGGACAGGGCGACAGGACGCTGTATCGCGACGACCGCGTGGGAATCCGAGGAGTTGATGCAGGCCAGCAGGCCACACGTCCAGATGCTGCGGGACGGCTTGGCCCAGGCGCTGAACGGACCGGTGGAGAAGGTCGAGGAATGGGAAGTGGCGGTCATGCACCGCGACCACCTGGCCGGCCCGAACGCGTGCACGCGGTGCACGTGGGTGCAGGTCGACCCGTCCGCTGTCGACGGCGCGATCGAGACGTTCAAGGCGCAACTGCTGCCGGAGTTCGAGAAGCTCGACGGCTTCCGTAGCGCCAGCCTGTTCGTCGACCGGGCCACCGGCCGCGGCGTCGGCTCGACGGTGTGGGCGAGTCGCGAGGAACTGGACAGCAGCCGTGAGCACGCGGACCGGATCAGGGCGATGGCGACCCGGGTCACGGGTGCTCAGATCGTCGACGTAGCCGAGTTCCGGCTGGGATTCGCGCATCTGCGCGTGCCCGAGATGGTGTGATCCCCGACCATCACACGTCGCGCCCGTACGGTGGACGGCATGGGCGAACGTGTGGTGGTCATCGGCGGCGACGCGACAGGGATGGCCGCCGCGTCGCAGGCCCGCAGGCTGCGTGATGCTGACGACCTCGAGATCGTGGTGTTCGAGAAGGGACACCATTGCTCGTATTCGGCGTGCGGCATCCCCTATTGGGTGAGCGGGGACGTCGACGCCGCCGACGATCTGATCGCCCGCACACCCGCCGAGCACCGTGATCGCGGGATCGACCTGCGCCTGCGGACCGAGGTGCTCGACATCGATCCGGCCGGTCGCCGGGTGTGCGCGCGTGATCTCGGCACCGGCGCACAGTCCTGGACCGACTACGACAAGCTCGTCCTGGCGACCGGCGCGACACCGGTGCGGCCGCCACTGCCCGGCATCGATGCCGACGGCGTGTACGGCGTGCAGACCCTCGACGACGGGCAGGCCCTGATCGACGGGCTGGCGGCGGCCCCGGGGCGCGAAGCGGTGGTCGTCGGCGCCGGGTACATCGGTGTGGAGATGGCCGAGGCGCTGGTCACCCGCGGATTCCGGGTCACCATGGTGACCCGGGGCGCCGAACCGATGTCCTCGCTCGACCCCGACATGGGCGCACTGGTCCGGAAAGCCATGGAGGGGATGGGAATTCGGGTCGTGCCGGACGCCGAGGTGACGGGTCTGCCGACCGGCGCGGACGGCCGGGTCCGCGCGGTGACGACCGCCGACACCGAGTATCCGGCCGACGTGGTGGTCCTCGGGATCGGCGTGCGCCCGGCCACCGACCTGGCCCGGCGCGCCGGGCTGCCGCTGGGCGAGTCCGGCGGCCTGCTCACCGACCTCGCCCAGCGTGTGCGCGGGCACGACGAGATCTGGGCTGGTGGAGACTGTGTCGAGGTGTTCGACCTGGTCTCGGGCGCTCTGCGCTACGTGCCGCTGGGCACGTACGCCAACAAACACGGCCAGGTCATCGGCTCGGGCGTGGGCGGCGGCTACGCCACGTTCCCCGGCGTCGTCGGCACCGCGATCAGCCGGGTGTGCGATCTGGAGGTGGCGCGCACCGGCCTGCGGGAGAAGGACGCCGTGCGCGCGGGTCTGCAATTCCACCCCGTCACCATCGAATCCACCGGCCGCGCAGGCTATTTCCCCGGCGCCGCGCCCATGACGGTGAAGATGCTCGCCGAACGCCGCACCGGCCGGCTGCTCGGCGTCCAGATCGTCGGTCGCGACGGCGCCGCGAAACGCATCGATACCGCGGCCGTCGCGCTCACCGCGCGGATGACGGTGGAGCAGGTGATCTCGCTCGATCTCGGCTACGCGCCACCGTTCTCGCCGGTCTGGGACCCGATCCTGGTCGCCGCGCGCGCCGCGGCCCGCGCGGTGGTGCGCGGCGAGTAGTGCCTCAGCCGGAGCGGGTCGCCAGGTAGATCAGCAGGCTCAGTCCCAGGGCGAGGGCGCCGAGAATGCCGCCGACCAGCGTGTCGGCTCGATTGGTCGCCTCGCCGCGCTCGATGCGGTCCCACCCGAAGAACGCCGCCGTCACCGCGGCCACGGCGGTCGGAGCCGCCAGGAATTCGCCGGCGAACGGGATGAACGAGAGCACGAAGGCGACGATGCCGAGCACCAGCGCCGACAGCCCCACGCCGTTGCGCGGGGGCGGCGAGACCTCGGGGTCGGGCATGCCACGAGGCTAGCCGGTCTCGGCCGTCGGCGCGTCCCACCGACGGCCGGTCGCGCGTCAGGAGAACACGGCCACCAGGAAGTCCGCGTCGTCGGTGAACGGGCGCAGATCCCAGGTCGACAGCAGCAGATCGACGGTGAGCCCGGCGGATTCGGCATCGGCCAGGAATTCGGAGAACTCGTAGCCGCGGTCCGCGCCGAAACCGATGACCACCCGGCCGCCCGGCCCGCGATGCCGGGCGAAGGCGGTCAGCACCGCCGACCGCGTCGAGGGGGCGAGGAAGGTCATCACATTGCCCGCGCACACGATCACGTCGAAGTCGCGGGTCGGCAGATCCAGTTCGGCGAGGTCACCGACCAGCCAGGTCGGGCCCGGATGATCCGCTCTGGCCGCCTCGATGAGAACCGGATCACCGTCGACGCCGACCACGGTGTGCCCGGCCTCGTGCAGGTAGCCACCGATGCGGCCCGCCCCACAGCCGGCGTCGAGCACCCGCCGGCCGCGCCCGAGCATCGCGTCGATCAGGCGCGCCTCACCGACGATATCCTCGCCCGCGGCGGCGAGGGAGCGGAAGCGCTCCACATACCAGGTCGAATGCGCCGGGTCGGCGGCGGTGAGCTCATCCCAGCGGCTGGGGGTGCGCTTGCTCGGCGACGCGCTCATGCTCGGATCCTCCTCGGGTCGACCCGATCGACCCTAGCCGGTGATGCTCATCGGCTCGGCTCCGGCAGCTGGCATGAGGCGATCCGGGGATTGGCGCCCAGATAGTTGAGCGGGCCCGCGAGCACGGTGACGCCGATCGTGCCCAGGCCACCGCAGTCGGTGGGCGGGTTCGCGAAGTACTGGCGCTGTGCCGCCGCCAGCAGCCCGAGCCCGAACCAGACCAGCATCAGCGTCGACAGGACGAACTTGGCGATCTGGTGCGACGGCCGAGCGTGGATCTCTCGAACTTCGCGAATCTCTCGATTGCGGCGATTCCGGCGACCGTTCATCGTCATCGCGTCCTTCCCGTTTCCGAGTAGCTCGCTGATACCCCCTGCGAACAGGGCCGATCCTGTGGAACCACCGACACGCGCGACGCTCAGTGCTATCAACAGTGCAGCCCGGCGCGCGGACAGTCAACCGTTATGCCGGTGTCGCGACCGAGGGAACCGGCCGATGCGGAAAAGCGGTGGTCAAATCCCACGACTCGGCGTGCTTGTGGGACAGAATGTCGCCATGCGGACATTTGCCGGGATGTTGCACGCTGTTGTCGCCGGAGTTCTGGTCGTCGCCGCTGGTCACGGGGTCGCGGGTGCCGCGCCGTCCGGCAGCGCCGCCCTCGATCAGCTGCCCTGGACGGTCGGTCCGGAGGGCGTCCAAGCCACCGGGGCGGCGCTGGCCGACGGCCTCACCGGCACGGTGGTGTGGTCGCGCAACGCGCACACCCCGGTCCCGATCGCCAGCATCACGAAGGTGATGACGGCCATCGTCGTGATCGCGGGCAACGATCTCGAGCGACCGGTGACGGTGCCGAACGAGGTGGTCGGGTACTGCGCCGAGCACAACGGGAGCACCGCGGGCCTGGCGCCCGGCGAGGTGCTCACCGCCCGGCAGCTGCTGTACGGGCTGATGCTGCCGTCCGGCTGCGACGCCGCCTACGCCGTCGCCGAGTCGTTCGGCCCCGGCCAGGACGCGTTCATCGCCAAGATGAACGACACCGCGCGCCTGTTGGGCCTGGCGGGAACACAATTCACCGATCCCAGCGGCCTGCCGAACCCCACCGACGACTCCACCCATTCGACACCGGTGGACCTGGTCGCGATGGGCGTGCGCGCGATGAGCCTGCCGGTTTTCCGCGAGATCGTCGCCGCCCGTGACTATTTCGTGCCCGCCGGACCGGGGAACCGTGAACACCGCTGGGAGACGACGAACCGGCTGCTGCGGGAGTACCCCGGCACCATCGGCATCAAGACCGGCAGCACCAACGCCGCTGGGCACTGCCTGCTGTTCGAGACGGTCCGGGCGGGCATCCCGGTGATCGGCGTGGTGCTGCACAGCTCGGCGCACAGCAGCGCCGCCGCCAAGGAAGACGCCGAACGGCTGCTGAACTGGGCCTACGACCCGATCATGCGCGTCCTGCAACCGGCCTGACGGCGACAGCGCGCCGATGTCGGTCGGCATTCCTACACTGGCCGGCGTGACGCTCACTCCCGCCGATCTCCTCGGCTACACCGAACGCGACCTCGACGGCGATCTCGCCCGGTGGTTCCCGGCTGCCGAACCCGTCGTCATCCCGGCCGAAACCCGTTCGGTCGCACCGTTTCTCGATCGGCTCGCCCCCGCCGACGCGGCCGCGCTCGCGGCCTTCGACCGCCGGGTCCGCTCCGGTCGGCTGCCGCAGTTCCTCGACATCTTCGACTGGTCCTACGCCTTCGACTTCGCCGGCAACGACTGCGGCATCCTCGACGCGGACTACACCACCGAGCTGACCGACGACGACGTGTTCTCGATCGGCGCGGACGGCGGCGGCAACCTCTACGTCGTGCTCGCCACCGGCCAGATCGCGGTGTGGTTCCACGAGGAGGAAGTGCTCGAGGGCGGCACCCGCTTCGACAACCTCGACGTCTTCCTCTGGTCGTATCTGCGCTATCGGGCGGTGCGCGCGGGCGCACTCGCGCGCGCCGACGTCGAGGCCGACTTCACCGCGCTCGGCCAGGACGGCGCCCTCGCGCCGGACCTGGGGTTGCTGGCCATGATGGGGTAGCCCGGCGCGCTCAGCGGTGCGGGGCGCCCGCGGTGAAGGCGTTGTAGAGCACGCTGAGGTCGAGCGTCTCGGCCGGGTGCGTCCGCGGCTGGGCCGTGCGGTCGATCTGCCGGTGCAGCGCCTCCATCTTCTCGTCGAGCTGGGTCGCCACCTCGGCGGCCTGGGCGAGGTCGCTGCGCAGGTTCGGCGGCACCTCACCCCGGTACTTGTAGTAGATCTTGTGCTCGAGGCTGGCCCAGAAATCCATCGCGATGGTCCGGATCTGGATCTCCACCGGCACCCGCTGGGTGCGGTCGGAGCGGAACACCGGGATCGAGACGATCAGATGCAGGCTCTGGTAGCCGTTCGGCTTGCGATGGGTGATGTAGTCGCGCTCCTCGAGGACGGTGATGTCCTCCTGACCGGCCAGCATGTCCCGGATCGTGCCGATATCGGAGATGAAACTGCACACCACCCGCACACCGGCGATATCGAGCACGTTCTCCCGGATCGCGGCCAGGTTCATCGCGTAGTTCTTGCGCTGCACCTTCTCCAGCACGCTCTCGGGCGACTTGAGTCGCGAGCCGACGTGCTCGATCGGGTTGTACTCGTGGGTGTTGTTGAAGTCCTCGCGCAAGATGTTGATCTTGGTGGTGATCTCGTCGATCGCGAACTTGTAGCCGAGCATGAAGTCGACGAACTGCTCGCGCAGGACTCGGATGTCTTCGACGGTGGCGCGCTCCCCGTTCCCGGGCGGGCCGTCGTCGGCGTTGAGGTCGAGCTGCCAGGGTTTCATCGCCCTCCATTGTGCCTGCTCCCCAGGGGTTGGTCCGCGGGGTGAGGTGGGTCACGGGCCGCTGGGCCCGTCCCCGGTGCGTGCCGGGCAACGCTGCGCACCTCGGCGGGGACACTCGGTGCGATCCTCGGTCTCGTGCACTGGCTGCTCTACCGGCGGCTCGGCGTCGCCACCGGCCTCGGCCGCACCGCCCGCCGTGCGCTCGCCGTCGGGCTGGTGCTCCTGTGGATTCCCCCGGTCGTCGCGGTCGGCGCGGGGAACGCGTATTCGCCGCAGCCGATCCGGCCGATCGTGTGGTGGGGCGAGGTCTGGCTCGCGGTGATCTTCTACCTGCTGATCGGGCTGGCCGTGCTCGGCGTGGTGTTCGCGGTGGCCCGGTTGCTGGAGTTCCGGCACCGTCGCGGGCTGATCCAGGTGGCCTCGGGCGTGCTGGTCGTGGCTTCCCTCGGGACGGTCGCCTACGGCGTCACCGAGGCGAACGACCTGCGGGTGCTCGAGACCGACCTGTCCTTCGCCGAGCTGCCGCGCGCGGCCGACGGGCCCCGATATCGATCCGCTCGCGGGGCTGCGCGCGAAGAGCGGGAAGTTCGTCGTCGCGGGTAATCACGAAGGGTACGTGGACCGTCCGGACAACTGGCTCGACTACTACGACGCCCTCGGTCTCACCACCCTGCGCAACAGATGCTCATCGCCCACCAGCCCCTGCAGGGCGCCGGGGCGAGTGAGCGCGGGGTCGACCTGCAACTGTCGGGACACACCCACGGTGGTCAGATGTGGCCGCTGAGGTATCCGGTCGGCTGGATCAACGGCACCGTCGCCGGTGCGAGCCGCATCGGCGACCTGCAGCTGTACACCACGCGCGGTATCGGCGCGTGGGGCCCGCCGGTCTGCGTCGGCGCGCCGCCCGACATCACCGTGGTGACGTTGCGGGCCCGCTGAGGAACGCTCAGCCGTGACGCCGGAAGTCCGGCAGTTGCCAGCTGCCGTCGAAGGCCGGCCCGTCGGGGCCGTAGATGCGGAAGTAGGTGAACCAGCCTGTGCCCGGCACGGTTTGGATCCAGCGATCGGTGGGCGTGTTCGGTGGCGGGGTCGGCCCGAAGTACAGGGTCAGGGGCGCGGTCGTGTCTACATCGGCGAGTTCGTACAGGGAGCGCAGCACGGGCCGGTTCTGCGGGCTCCGCAGTTGGCTGCGCGTGCGCGCGTCGTAGGCGGTGATCGACCAGGACAGTGTCGCCGGAACCGGTTGCGCGACGGTGAGACTGTAGTAGCCCGCGCCCTCGAGGTAGGCCCCCGCGGAGTCGCGCAGGCCGAGCCAGTACAGCGAGCCGGCGCCGGGACTGCGCGCGAGCATCGCCGGTGACACGATCTGGGCCTGGTAGAACCACTTCCCGCGCGCGTACAGGTCGGTGTAGCCCGCGGCGTCGAACGTGCCGTTCGCCGGGCGCAGGACAGCCCATTCCCACCGGCTGTCGGGCCACACCTGCTTGTCCGGTCGACGATCGGCGAACGATTGCACGCACAGGTGCAGATGACCCCGGCGGGCCGCGTCGGTGAGGATGGCCGTCATCCGCCGGTCGGGGGCGAACGGGGCGCCGCGCAGAATGCCGAGCGCCGCGAGTTCGCCGTACTGGTAGTGAAAGTCGGGATTGGGCGGCTCGGAGTTCAGGATCTCGTGCAGGACTCGCCAGTAGTCGAGGGTCTCCTCCCACCGCACCGGCGAGAAGTCCAGCCCCTTCTGCTCCGAAAGATCCACCCACTCCAGGGGATTCGACTCGGCGTCGGCATCCAGCGGGTATACCCGCACCTGCTTCACGAGCTCGATCGCGGGGTCGACCTCGGTGCCGTGCGGCAGTGCGCGCACGAGCACGAGCACCCGGTTGGTCGTCGCGGTGCCGGTGAAACAGCCGTCCGGTATCGGCCCGTCGTAGCCGGGCGGCAGCAGCAGATGTCTGCCGCCCTCGGCGCCCGCCGGTCCGGGCAGCCCCAGATCGAGTACCCACCGCTGGTTGAGGTCGTTCGCGGTGCCCATGAGCGTGCCCGGCGGCACGTCGACGACCATCGGTCCGTCCGACAGGTCGATGGTGAGTCCGGCGTACGGCGTATCGGAATCGGCGGTGAAGGCGAACTGATCCGGGGTGCCGACCAGCAGCGCCATCACCCGGTTCGGCACCGCCCCCGCCGCGAGATACTCGCGCCACGTGGCCTCCAGCGAGACGGTGGGGAAGAAGAACCGATACATCGCCAGCGCCCGGTGGTAGTCCAGTTCGTCGTAGGCGCGGCGGACAGCGTCCGGGCTGGGATAGCCGCCACGAATGTACTGCGGTGCAGTCATGCCCGACCTCTTTCGTCGACAGCATCGGCCCCTCGTCGCCGACGTTAGGCAGGCGCGCACCAGCACGCTTCACCCGAAACGGATGAACCACGCGCTCCGGTGCCGCTGGGCTCGCCTCGCCTGTCGGCCGATTCGCGCGGTCACTCCGGCCCGCCGGCCGGTTGCCGAGCCGTTGTCGCGCCGTATCGGGCGGCGATGGCGGTGGCGCGCTCACGTAGCGAAGCACGTAACGACAACGGGGCCAGCGCCTCCGCGTCGGTGCCGAGCTGCCACAGCGCCCATTCGGCGTGCCGCGAGTCCTGGAAGGTCACCTCCAGCCGCAGCCCGTCGCCGTCGGGCTCTTCGGAACGGACGGCCAGCGCGGTGCGCACCAGTTCCTCTCTGCGCGCCGCGTGTACCCGGACCAGCACGGCGATCTGGTCACCGCCGGTGCGGAACCGGGTGCTGCGTTCCTGCCAGGCCCGGTCCAGATCGACCCGGTCCGGTCGCTGTGCCGGTTCGGGCAACTCCTGGGCCGCGAGCACCCGCGAGAGCCGGTAGGTGCGGTCCGCGCCGGACCTGGTGGCCAGGAGATAGGCCTGGTCACGCACGATCACGATGCCGATCGGGTCCACCGTCCGCCAGGTCGGCGCCCGGTCGACCGCCGCGTAGTGGATGCGCAGCTTGTGGCCGGCGAACACCGCGCGGCGGACCTCGGCCGAGATGTCGCCGGGGACCTCGTCGTCGACCAGCCGACGCGACAGCAGATCGGTCTCCGGATCGATGAGCAGGCGCTCGGCCACCTCGGCGGCGGTATCACGGTAGGTGTCCGGCAGTGCGTCGACAACTTTGAGCATGGCCGAGGCCAGCGCCGAGCCGAGACCGAAAGCCTGTGTGCCGCGCCGTGATCCGGCGACGAGCAGGGCCAGCGCCTCCTCGTGGTTCAGCCCGATGAGCTCGGTCCGGAAGCCGGGAAGCAGGGCGAAACCGCCGTGTCTCCCGCGTTCGGCGTAGACCGGGACGCCCGCGGACGACAGCGCCTCGATATCGCGCAGCACGGTGCGGGTGGACACCTCGAGCTCGTCGGCGAGCTCGGTCGCGGTCAGGCGACCGCGCTGGCGCAGCAACAACACCAGCGACACCAACCGGTCTGCGCGCACCCGAAAACCCTACCGAATACACGACACAGGATGTCGTGATTGCTTGCGAGGGTTACCACCACGGCGGCACGGACATCGGTCATCGGACCGAGGGCGCCGGTACTTCGACGAATCGAATGGAGCTGAAGTGGTACTGGAACGAACTGCGGTCAACCCGGTGACTTGGTCGGTGGCTATGGGATTCAACCAGGGCGAACTCGTCGCCGGGCACACCCGGACCCTGTACTGCTCCGGGCAGACGGCGATGAGCGGCGACGGCACGCCGCGGCACGACGGCGATATGGCCGCGCAGCTGGCGCTGAGCCTCGACAATCTGGCGGCCGTGCTCGCCGAGGCGGGCATGTCACTGGCGAATCTGATCCGCCTCAACGTCTACACGACCGATGTCGACGTGCTGTTGCAGCACTACGGCGTGCTGGCGGCCCGGCTGGGCGCGGCCGCGGTGGCACCGGCCACCACGATGCTCGGCGTGACCCGCCTGGCGATTCCCGGCCAGCTGGTCGAACTCGAGGGAACCGCCGTGGACTGAGCGCTCGCGTCAGGCGACGCGGCGGGACGGGTGTTCCAGCACCTCCGCGAGCGGACGGCGCGGGCTCGGGGAGACCGGGGGCGCGGTGTGGTGCATCCGGCCGACCCGGACCACGACCTGGGGGTGCGCGCAGTCGTGCAACAGGGTGCGGCGGATGGTGTCACGGAGTTCGGGGATGCCCAGCGGCTCGGATTGGATGCAAGTCGACAGGCCCATGCTGGTGGCGCCCAGCAGCAGGGCACTGGTCGCCTTGCCCGCTCGGAGCTGGGCCCGGCGGTCGTCGGTCGCGGTGCAGATCACGACCCAGCCGGCATGGTCGGGGCCCTCGCCGGGGTCGTCGATGCCGGGGTCGCGGAAGGCGCGCAGCGGGATGGCGTCGGTCCGCCGCGGCAGCACCGTCGTGTGCGAGGGCACGCCGTCGTCGTGACCGGTGTGCCCGCTCCAGGACGCGAGTTCGCGGAGATAGGCCGCGTCGGTGCGGTGCCGTGCCGCCGCGGCTCGCATCGGCTCGGCCAGCAGGGGGAGCATCTGTTCGGGGATATTCCGGGCGACCGCCCCGAATTCGACAACCGAGGAGGACAACGCGCGCAAGGCGCCCGCCGGGATCGGTAGCGGCGCGAATCGGCGACGTTCGGATTTCCGCAGCAGAATCGCGGCGGCGAGCTGAATATCGGAATCGGCGGGCGGCCGCGGCGACACGGTCACCCGTGCCAGATGGGTCGGATCATCCGGGTCGGGTAGGAATTCGGGACTCGCCGACCACCCGGTGACGGCGAGCGCGACGCGCAAATGATGGAGGGCCGCGCCACAACTGACGACCATGGCATGCCCGTCGGGGTCTTCCACCGGCAACTGCCGGTCGGAATCGCTGAACAGGTCGATCCGCCCGTCGCCGACCTGCCAGCGCCAGGGCTGGGTGTTGTGCACCGACGGCGCCTTCACCGCGAGCTCCAGGGCGGCGGTCATCGTATCCACATCGAATATCAACGGTGTCATTTCACGATCCCTCCTGACGGGATTGCGGCACGCGTTTGTCATTCGCTCGTCCAGACGCCGTAATCGACCATAAGTCGACCCCACCGAATAAGCGAACCCATAACGTTTCAAATACCCTGAAATTGCTCCGCGCTCGCTCGGCCACCTATCGAGCTGACCGGGGAGATCGTCACCGGGGTTATCGGTTCCGTAACGAAAACAATGGATGCCCTGTGTCGGACGTCTCGCCGTCGAATTGATCAGGGGAGGTCGGCGAAGTGGACATCGTGGGCAACGGCGGTGGCGTGGAGGCCGTCGGCGGCGGGCTGGATGGCGGTGAGGCGGGCGCCGAGGGGGAGTTGCTGGAGGGGGACGACGAAGGTGAGGGTGCTGCGCAACAGGGAGAGGGGGACGGTGGGGCCGCCGAGGGTGGAGCGGACCGAGACCGGGGTGACTTCGATGCCACTGTCGGTGGGCGCGACGGTGACGAAGACCGTCGCGGGCACCGACAAGCCCGCGACCGGGAAGGTGCCGGTGACACGCAGTCCCTCGGGGCTGTGGGAGATCGACTCCACACCCGCGGGAGCGAAGCCCTGGACGACGTCGTAGGGGACCACGGCCGTCGCGGTCGCCGTGGCGGCGACGAGGTTCGAGGTGCGGTTGCCGAGCACGTCGGCCAGCGGGGCGGAGACGTCGGCGAGGGCGACATCGAGATCGTGGACGGACAGGTCCTGGCCGCGCCAGTCGCCGACGCGGATGTCGATGTCGCGGTAGGTGCCGTCGATGGCCTGGGTCAAGAACGGAACACCCCTGATCTCGACTTCGGGTGACTGGGCGAGGTCGTACTCGGCGGCGATCGCGCGGCCGATCTCGTTCTGCGCCAACACGACTGCGACCCGGTCGCCGACGACCAGTCCGATCCCCAGGACGACGATCAGTATCAGCAACGCGCGCATACGCTCACCCTCTCGGCCATCCCACCATCATGCTGTGGATCGGGCCCGAGTGCGGGCAGGGGGACGCCGAAAAGGGGGAACCGCTAGCTGGCTCGGACGGTCACCACGGTGTCGGTACTGGGGAATTCGATCACCCGGAGCCGACCGTTGACCAAGTCGATCGTGTCGGCGATCACCCGTCCGGCGTGATGGGCGCCACCGACGAAGCTGGTGCTGATCACCCGGAAGCTGCGGCGCGGAGTGAGGACGACATCGCCTGTAGTCAGCAGTCCGGCCGAGGTGGCGGCGCCGGGGCAACTCTCGATCGTGTTCTTGCGGCGCTGGCCGCCGAGCAAACCTAACACTGTGTGTCTCCAGTTGTGTCCATCGCGAAAACCCGCGTCCCGCCGCCGTCTCGCGAGCGGGTATCGGAGTCTTCTTACCCACCGGCCGCGCGCAGGAAACCCCAGGCAACCGGACCGGACGCCGTTCCCGATGAGCGGGAAGGGCCGCAGGCAGGTGCGCGGGCCCGGTCCTACGGTGAGCGACATGACAGCAACATCGCACTCCGACGGCGTGGCGAGCACAGTCGTGCCCGGAGTCGCCCTGGTGACCGGTGCCAGCCGCGGCGTCGGCAAAGGCATCGCGCTGGCGCTCGGCGCCGCGGGCTGGACCGTCTACCTGACCGGCCGGGGCAGCGCCGGTGACGGCGGTCCGCTGGAGGTGGCCGCCGCCGAGGTGAGTGCCCGTGGCGGCACCGGCATCGCCGTGCGCTGCGATCACCGCGACGATGCGCAGATCGCCGCCGTCTTCGCCCGCATCGCCGGCGAACAGGACGGCCTCGATCTGCTGGTCAACAATGTCTGGGCCAATCCCGACGGTTTCGCCGGTTTCAGCGATCCGTTCTGGCGTCGACCGGTCGGCGACTGGGATTCGCTGATCGGCGTCGGCCTGCGCGCGCACTACGTCGCCGCGGTCGAAGCGGCACGACTCATGGTCGCGCGCGGTAGCGGCGTCATCGCCAATATCTCCTCGTTCGGCACCCGCGGCTACCTGCATTCGGTGCTGTACGGGATGTCGAAGGCGGGCCTGGACAAGATGGCCGCCGATATGGCGGTGGAACTGCGCGGCACCGGCGTGAGCACCCTGTCGCTGTGGCCCGGCATCGTGCGCACCGAGCAGGTGCTGGCCCTCGGCGTCGAGGACATCGAGGGTTTCCCGATCGCCGGCGCGGAGACGCCCGAATTCGTCGGGCGGGTCGTGCTGGCACTGGCCACCGATCCGTCGATCGGCGACCGCAGCGGCGCCACGGTGATCACGGCCGAGGCGGCGCTCGACTACGGCATCACCGACATCGACGGTGGACAACCGGTCTCGCATCGCGCGGCCTTCGGCGGCGGCGCGGTCTTCGGCATTCGAGAAGAAAAGGAACAGTGATGGATCTTTCGGGCAAGGTAGTGCTGGTCACCGGTGGTGCGCGCGGTCTGGGCGCCGCCTTCGCGCACGGAATCGTCGCCGCGGGCGGCAGCGTCGTGATCGGTGACCTGCTGGACGCCGACGGTGCCGCCGTCGCGGCGGACCTGGGGGAGCGCGCCCGCTTCGTGCACCTCGACGTCACCGACCCGGCCTCGTGGCAGCATGCGGTCGATACCGCGGTGGAGGCGTTCGGCGCGCTGACCGGGCTGGTCAACAACGCCGGAGTGACCGCCTCGGGCGTTCCGCTGGTCGACGAGCCGTTGGAGACCTTCCAGCGGGTGATCCAGGTGAACCTGGTCTCGGTCAACATGGGCATCCACGCGGTGGTGCCCGCACTGCGGGCGGCCGGTGGCGGCTCGATCGTCAACATCTCCTCGGCCGCCGGACTCGTCGGCCTGGCGCATACGGGCGCCTACGGCGCGGCCAAGTGGGGCGTGCGCGGGCTGACCAAGGTGGCCGCGATCGAACTCGCGAGCGACCGGATCCGGGTGAACTCGGTCCACCCCGGCATGGTGCTCACCCCGATGACCGCGCCGACCGGCATCGGCCTCGCGGACGGCGGTTTCCCGAACGCCCCGCTGGGCCGGGTGGGCCGTCCCGAGGAACTGGCCGGTGCCGTCACCTACCTGCTCAGCGACGCCGCGTCGTACACGACCGGCGCCGAGCTGGCCGTCGACGGCGGCTGGACCGCGGGCCCGCCGGTCGTCCGCGTCGACGGCTAGCCGCACTCAGCGTCGAACAGCGCGGCGGCACACCAGCATCTGATCGGCGCCCGCCTGGAATTCGTATCCGACGTCGACGATCCGTGTCCGGACCCCGCGCTCGCGCAGATCCGCGCGGAGCCGGTCGAGATCGCGGTAGCGCTGTTCGGTCGCGATCGGGAGCAGCGGGAAGATCCGTGCCTCGGCGCCCACCCGGAGAAGTTCGCCGATCGCGGCGAGGTGGAACTCGTAGTCCAGGTCGGCGGCGTAGCTGAACAGCAGGTGCGAGCTGAGCACGAGGTCGAAGGCGTTGTCGCCGAAGGGCAGATCGGGCAGCCGGCCCGCCACGTAACGGTCCGGTTCGGCCCGGCTGTGCGCGCCGAACAACTCCGCCGCGCGCTGCCGGACTGTCAGGTGCTCGGCCGGGTCGGCGAAGAACGTCCACCGGAACTGCTCCGGATGCGCGCGGACGTAGTCGTTGCCGCGCACGGCCTCGCTGACCGCGGTGGCGGCGACCGCGGTCGTGCCGTCGTCTTCGTAGGCCAGATCGCAGGCCGTCACGTCCCCGCCGAGCCCGCGGACCGCGGCGGTGAACCCGGCCGCGCCGCCCGGACAGTCCAGGAGGCGGCGGCGCAGGTCGGCCTCGGTGAGGGCGAACATCGACCGATATTCGCTCAGCGAGCGAGAGCTGATCAGGAAGCCGCCGAACGGCTGATCGCTGGTGTCGTCGGAAGTCATGGCCGGTACCCCGTTCTCGTCGGGGCCGCCGACCGGCGCGGAGCGCGGGTCCGACGCGAGGACGGGATGCGGCCGCTCGGAGGGCGGCCGCACGCACAGTCGATGACGGCCGCTATCGCGGCCACCACTCCTGCGCTGTCATCGTCACCAGCCCATTGAAGCACAGCACGCCAGCGGTTTTCGGCGCCCGTTCACAGCAGGCGTTGCCTGCCGTGGGCGGCGAACTCGGCTGCCAGTTCCGCTCTGTCGGCTTCGGTCATGTGGTGGTAGCGCGGCAGGCCGCGGCCCGCCCACCGGTGGACCGGTTCGTCGGTGCGCCAGGCCTGCTCCTGGAGTTCGCGCTTGAGGACCTTGTTCGATCCGGTCACCGGCAGATTCGCCGAGACCCGCACGAATCGCGGCATGCCCTTGGACCCGAGATCGTCCTGAGCGCAGAGGAACGCGGTGAACTCGTCGAGATCGAAGTGGTCCGGATCGGCGACTTCGACCGCGGCCATGACCTGATCGCCGGAGCGCGGATCGGGCACCCCGAACACCGCGGCGGCGATGACGGCGGGGTGGCGGCGCAGCACCTGTTCGATCAGCAGCGTCGAGGTGTTCTCGCCGTCGACCCGCAGCCAATCACCCTTGCGGCCCGCGAAGTACAGGAATCCGTCGGTGTCGATGTAGCCGAGATCGCCGGTCCAGTACCAGCCGTTGCGGATCCGGTCGGCGTCGGCGGCCTCGTTCTTGTAGTAGCCCTCGAAGACGAGCGCGCCCGCCTTGTCGATCATCTCCCCGATGGCCTCGTCGGGATTGCGGACCCGGCCGTACTCGTCGAGCTCGGCCCGCGCGCACTCGCGCAGCGTGTCCGGGTCTACCACCGCGACACCGGGACGCGCGGGTCTGCCGAGCGCGGCCGGCGGTGCGGCCGGATCCAGCGCCGCCAGGCTCGGTCCCTCGCTGGAGCCGTAGCCCTCGTGCAGTTCCGCGCGGAAGCGGCGCCGGAACTCGCGCTGGTCGGCCACCGACGCCTCGGTCCCGAAACCGCGAACCAGCGCATTGTCGGCGTCCAGCGCGGTTTCGGGTGTCGCGAGCAGGTAGCCCAGCGCCTTGCCGACATAGGTGAAGAAGGTCGCGCCGAAGTACCGCACATCCGGAAGGAACTGCGACGCCGAGAATTTCGGGGTCAGGCAGACCGTCGCGCCGACCGTCAGCGCGGGCGCCCACAGCGCCATGATGGCATTGCCGTGGAACAGCGGCATGCAGCAGTAGTCCACGTCGTCACGGACATGCCCGAACTTCGCCGCCGCCGCGTACCCGACCACCGCGAGACGGCGCTGGGTGCACCGCACCGCCTTCGAGGTCCCGGTGGTGCCGGAGGTGAACAACAGCAGCAGCAGATCCGTCGGCCCGCCCAGCGCCGTGGGCTCGACCCGGTGGGCAGTGACGCGGTCGGCGTAGTCCGGGCTGTCGACCAGCAGGAACCGGTCCTCGGTGAGGCCGTGATCGAGCTGCCGCAGTCGGGTCATCCCCGCCGCGTCGGTGACGATCAGCTGACAGTCGACGTACCGGATGTCCTCGGCCAGCTGTGCATTGCCGCGGGTCGGATTGAGCCCGGCGACGGTGGCGCCCGCCAGGGCCGCCGCGCCCAGCCAGAAGACGAAATCGGGCACGTTGTCGAGCAGCACGCCGAGGTGGAACGGACCCGCGCGGCGCAGGGCGCGGGCCAGTTCGGCACGGGCGGCCGACTCGCGGACGACCGCGTCCCAGGTCCAGTCGGCGTCGCGGGTGCGCAGGCCGAGACGCTGATCGCCGAGCCGGTCGAGCAGCATGGTCGCGATATCCGCGCGGTGCGGGCTCGGCTGTTCCGTCTGATCCTCCGACAGCTCCACCTCGAGCAACGCCGGATCGGCGAGTCCGGCGGCGAGCTCACCCGGCGGCGGCTCGGTATCGTTCGCATCCATCTCGGCACCTCCACTGGCGGGGACTGTCGACCAGACTGTCAGCAGCATGCCGGGTCGCCGCCGCTTTCCACCCCGGCTGTCCCGCTGGATGGCATGGGCCGAAGTCGGGCGTGGGCTAGGCTCGCCCGCTATCTCATCGAGGCCCGCACACCACGGTGACCGGAATCGCTCGCGCGGCCCACGAAAGTTTGGTCACTGTCACCAACGCGACCGGTCTGGTTTCGTAGGGTCGCAAGAATCCGTAGATCTTCCATTCGCCCACGAGCGGGCGCGCCACGATGGGTTCTGGTGCAGTGCCTGCCGACCGGGCACCGCCGTGGCACGGGGGCCGCGGCGACGAGGCACTTCCCGGCAGTGTGGCCGGGCCGGCGAAAGCGCGAAGAAATGCCGAGTGACGTCGTCGATGTGGTCGTGGACTTCGCCGTCCCGCGTCGGCCGCTGTGGGATGTGCTGCTGGAGCCGCAGAGCTATCCGCGCCTGTGGACCGGAATCGGTGGGTGCGAGCGGATTCTGCACCCCGACGGCGGCACCGTCTGGCAGGTCAGGATCGGCGACGCGGCCCTCGGCGTCCGGACCGTCGGCCTGGCCCTGACGATCGGCCGCTGGTACGAGAGCTTCGAACTGCACAATCCGGAGACCGGCAGCTTCGCCATGGTACGGCTCACCGGCGCCGAGGACCGCACCTCGGTGAGCGTGACCGTGTTCGCCGCACCCCGCCTGCATCCGGCGCTGAAAGGCGCGACCAATGCCACCGTCATCGGTTGGGTCAAAGACGGTCTGCGCCGGGCGGCCGACCTGGTGCGCGGGGCGCGGACCTCGGTGGTGGCCAACGGCGACCGGGCCCCGATCCGGCGCACCACCGAAATCGCGCGGTGGTGGGTGAACTCTGGCCTGGTCGCCCCGCCGCTGACCTCGGCCCGGCAACTGCGGTCGCTGTACCGGTGGGGATTCAATCTGGCGGGCGGCTACGCCGCGGGCGCCGCGCACAGCCCCGACCAGCTCGCGCTGCTCGACGACGTCAGCACCGTGACCTTCGCCGAGACCGACAAGCGCACGACCGCGCTGGCGGGCGCGATGTACGAGGTCGGCCTGCGCGCGGGCGACGCGGTCGGCCTGCTGGCCGGAAACCATTGCGGCATGGTCGAAACCATGGTCGCCGCCGGGAAGCTCGGTGTCGACGTGGCGCTGCTCAATGCCGGGTTGTCCGGACGGCGCATCGAGGAGATCGTGCAGCGGCACCGTCTCTCGGCACTGTTCGTCGACACCGGCTTGGCCCATCTCGTGCAGTACCTGCACCGCGATCTGCCCCGCTTCGTCACCGACGACGTACCCGCGCACCCGGGCCGGACCTCCATCGAGGACCTGATCGCTCTGCGCCGCACCAAGTTTCCGGTGCCGACGGTGCCCGGCAGGCAGATCGTGCTCACCTCGGGCACCAGCGGCACCCCCAAGGGAGCGCGCCGTCCGCACGCGAAGGGCTTCGACACCCTCGTCGCGTTGCTGTCGCGGATTCCGATCCACGTGGGCAGCACGATGATGATCCCCGCGCCGCTGTTCCATACGTGGGGACTGTCCGCGCTGCAACTGAGCACCGCCGTCCGCGCGACCGTGGTGCTGACCCAGGGCTTCGACGCCGAGGAATGTCTGCGCCGCATCGCCGAACACCGGGTCCAGACGCTGATCGCGGTGCCGACCATGGTGCAGCGCATGGTCGACCTGCCCGAGGCGGTCCGCGCCCGCTACGACCTGAGCAGCCTGCGGCACGTGATCAGCTGTGGCGCGCCGCTGGCGGCGATCACGGTGGACCGCTTTCTGACCGACTACGGCGACGTCCTGTACAACCTCTACGGCTCGACCGAGGTCTCCTGGGCCAGTGTGGCAGGCCCCGAGGACCTGCGGGCCGCACCCACCACGGCCGGTCGGCCGCCGCTGGGCACCCGCATCGCCGTTCTCGACCCCGATCGCGCGCCGGTACCGATCGGCATGATCGGGCGGATCTTCGTCGGCAACCACATGCTGTTCGACGGCTATGTCAGCGATACCCCGCCGGAGGAGTCCGACGGCATGCTCGACACCGGTGACCTGGGCTATCTCGACGCCGAAGGCAGGCTGTTCGTGGCCGGGCGCGACGACGAGATGATCATCTCCGGCGGCGAGAACGTCTTCCCGCGCCCGGTCGAGGAGGCACTGTCGTACCTGCCGCAGGTCAGCGATGTCGCGGTGGTGGGTGTGCCGGATCGTGAGTTCGGGCAGCGGTTGGCCGCGTTCCTGGTCAAACACGAGGGCTCCGGCCTCGATTCGGACATGGTGCGCACCTACGTGCGCAACCGGCTCAGCCGCTTCTCCGTGCCGCGCGATGTCACCTTCCTCAACTCGCTGCCGCGAGGGGAGACCGGCAAGGTACTCAAGCGGCTGCTGGTCGATCCGGAGGGACTGGCGGGCTGAGTCCGGGGCGAGCTCTCAGCGCGGCCGATCCTCACCGCCCGCGGTGCCGGGCACGGCGATCCGGCCGCTGTAGATCGCCCGCAGGGACGTCGCGGCGAAGGCGGCGCAGTAGTCGATCAGGTCCGCGATCGGAACCTCCAGCCGTCCGCTGTGCTTCTCGACGATGACCCGCTCCAGCGTGCCGACCACCGAGAGCGCGAAAATGTCCATCACCTCGGCGGCCGGGTGCTCCTCGGGCCGGGCACTCGTGCCGGTCGCCGCGACCAGCCGGGCGAAACGCCACAGTGCCTCGCGCATACGGTCTTCGGCGCCCGCCCCCGCCGGTTCGACGAAGACGACCCGGAGTGTGCGTGGATCGCGATCCAGGGCGGTGAGATAGGTGCCGATGCCGGCGCGCAGCTTGTCGGTGCCCCGCGCGGGGGTCGCGGCGACGGCCGCCGACACCGCGCGGTACAGCTCGTCGATGACACGGTCGAAGACCGCGGCGAACAAATCCCTGGTGCCGCTGAAGGATTCGTAGAAGTAGCGGTCGGTGAGCCCGGCCTCGCGGCACAGGTCCTTCACGCCGGTCGCGGCGTAGCCGTGGGTGCCGAACAGCGTGAGCCCGGCGGCGAGCAGCTTCTCGCGTCGGGCGGCGGCCCGCTCCTGGGCGCCCATGCCACCGTAGGTGCGGCCCGGCCGGGCCGGGGTGCTCACCGCGTCACCGTGATCGTCATGTCGGCATTGTCTCCCATGCGCGCCGACTCTGTGTCAGCATGTGACGATCGCGATCGTCAGATTGAGAACGGGGTCGATCAATGGCAGCTCGACATCAGAACCACCTGGTCAGCCGTCGTGCGGTGCTGCGCGGAGCCGCCGCGGCGGCCGCGAGCGCGGGGCTGGCGGCCGGTACCGCGCAGGCGAGTCCACGCAGGCGCAACGGTCCGGCGGGCACCACCGTCGCGATCTTCGGCGCGGGGATCGGGGGCTTGACCGCGGCGCACGAACTGGCCGAACGCGGCTTCGCGGTGACGGTCTACGACCGCAAGGAACTCGGCGGAAAGTCGCGCACGATCCCGATGGCGGGCACCGGAGCCGGGGGCCGGGCGGCCCTGCCGGGCGAACACGGCGCGCGTGGGTTCACCTCGTTCTATCACCACGTCCACGACACCATGCGCCGCATCCCGGTACCGGGAACGCGCAAGACCGTCTACGACAACCTGATTCCGTTCTCGGTCACCGATCCGCGCTACCCGCGTTCGGGCAACCTGCCCGACGGCTTCCCGCTGATGTTCGGCTTCTACTTCGATCCGGCCGAAGCGCTCACACCGAGGGGACTGCAACGGATTCTGACCGAGGTGTTCATGAAGAACGATCTCGTCCCGCTGCCCGAGGCCATCCACATGGCGGGGCGGGTGGTCACCTACCTGACGTCGAGCGAGGAACGTCGCTTCGGGCAGTGGGAGTACGTCAGCTGGTGGGATTTCATCGGCGCGGGCACCAGGTCCGCGCAGTTCCAGGCGCTCGCCGCGACCGGCCTGACGCGGGCGCTGGTCGCCGCCAAAGAGTACGTGGCCAGCACCCGCACCATGGGCAACATGATGGAGGGGTTCTTCATCGCGCTGATGCGCGAGCTCACCGGCGGGCCGAAGGTCTACGAGGTGCTCAACGGGCCGACCAACCAGGCCTGGCTGGATCCGTGGATCGCGCTGCTCGAAGACATGGGGGTGCGGTTCCGGCCGGGGGAAGCGCTCGAGGAACTCGTGGTCGCGGACGGCCGGATCGGTGGTGCCCGGATCCGCGGTGCGCACGGCGGGTCGACGCGGATCGAGGCCGACTGGTACGTGTGTGCCGTGCCGACCGACCGGGCCCGCGCGCTCTGGACACCCGAACTGCGGGAACTGGATCCGGCGCTGGGCCGGATGGACGCGCTGAACCTGGACTGGATGAACGGCATGCAGATGTTCGTCAGCGAGCAACTCGACCTCGGCAAGGGCTACAACATCTACCTCGACGCGCCGTGGCGGCTGACCTCCTACACCCAGCGCGCGTTCTGGGACGTCGACTATCCCGCCGTCTACGGTGACGGCGCCGTCGCCGACGGCCTCACCATCGACATCGCCGACTGGGACACCCCGGGCATCCTGTTCGGCAAACCCGCGAAATACTGCACCCACGAGGAGATCTACCAGGAGACCTGGGCCCAGTTGACCGCCGCGCTCAACGACGACGGCCGGATCCAGTTGCCCGACGGCATCGTCCGCGCATGGATGATCGATCCCGGCATCGTGTGGACCGGCAGCGAGAACACCAATGACGAACCGCTGCTGGTGAACACGATCGGCTCCTGGGACAACCGGCCGACCGCGCGGACCCGCGTCCCCAACCTGTTCCTGGCCGCCGACTACGTGCAGACCAACTTCGACCTGGCCACCATGGAGGGCGCGAACGAAGCGGGCCGCAGCGCCGCCAACGCGCTGCTCGCCGCGGCGGGCTCGGCGGCCACGCCCGCGCGGTTGTTCACCCGGGAGTCGATTCCGGCGTTCGAACCGTTGCGCCTGGCCGATGCCGCCCGCTTCCGCGCGGGGCAGCCCAACCTGTTCGATCTCGGGTGATCGGTCAACGCCGGGCGTTGCGCCACGCCCGGTAGCGGTCGGGACAGCACACCGCACACGGTCGGTAGCCCGCGGCGACGGCGGTGGTCTCGTCGGCGAAGAACACCCGGTGGCAGACGTAACCGCCGCGCGCGATCGCCCGCCGCGCCGACGGGCAGTCCAAGCGGCCGTAGATCTTCGACCGCCGATGGCCACCCCAGCGGCCCGCGCTCGCGGACCGAAAGGGGCGGCCGTCGCGGTCGAGCAGCACGTACGGCAGCGGGGTGCTCATGCCGCGTCGTGGAAGACCAGCGCCAAGGTCGTCCGATGTCCGGAACGGACAACCGACACTCCGTGCCGGACCGGGGCGGCCGACCAGCCGCGCGCGGAGCGGACGGGACGATCGCGGGTGGTGAACACGTAGCCGTGTCCACGCGGCAACAGCGTTGCGGTACCCCGGGATTGGGCGCGGGGCCGCTGCTCGAGCAGCAGGAACTCCCCGCCGGTGTGATCGACGCCGGGTTCGTTCAGGTTGATGACGACCTGCAACGGAAAGACCAAGTCGCCGTAAAGATCCCGGTGCAGGGCATTCCAGTCGCCCGTCTGGTAGCGCAACAGGATCGCCGTGGATTTGTGCTGTCCCGCCGCGTGACACATCGTCAGCCACTCGTCGAGGGTGTCCGGCCACGGCGCGGACCTGCCGAGCCGGGCCCACCAGTCCCGCGCGATCGGCAGCAGGTGTGGGTACAGCGCCTGTTTGAGGCGTTCGACGGGCTCCGGGTAGGGCGCGCGCAGATACCGGTACTGCCCCTGCCCGAAACGATGCCGGCCCATGTCGACGGTGCTGCGGAACAGCTCGTCGTGGGGGTAGAGGTTTCGGATCCGCGCGGTCTCGCCGGCGGTGAGCAGCTCGGGCAGCAGCGCGCCGCCGAACTCGTCGAGCTCGGCCGTGATCGCCGTCCAATCGCCGGCGTCCACGCGCTCGCGCCACCGATCGGTGCGTCGGCTCGCGGCGGTCACGCGGCCTCCAGTTCGAGCAGTGTCGTCTTGGCTTGTGCGCCACCGATGTAGCCGCCGAGGCTGCCGTCGGCCCGCAGCACCCGATGGCAGGGCACGACCACGGGCAGGGGGTTGGTCGCGCACGCCGTACCGACCGCGCGCACGGCCTTCGGGTTGCCGACGAGTTCGGCGACCTCGCGGTAGCTGCGGGTGTGGCCGTACTCGATCTCGGGCAGATGGCGCTGCACCAGCTGCCGGAAGCCGTGCGACAACGACAGATCCAGGGGCAGATCGAAGACCCGGCGGCGGCGGTCGAAGTATTCGCCGAGTTCGCGCGCGGCGTCGTCGAGCCGGCGGGGGGCCCGCAGGATGCGCGGGCTCAGTTTCTGTGCCAGCACCTCGAGGACCCGGTCGTGGTCCTCGCCGGCATAGGCCACCCGCACCAGGCCGCGCGGGGTCGCGGCCAGCAGTAGCTCGCCGACGGGGGAGTCGATGGTGGTGTAGGCGACGTCGACGAGGCCGGCGGCGTCGGCCCGCTGTTCGAGCCGCCGATGCAGGCGCGACAGCACGTCGGCGTCCACGGGCGCCGACAGTGCGGCGACGATGTCGTCATCGCGACGGGTATCGCTCATGATGGTGCTCCTTCCGGGTTCGCGCCCGGGTAGGTCTTGCGCAAGGTCTTCACCGCGTCGGCCGCGGCTCGCCGGGCGGCATCGACACTGCCGCCGAGGACCTCGGCGATTTCGGCGTAGGACAACCCCGCGACATAGCGGTAGGCGATCGCCTGGCGCTGTTTGGTGGGCAATCCGCCCACCGCGGTCCACAGCTCGGTGTCCTCGGGGTCGACGACGGGGCTCGGCGCGTCGGGTAGCCGGTCCACGGGCAGTGGGTGGCGGGTGGCCGCGCGCACCACATCGATCGCCTTGCGATGGGCGATGCGCACCAGCCACGCTTCGACATTCGCGTCCTCGGGCAGGTCCGGGTAGGCGCGCATCGCGGCCAGGAACGTCTCCGACCAGGCGTCTTCGGCATCGTGGACGCCGAGGACGACCCGGCACACCCGCAGCACGGTGGGCCCGTGCCGGGTGACGACCTGCTCGAAAGGCTGCTTCACGGGCACCCCGGTCAGAACAGGCGACCGGCGCCGACCGCGGCCGGTTCCTCGAGGTCGAGCAGAGCTCGTTTGCGCGCGAGGCCGCCCGCGTAGCCGGTCAGCGACCCGTCCGCGCCGACGACCCGGTGGCAGGGCACGAACAGGCACAGCGGATTGGCGCCCACGGCCTTGCCGACCGCCTGGGCGAGCCGGCGATCGCCGAGCCGCTCGGCGATCCGGCCGTAACTGGTGCGCTCGCCGAAGGGGATCTCGGCCACGATCCGCCACACGTCCTGTCGGAACTCGTCACCGGTCGCGTGCAGGGGCAGTTCGAAGTTCCGACGGCGACCCGCGAGATAGTCCAGCACCTGCGCGGCCGCCTCGGACAGGAGTTCGTCCTCGGTCCCGGCTACCGCGCGCCCGAAGGTCTCGGCCGCGGGCCCGCGCACGTGGTGACGGAAGTACAAGCCCGTCACGGCGGCGCCGGACGCGACGAGGGTGATCGGCCCGAGGACACCGGCATCGACAACGAGGTGTCGAGTATTCATCTGCTTTCCTTTCGCTGACACCGTGAAGACGTTGCGCATCGGGAAAACGTGAGATCCGACTGTCGATCGGAACCGGTGGGGCCTTCGGGCCGCGGTGTGTTCTAGGCGTTCGCCTCTTCGTACGCGGCGATGATGTCGGCGGCGATCCGGCCGCGCGCCGAGACCGTGTGGCCGTTGTTGCTGGCCCAGGTCCTGATCGCGGTCAGGTCGTTGCGTCGCGCGGGCGCGGCGGCCGTACCGCTCACCTCGGACCGGCGACCGCTCGTCTTGACGCGCCCGGTGCGGCGGGCCGCCGGGATCCACTGATCGAACAGATCGCGGAGCTTGGCCGCGTTCGTCTCGGACAGGTCGATCTCGTAGCTCGCGCCGTCGATGCCGAACGAGACGGTCTCATCGGCGGCGGAGGCGCCGTCGAAATCATCGACGAGGGTGACAACGACTTTGCGCGCCATGAGGATCCTGTTCGTGAGGGGCTGTGTCCTCAGTGATCGTAATGCGAGCCCGACAAGCGCCTCGGTCGCCCCACAATTCCGGTCATTTCGCTCTCCGAACACCACGAGTGTTTCCGGCCGACTCTTGTCCTTCGGGGCGGACCGCGAGGCCGACGGTGACAGCGAGCAGACCGAGAACGGCCGCGGTGGGAGCCAGCGCGCTCGCCCCGACCAGGGCCAGCGCGCCGCCACCGAGGCCGGTCCCGAGCGCGACGGCGAGGTAGACCGCGGACCCGTTGAGGCCCATCGCGATCGGCGCGATCGCCGGGACCAGGGCGAACAAGCGGTGCTGCTGCGGCACGATCGCGATGCCCACGGCGACGCCGAGCCCGGTCATCGCGACGACCGCGCCGAGCGTGCTCGTGCGGCCGACGGCCAGCAGGACCGCGCAGGCGGCCATCCCGCTCGCGCCGAGCACCAGCGTGGACGGCGCACCGCGCAGGCGGATGAGTCGCGCTACGACGGTGGTGCCGACGACCTGCCCGCCGCCGAAGGCCAGCATCGCCGCCACGACCAGCGTGCCGGAGACCTCCAGCACCGCGGGCAGGTAGGCGATGAGCAGGAACGCGGGCACGATCACCGTCACGGTGCCGAGCAGGATTGCCCGCACCCGCGCATCGGTCAGCACCCGCAGCCGATCGCGCAGCGACAGTCTCGGCGCGTGCGCGGCCGGAAGCAACGCCACCGCGCACAGGGCGATCACCGCGGGCACCATCAGGATCCACACGGCGGTCCGCCACCCCCAGGCCTGGCCTAGCAGGATCCCGAAGGGGAGCCCCGCCACCAGCGCGAGCGAACCACCGCCGGAGACGATGGCCAGCGACCGGGCGCGATGCGCGTCGTCACTCAGCAGACCCGCGGTGCTGAAGGCGTTCGCCTGATATGCGGCCGCCCCCAATGCCGCGACCACGCGTCCGGCGGCCACCGTCGCGAAATTCGGTCCCGCGGCCTGCACCACCAGCCCGGCGACGAACACCACCATTCCACCCGCCAGCAGCACTCGGCGATCCCAGCTACCCGTCAGCGCGGCGATCACCGGCGACCCCACCGCGTACACGACCGCGAACAGCGCGGTCAGCTGTCCCGCCGTGCTGATCGAGACGTGCAGATCGGCGGCGACCTCCGGGATCAGCCCCGCCAGCACGTAACCGTCCACCCCCAGGGTGAAGGTGCCGATGGTGAGGACGAGCAGGTGGGCGACGGTCAGATTCCGCGGCCCGGCCCCGGTTCGCGCGTCGACATCGACTCCGGTGCTCATCGCGGCCCACCCAGCATGCTCCCAGTCTCGGGGGCGACCACTCTGTCCAGGGTCAGCGACCCTAAAGCTCCTATCGCGGCCAAGCTTTCACCGATCCACGCGCCGCGAGTCGAGCGGCCCCCCGTGATTGCCCCCGGCTCGCCTCGACCGCGGCATGATCGGTGGATGGAGTTCCAGCTCGCGATGTCGGCTCGGCCCGACAGTCATCGGTTCGTCGTCATGGTCGAGCCGGAGGGGATGGCCTACGGGTTTCCCGCGGAGGGCAAGGTCGTCCGGGTCTTCCGTGGCCCGACGCGATGCTGGCCGAACTGACCCACTATCCCGACGGGGTAGTCCTCTGGCGGCCTGCCGACACCGAGGTCTGGGCCACCGCGGCCGACGGGAACAGCGAACTCATCGGTGGATTCAGCGCAACCCCGTTCCCGGCTTCGATACGGGCGGAAAACCGTTGGATCGACCGTCGCGGGGCCTGATCGAGCGCGTCTTCCACTCCCAGGCGCTCTGACCGGCGCACCCGAGGGTTGACGCGGTGACGGTGCGGGCGGACCATCGGTGGGGTTGCTGCTTCGGGGTGGGAAGGGTTGGCCGTGAACGTCAGTCGCCAAGGGTTTTTCGATCATCTCGACTGGTTCGACGAGGGGCACTGTGCCAGGTTGGACGAGGAGCTGGCGTGGGCGCGCGAGCACTGTCCGGTCGTGCACACCGGATTCGGCGGTGGCATGCATGTGGTGACGCGGTACGAGGATCTGGTCACGGTGGCCGCGCATCCCAAGATCTTCAGTTCGGCCATGCCCGGACTGACGACGGTCCCGGTCGCGCTGCCGCCCATCGACGTGGATCCGCCACTGCACCACGACTTCCGGGCGTTTCTGAACGGCCCGTTCGCCAAGCCCGCACTGCGCCGGTACGAACCCGTGCTGCGGCAGCTTGCCGACGAACTCATCGACCGATTCGCCGATCGCGGGCAGGTCGAATTCGTGAGCGAGTTCGCCATCCCGTTCACCGCGGGCGCACTGGCCAAGATCGTGCTCGACGACGACAACGAGGAGCGGCTGGCCCGCGCGGTCGATGCCGTCACCCAGGTCTCGGTGCAGAACACACCCGAGAGTTTCGCCGCTGTCGCGGGATTGGCCGCCGAACTCATGGCGGAGCGGGCCGCGGCACCCCGCGATGACCTGCTGCAATCCATCGTCGATGCCACGGTCGAGGGTGGCCGTCCACTCACCATGGAAGAACGGCTCGGAGTCGTCACCGTGCTCCTGCTGGGCGGTCTGGACACCACCCGCGGCGCCCTGGCCTATATCGCCGAATATCTCACCGAAGTGCCCGGCCTGGAAGCGCGACTGCGCGAACCCGACTGGGCGACACGCGATCTCGACGAAATCCTGCGCTACACCTCGACCGTGAGCGTCATGGGCAGAGTAGTGACCGAGGACAACGACCTGCTCGGCGTCCCCCTGGTGAAGGGCGATCGGATCGCGGTGCACTGGCGCTCCGCCAACCGTGACACCGTCCGCTTCGACAATCCCGAACAGCTCGACTTCGACCGTAACCACAACCCGCACTTGGCCTTCGGCATCGGCATCCATCGCTGCGTCGGCCGCCACTTCGCCCGCATGCAACTCGACATCGGCATCACCCGCCTCCTGGACCGCCTCACCGGTTTCCGCCTCGCCCCCGGCACCCAGATCGCTCGCTCGGTAGGCATCAGCGTCGGCGCGCCCCGCGAACTGCACCTCCAGTTCGACCGCGTCCGGAGCTGATCGGTGCCGCTGCCGCGTCAGTCCCGCGCCGCCGCGCCGAAACGCAGCGCCTTGAGGGCGAACAGCCCCACCGACCGACCACTCGGCAGGTCGGTGGGAGTCGTGTGCGCGGAGGCGGCTCGAGGGGAGAGCGGTCTTCACGCTGTCACGATCGCCGAGCAGGGCCTCGGGAGACCGCGCAGCACGGGTCGAGAACGTTTCCGTCATCACGACCCCAGGCCGCGGACCCAGCGTCGTGCATCGGCGGCCGATGCCAGGTGCACCACGGTCACCTCGGGGAAGCGGGCGATCAGTTCCTCGGTGCGCAGTCGCCGGGCCTCGTACTGGTCCCACGCCCACCGAATGGGGTGGTCCCGAGCCGGCCAGTTGCGGAACGATTCGCGATTACCGTTCCACAATTCCTGCCCGGTGATCGCGCGCGTGAACGAACGCCACAGGACTCGCCGCATCACCGTCCGCTTCGGAAGGTCCAGCCACACAACGGTATCGGCCCTCGTCCACAGCAGATCGCCCAGCCATCGGCGATACTGGTCTTCGGTCACCCACCGCGGACCCGCGGTGAACCCCTCGACCTCTACCTCGAACTCCGGCCGCTTCACTTACCCCGGCCCGTGATGCAACGCATCCAGTTCCCGCCGGGGTATCCCGAGCCGCTCGGCAACCACGCCCGCCAATGTCGTTTTCCCCGCCCCTGAGATCCCGGAGATCAGAATCCGCTGTACCGACTCACCTTAGCGACCGGCCGAAAGCGCCGATTTCCCGTCGGGGTCGTCAGTCCGGTCTGGTCGGCGAGCACGAGCTGGGCGCGGTCCCGGGCACCGAGTTTCGTCATCGCGCGACCGACGTGGGTGCGGGCGGTGGCGGGACTGAGGAACATCGCCGCCCTGATCTCGTCGTTGCTCATGCCCCGGCCGACCAGGGCGAGAACCTCGCGTTCACGGTCGGGTGAGCACCGACAGCCGATCCGCGGGCGCGGCAGCCGGCGCTGCGCGGTCAACTGCCCGAGGAGGCGGCGGGTGACCCGCGGCGCCGGCACCGGCCTGCAGCGCGTCGAAGACGCCTGCAGGCCGGTTGACGACTTCGATCACCCGGACTCGTCCGCGTGGGCGGTCGCGCGGACGAGTCCGGCCATCCTGGCCAGGCGGCCGGGCGCGGACTGTGGCGGCCCCCGGACCGGCTCGATCGCACTCGTCGTTCGCCTGCCCCGCGCCGACCGCTGGACCCGGGGAGCTCGGAAAGGTCTGCGGGACCAGCGGCCCAGCGGGATCGCGACAAGGCGGAGCGTTGGCGGCGCCGACTCACTGCCAGGGTGCCGCGCGCAGCTGGGCGATGTCGTGTCGGGTGCGTCCGCTCGCGGTGTCGGCGGCGCGACCGACCGCGATCATCGACATCACGACCCAGCCCGGGTTCGGGGCGAGCTCGGCCGTGATCGCGTCACGGTCGAAGGCGCGGAACTGGTGACAGGCCAGCCCGAGCGCTTGGGCCTGCACGGTGAGGTGGGCGACGGCCTGCCCCAGGTCGTAGTCGGCGAATTCCGAGTAGGGCAGATCGGTGTCGTCGACGAATCGCCGGGTCAGGGTGACGATCAGCAGTCCCGCGGCGGACGCCCAGCGCGCCGAACTCGGCGCCAGATACCGGGCGATCCGCTTGTGCTCGACCTCGCCCGGCCGAGCCGGATAGAAGCTCCACGGTTGCGAGTTGCCCGCCGAGGGCGCCCACCGCGCCGCCTCGAGCAGCAATTCGAGGCTCTCGTCGTCGACGGTTCCCGCCGGATCGAACGCGCGCGGGCTGTAGCGGTCGGCCAGCAGGGGATGCAAGCGGGTGGGGCGGGGCTGTTCGGAAGACACGTCCACTGCCAACCCCGCGCCGCGCAGTCCTATGCCCACCACGCGGACGGCGGGCCGGTCGCACGTGGCGGCTACGCGGGGACCGTCGCCGTGCGCCGGGCCCGCTGACGCGCGGTCTCGAAATGCAGTTCGGGGTCCAGAACGGCGGCCTCGCGCAGGAGCTTCACATCGTCCTGGTAGTTCATCGACGTCCGCCACGGCATCCGGTCCCCCTGGCTGGGCAACTCGGCCACGGCCCGCTGGATGTAGCCCGCGGCGAAGTCCAGGAACGGCCGGGTCGGCATCGACGGGTCCGCGACCTCGGCGCGCGCGATCCGGTAGTCGTTGTCGTCCATGTGGGCCAGCAGGCGGCAGAAGTGCTCACACAGCAGGCCGATCTTCAGCGTCCACGAGGAATTCGTATAGCCGATGGCGTACGCGAGATTCGGCACCCCCGAAAGCATCAGTCCCTTGTAGGCCACCGTGTTCGCCGCGTCGACCGCGCGGCCGTCGACCGTCACCGGGATACCGCCGAACGCCCGCACGTTCAGGCCGGTCGCGGTGACGATGATGTCCGCGTCGAGTTCCCGGCCCGAGACCAGCCGGATCCCGTTCTCGGTGAAGGTGTCGATGCGATCGGTGACCACCGAGGCCTGGCCCCGCCTGATCGAGGTGAACAGGTCACCGTCGGGCACGGTGCACAGCCGCTGCTCCCACGGGTTGTAGGGCGGGTTGAAGTGTTCGTCGACCGGATAGCCTGCCGGCAGCTGCTTGGCGTTGGTCCACCGGATGATCCGCCGCATCACGCTCGGGTACTTCTGCGACAGGCTCCAGACCAGCTTCTGCTGGGCGATGTTCTTGCGCCGGGTCAGGGCGTAGCCGCGTTCGTCACCGAGCACCCGCTTCATCGCGTTGGCGATCGCGTCCTTCCTCGGCACCGGCAGAATGTAGGTCGGGGTGCGCTGCAGCATCGTCACGTGCGCCGCGGACTCCGCCATCGCGGGCACCAGGGTCACGGCCGTCGCACCACTGCCGATCACCACGACACGCTTGCCGGTGTAGTCCAGGTCCTCGGGCCACTGCTGCGGATGCACGACGGTGCCCTGGAACCGGTCCCGGCCGGTGAACTCGGGGGTGAATCCCTCGTCGTAGCGGTAGTAGCCCGCGGCCGAGAAGATCCAGCTCGCGGTCAGCTCGAGGCGTTCGCCGGTATCGGTGCGGTCGACCTGCACCGTCCAGCGCGCCCGCTCCGAGGACCACGACCCGCTGACGACCCTGTGGTGGTATCGGATGCTCTCGTCGAGCCCGTTCTCGGTGGCGGTTTCGCGCAGGTAGTCCAGGATGCGCGCGCCGTCGGCGATGGACTGCTCGTCGCGCCAGGGCTTGAACTCGTAGCCGAAGGTGTGCAGATCGGAGTCCGAGCGGATACCGGGGTAGCGGAACAGGTCCCAGGTGCCGCCGAGGCCCGCGCGGGCTTCGAGAATGGTGAAGGTCTTGTGCGGCAGCAGGGTTCGCAGATATCGGCCCGCGCCGATACCGGAGATCCCGGCGCCGATGATCAGCACGTCGACATGATCGGCGGCGGTCGGCGTGGATGTCATAGCGGCTCCTTGGTCCGGCTCCGTTGCGCGAGTGCCTGCGCGGAGGGCGAGGTTCGTGGCCGCGCCTGGCGGAACTGCGCCGGGCGGGTGTGTTGTCCAGAGTCGGGCAAAACGACGTGCTTGCGCTACGACATAACGACGCAGCATCATCGACTGATGCGGCAAAATGATGCACGCGACGCACGCTGGCCCGAGCCCGGTCCGGAGATCGTCACCCTCATCCGGCAGGCGGCCGAGTCGGCACTGCGGCCGTCGGGGGAGTGGCTGGAGGAACTGCACGCGGCCTCGCTCGCCGGCGAGCGCATGCGCCGGATCGCCGAAGACCCCGTCCTCGCCGCGGCGGTGCGCCGCGCGAACCTGGCCAACATCACCCATTGGGCTTGGTCCAATGTGCAGCACCCCGGTCGCCGGGTCCCACCGAACCTGGGCCCCGAAGCCCTCTCCGCGGCCCGTGACCTGGTCCGGCGCGGCCTGGACGAGACCTCCCTCGACGCCTATCGCTCCGGCTACAGCGTCGTCTGGAACCGCTGCATGGAGATCTGCTTCGGGCTGACCGACGACCCCGCTCAACTCCGCGAACTGCTGGAACTGGCGTCGCTGTCGATCTCGACCTACGTCGAGGACACCGTCGCCGCCGTCACCCAGCAGATGAAGGCCGAACGCGAGGACCTGACCCGCGGCACCAACGCCGAACGCCGCGCCACCGTCTCACTACTGCTCGAAGGCGCGCCGATCCGGCGCGGAGAGGCCGAACGCCAACTCGGCTACCGCTTGACCGGACCCCACACCGCGGCCGTCCTCTGGGCGACCTCACCCGGCGCGAGCGACCAGCTCGAAGCGGCGGCGGAACTGCTCCTGCGAGTCGCCGGCGCCGCCCACCGCCTGACGATCGTGGCCGGCGCCGCCGCCCTGTGGCTGTGGTTGCCGGTCGACGCGGCACCGGAACTGGACCCGGTGCACGCCGGGCTCGCCGACGCACCGGACGTGCGCGTCGCCATCGGTCGTCCCGGCCTCGGCATCCCCGGATTCCGGCGCAGCCACCTCGACGCCCTCGAAACCCAGCGCATGCTCACCCGCCTCACCTCCCACCGCCGAGTGGCCCGCCACGAAGACGTCCAACTGGTCACCGTCCTGACCGCCGACCCGCTCCGCGCCGACGAATTCGTCGCCGACACCCTCGGCGCCCTGGTCACCGCCGAACCGGACGTGATCGAAGCCGTCACCACCTACCTCGAACAACAATGCAGCACCACCCGCACCGCCGACCGGCTGTACACCCACCGCAGCACCGTCGTCCGCCGCCTGTCCCGCGCCGACGAACTGCTGCCCCGCCCACTGGCGAGCAATACGATCGCCATCGGCGCTGCCCTCGAGGTACTCCGCTGGACACGGTGAACTCACCGCCGAACCCCTTCGCCCGCAACGCCACTGAATTGACCTGCCGCCGATCAACTTCCGATGGCGGAGAAAAGGTCGGTACCCAGCGGCCTCTCCCGCAGCGCGTGAAATCCGGAGGGGTGGAGGTGCGTTCGGCGAGATCCCTGGCCCGCTTGACGAACATCCTCCGGACGCCGCCCCGGGCTCGACGATCTCCGATCCGCCGGAGTCGGCCTACGCCCAGTCGTCGACCCGCTCGGAGGGGTGCGCGCCCGCGCCCTACCTCCACTGGATCCGCAGCGGAAACCTGCAAAAAACAGCCATCTACCAGCCGATTAGTTCCTACGCAGAGTGGTGCGGTAATCTTTTCGAGCACCCGGCGACGGGGGCAAGAACGGGCTGTGGCGCAGCTTGGTAGCGCACCTGACTGGGGGTCAGGTGGTCGCAGGTTCAAATCCTGTCAGCCCGACAAAGAAAAATCCCCTCCGACCTGGGTCGGAGGGGATTTTTCGTTATCGGACCAGTCGGAGCTGGGGACCATTTGGGGACCGTCTCGGCATTTTGAGGTGCGCGGAGAGCATGTCGCCGTCCTTTTGGAGCGCGACGATGTCGGGGTGCAGGTATCGCTGGGTGATCCGCGGGTCGGTGTGTCCGGCGATCTGCTGGAGCCTGTGCAGGGGTACGCCGGCGTCGGCGAACCAGGTGAGCCCGGTATGGCGCAGATCGTGTCGCCGTAGGTGCTCATAGCCCAGGCGGGTGACCACTTCGTCCCAGTGCGTTGCCTTCTGCAGGACTCCGGTCTGGATGCGCCCGCCGCGCGGACCGACGAACAAGCGCGCGTCGGGCTTGTCCTTCCGCGCCCGAATGCGGTTGGCCAGCATGGGCCGAAGCTCCTCGATGATCGGAACTCGGCGAGACCGTTTGCCTTTCGTGCCTTTGTCCAGCATGCCGCCGGGGCCGGGCGAGGTTTGGCGGCGAAGGTTCCAGATCCATTGGTCGGTGTCGATGTCCTTCACTCGGACACCGGATACCTCGCCGATGCGCGAGGCGGTGCAGGCCGCGAAGAGAACGACGTCGCCCCAGCCGCGGAACTCGTCTGATGACGCGGCGACGAGGGCATCGGCCAGCGCCGTGAGGGTCGACCAGTCGGGCAAGGCCAACGCCCGCGGGTCATCCAGCTCGTCTTCGATCCGTTCGTACTGTCCCTGCCAGCCCGTGATCTTTACCCGGTTCTGGTCGATCACCTCGTCACGGACGGCCTGGTCGAGCACGCGCGCGAGTGCGGCCAGGCTGTTCTTCACTGCGGACTTGCTGACTCCTGCCGCGATCCAGTTCATGACCGCCCGGTCGACGATGCCCGCGCTGACCATCGTCACTGGCAGGTGACCCAGCGTCGGGACAACGCGGCGTGCCCACGCCGGCCGGTAGGCGTCGCCGACCGTCTTGGCCTCGATACCCCGCATCGCTGTTTCCCAGCTCGCGCTGCCGTAGTCGGCGAGCGTGGCGGTCGCCATCTTCGGATCGACGCCGCGCGCGGCTGCGCTCCTGATCCGCTCGACCCACGCCTCGGCTTCCTCGCGGGTATCGAAGGACTCGGACTTGGACGGTCGCGCTTTCGTTGCGGGATCGGTCCAGCGCACCCGTGCCCGAAAGGGCTTCGCGCGGTTCCGTTCCTCGATGTCAGCGCGAATTTCGACACCAAGCGGGATGGCGTGAACTGCTTTCGTGTCCATCACGCCGCCGCTGGATCGGTCCGGTTGCGGCGCAAGTACGCGAGCAGGTCCTCGCCCAGGTACCGAGTCACCCTGCCGGAGAGGTGAACAAACGGCGGTCCTTGCGGCGGAACCGCGGTCCTCCAGCGTCGCAAGCTCGACGGGTCGACCTTGAGCAACGCCGCGACCTCCTCTGTGGTGTACCAGCCGTCGGCGGACAACGCCAGACCGCCAGCCCTTCCGACATCGGCGGGCGTACCCCCGCCGATCGTGGTCCTCTCTTCCATCGTCTGGTCTCCTTTCACGAGTTCAGGTTGAGCGTTTAGTGACTGCGCTGATCGGTTCTGGTGGTGCTGTGGCGTTTCGCGCGGCCGTGCGGCATCGACATCGACGGCCGTACTCGCGGCGAAATGACCTGTCGGAGCTGGTGGCCGATCCACTCGGTGTAGGCAGGGGGGATCGCCTCGGCCAGGCTGCGTCGATCGGTGGTCCAGTCGATGCCCATCGCGCGCTGCCAGTCAGCGACGGAGCCTTTGCCGCCGCCGTCGCCGTAGACGGCGAAGTATGGGCCGTCGTGCCACTGGCCGTGGCGGCAGCCGGCGACGCGACCGCGGTGCGGCACATGTTTCGGCTGCGGCGCCGACCACCCGCCGAGTTCGAACACTCGGTGCCGGATCACCCCGAGCCCGAACATCTCTCCGCACAGCACCACGTCACGGCGAAGCGCTGCACCCTGTACGTTCTCGATGACCCACGGCCTGCCGACCCGGTTCAAGGCGTCGCGGGTGGCTGGGATTAGCTGCGGGTATTCGCGACCGCGGTTCGTGCCCTTGGTCAAGGTGCACGACGCCTGGCATGGTGGCGAGGCCGCGATCGCGTCGAACTCGTGCCCGTGGGCGAGCAGGAACTCGATGGCGTCGCCGCGGTGGAACTCGAACGGATAGTCGGGCTGCTCGGCGATGTCGACACCGACCACGTCGAATCCGGCTCGGTGATAGCCGCGAGATGCCCCGCCGGCCGCGCTGTAGAGGTCGAGCAGCCGGGGCTTGCTCGCGGTAGGTGCAGGCGCCGACAGCTCGTGCTCGATGTCGAACGCGCCCTGAGTCCCGATCGTCACTGCGGACCACCGACCGTGAACAGACCGGCGTCGGCGATGTTGTCGCCGAGTTCGGCGGCGGCCGACAGCGTCCGCGTCACGGTCGAGGCCGACACCTCGACGCGTTCAGCGATGCGGGCGTGGGACAGGCCGTCGTCGTGTCGCAGTCGCAGGATCTCGGCGACCTTCTCCGGATCACGGCGCCCGGCCGGGTCTGCACCGCAGACGATCTCCGCCACAGCGGCCCACCGGTCGGTGTGAACCGAGTGCACCGCAGAGGTGGTTTCGGACGGTTCGACCGGGCCGAGCGCGGGTGCCGGCGGTGTCTCGGTGGTGAGCGCACGGGTTTCGGTGTGGACTTCGCGCACCGCGACGGTGCGTACGGATTCGGCGCTGTGCACCGGGTGCGCATCGGTGCGCAGGAGCGGTTCGGGTGCGGTGCGTTCCTTGCGGGCGAGCACCAACAGGGCCACGGTGGCCTGGCCGATTGCGCCGTCGATGATCACCGGGAACAGCCATGCCAGGTGTTCGCTCATGCCGACCTGGACGGCCAGATCGCGCAGGGCGTCGAACGACAGCCGGAACGCGACCACGGCAATCACAAAGGTCAGGACCACAACGGCCCAGTAGGCCAGGCTCGCCGAGGACCGCGCGCGGACCAAAAGTCCGACGCCGTGGGTTGCTGCGAGCAACGCTATCGGCGGGAAAGTCGCGATGACGGCGGCGACGAGTTCCATTCCGGGCGGTGCGTTGAGCCAGGCGTGCACGGCGTTGCCGCCGATGGACATGACCGCGACCAGGATCAGTTCGCCCCAGAAGAACCGGACCGCGGCGACCTCGCTGGGGTCGCGTGGTGCGGGCTGTGCACTGCTCGGTGCGGACCGGTGCGCAGCCTGCTCGCTGCGCACCGGGACTGCACCGGCAGTCGCCGCGCTCACCAGCCGCCCTGTCCGGTCGCGGCGCCGGCGACCTTCGGCGGGGCGTAGGTCGCGCTGAACAACCGCGCCTTGGTGTATTCCGGGTCGGGCCCAGTGTAGGTGACCGACAGGGCGGCGCCGATCTCGAACTCCTCGACGCCTGCGTCTTCGAGTGCGCGGCCAATGGCCTGCTCCATGCGCCAGGACACGAACAGGTTTCGCGGTCCGGATCCGGTCTGGATGGTGATGACGAGCTGCTGGACGGGCGCGCCGTCCTTGTCGAGTTCGACCTCGCCGGGGGCGCCGCCGAACTTGAGCTTGGGTTCCTCGGTGATGGCGGTGATGCATCCGGTCACGGTGGTGCCGGGCTGGCTGGTCTTGCCGAACGCGGGTGCGGGGCGGGCGGCCTTGCGGAAGCGCTGGCCGAAGTTTGTGGTGGTCACGGGGTTCTCCTTCGTTTGTGGTCGGTTTGTCGGCGGACTTCCGGAGTCAGCCAAGCTCGTCGCAGTGGCAGCGGTCGCACACGACGCAACCACTGCAGCGCGTGCATCGGTCGGTGATGTGGCAGTCGCAGATCCGGTGGAAATCGGCCGGGTCGCCGTCGGTCGCGGTCGGCGGTCGGGTCGGTTCGAGAGGCATCGGGGGCTCCAGTCTTGTGGTCTGTTCAGCGGGTGCGCTGGCGCGGTGACGGGTCGCGGCCTCGCGACGCCGGTGGCGCGGTGGTCTGGTGTTGGTGGCGGAATCCAAGGCGATCGAGGTAGCGGACGGGTTCGAGTTCGTCGATGCCGTGCCCGGCGTCGAAGTGGTCCGAGAGGTCCTTGCCCGTGGCGGCTTGCAGCACCCGGACCTCGCCGACGTGGCCTTCGAGGCTGTCGGCGACCGTGCTCGCGTGCCGGTATCCGGCGCGGTCGCGGTCGGCGACCACAATCACGCGGGCAGCGCCACGGACCCAGCGGGCGTGGTCGGCGGTCCACTTCCCGGCGCCCATGGCGTTGCAGGTCGCGAGTTGCCCGGCGCGGCGGGCACGCTGCACGTCTTTCTCGCCCTCGCAGATGTAGAGCTCGCGCCCGGTGTCGAGGGCTTCGCGTACGTCGCCCAGGTGCCAGGGCAGGGGCGCGAATCCGGTGTTCTCCCACTCGGTTCCGGTCCAGTGCCGCTGGTAGAACGACTTTGCGTGTCCGTGCTCGTGCGGGGTCCGCATGCGCACGACCGCGCCCTCGACGCGCCCGTTGGGCCACCGGTAGACGTAGGTGTCTTCGACCTCCGGGCGTCCGGTCTGCGCACCGAGGTCGGGCTTGGTGGGGAACTCGAACCGGGCCGCGAGGATCGCCTGCTCGGCGCGGCTGAACACCTGCCGCGGCGTCCGCGCCGGCGCCGTGCTGTCCGACCGACTGCCGCCGTTGTGCCCGTGGCGGGCGCGTTCGGGCAGCCGGTCGAACATGTCGCGCACCCGCAGCCCGATCCGGCCCAGGACCTCGGCGTCGTCGCAGCGTGTTCCGGAGAAGCACCGCACGATCGTCTTGGCCTGCCGCGGGTCGTACCGCACTCCCAGGCTGGGCGTGTGGTGGCCGCCGTCGCTCTCGTGGACCGGGCACAGGTACCGGTTCCACGATTCAGGCTGACCGGACCCCTTACCGGGGCCGTAGTGGTGGGATTCGAGCGCGTCGATGATCACCCGCCACGAACGTCCGGTGTGATCGGGCTGCGGGTTCATCAGCGGCTCCGCTCGATCGGCGAGCGTCGGCGCCCGGCGGCGATCAAGGCCAGACGCAGGTCTGGGTTGTCGCGGCCGTGCAGCTCACCGGCCTGCCGGACGCTGCGCTGGTCGATGGCGTCGAGACCGTGGTTGTCGCGCCCGGATTCGATGTCGCCGTGGAGCTTGACCATCGCCTCCGGGGCCAGCTCGAACGCGGTGTGCGCGCCGCGCAGCAGGTTCCACCGCTGCGAGTGCTCGCCCAGTGCCCACGCCCTGACGAAGGTGTTGCGCTCCCCGGCGGCCATCCGGCGCCCGTGTTCGACGTTGTGGCCGATGTCGGGACCGGCGCTGGCGCGGATCTGCTTGTTCAGCTGGACGACTCGCGCGAAGTCCTCGCGCATGACTTCCTCGGTGACCGGGTCCATGTCAGCGGCTCCGTTCTGCGCTGGTGCGGGTCCGCTTGGTCGATCGCGCCGTACGCTCGGCGGCCTGGTGCTCGCGGGCCTCGGCCATCCACTTCTCGTGGCGTTCGGTCGAGCGGGCATGCAGTGCGGCGGCCTGGGCCTGGCTGCGCATGTTGATGTCGACCGGGTCGAATTCGCCGTTGTGGGCGAGGTTTTCGTGGAATCGACGCATCGTCTGCGGGGCCTGGCGCCAGTCGTCGCGGGCGTCGTTGAGGTAGTTCCAGTGCTCGGCGTGGGGTCCGTTGCGCCAGCGGTCCTGCAGGTCCCGCTGCTGGTCACCGATCGAGACGACCTGCTCCTCGGTGATCGGCTGGTCCCGGCGGGTCAGTCCGTGGTCCATCTGGTCGGCCAGGTCGACGTAGCGCGCGAAGTCGGTGCGCATCGCTTCTTCGTGTTCGCGCTGCATGTCAGCGGCTCCTTTCGATTCCGTTGCGGCTGTTGGTGCGGTCGGCGATGGGGGTTCCGGGGTTCGGTGCAGGAGAGTTCGGCCCGTCGCGGTAAATGGGCTGACCTTGTTCGGTGCGGTACTGCACGAGGCCCTTGTCCATCCACCACTGCGCGAACTTGTTCAGCGCTTCCTGGTCGTTGCCCGAACCGGCGCGCTGTTCGCGGATCACCGCCGAATCGGTGTTCTCGTAGGCGGTGAACATCTCGTTCGCGAGTGCCTGCTGAACGTCGGCGTCCAAGTCGTGGAATGGAACCTGTTCGGTGCCTCGCCCTTCGGCGACGACCCGTTCACGCCCCGGCGCCGGCATCCGCTCTGTATCGCGCCCTTCGGCGGCGACCCGTTCCCGACTACCGAACCGGTCTCGCGGTGGTGTCCGCTTGGCCAGCCGGGCAACCGCCTGATCCCGCTCGGCCTTGTACTGGTCGCGCTCGGCGCGCAGAGACTCGATGTCGGGCTGGTCGCGGCGAACCTCGTCGATCTCGGCGGCCAGGCGCTGGTTGCGGTTGGTCAGCGTCTCGATCCGGCCCTCGGCGGCGTCGAGCTTGGACCGCATGCTGTCGCGGTCGGCGGTGACCGCGTCCAACCCGCGCTGCAGTATCCCGACCTTCGACTCCATCCGGTCGCGGTCGGCCGCGATCGCCTTGAGCTGCTTCTCGACCTCGGACAACCGGTCGGCCTCGGCCGTGGGCTTCGTCGCGGCGGCGGACTTGTCGGACTGCTGGCGCTCGCGCTGGCTGGCCCAGGACGCAGTCCGCGCGGTGACCTGCTCGTAGTCGCCATCAGCCACGAACCGCGGGTCACGCGAACCCCGTTCGTGGACAGCGGCCTTCAACGCGACGCCGGGCACCCAGTCCGTGCGGCGTACAGCGAAGTGGGTCCACCGGGCGGCGTCCTGCTCGGTGGGGTGCAAGGTCTGGGTGAGCTGGGGTTCGGCGCTGCCCGGGCGCGTCGAGTAGATGCTCGCGGTGAACTTCGAGTTCTCGACCGCGTGCGAGCGCTCCCACTCGACCTGCCGCTTTGGCACCCCCGCCTCGGCGGCAGCGGCGACGGCGGCCTGGACCCTGCCGTCGTAGGTGCGCAGCTCACCGGCGTTGGCGTCGGGTGCGTTGAGGTCCCAGTCGAGCTGGGCTCGCCGCAGCGCCTGCACCGCGACCTCCCGCTCCTCGGGTGTCGACTTCCGCGCGCGGCTCGGCTGCGATGTCTCGACGGTGCGCGGCTCGTTGATGCGGCGCCGCTCCTCGCTCACCTGGGTCTGCTGCTGGGGCAGTGCCTCGCGGGTCCGGGCGACGGTGGCGCGGTAGCGCAAGGCGTTGATGCCCTTGACCCGCCACGCGCCGGCGAACAGCGCGCCCTTGCGGTCGACGCTCGGGAACGCGGTGGCGGCGTCGATGCCGTCGAGGGCGATGCCCTGCTCGACCGGCTTGAGGCTGCGGCTGTTGAGCACCCGGTCCTGCAGGTCGACGGCGTGGCTGCGCAGCGCGACCTGGTCACGAGCGCGGCGGTTGGCATCGATGTAGGGGCTGTTGGCACGGACCTGCACGGCATAGGCGTGGGCGCGGTAGCGGTCCACAGCCTGCTCGGTGTGCATCTTCTGCATTTGCCGCTGCAGGTACTCGGCCTGACGCTGCTGGCGCAGTGCACGGCTGATCTCCTTGCGGATGCGGCGTTGCTCCAGCCAGGACACCGCCCGGCCGTGCTGGGACGCAAGCGCCATCAGCGCGCGCCCGAAATGGCGTGCCTGTTCGGTGATTTCGTCTTCGACTGGTTTATCTGACATGCGGTTTCTCCTTCTTGTGGTGGGTTCAGCGGACGCGGCGGATGTCGCGGCGACGGTTGAAGGCGGCCTGGCGGTCGGCGATGCGCAGCTCGCGCTCGTCGCACGCCTGCTCGGTCAGCGACAGACGTGTGGTGTATGAGGTGGCTCGGCGCAGTCCGTCGTCGGCGGCCTGCAGGGCGCGACCGGTGCTGGCCAGCCACATCTGCGTGGCGCTGGTCGCGGTGGCGGGGTCGATCGGATCGCCCAGGTTGTCCACCCGCAGCGATTCGGGCGAATGTCCGAGCTCGCGGTACTGCTGTTCGAGTTCGCTGATCTGGCGGCGCACGGTCTGCAGGGCCTCGGCGGCGGCCCAGGTCTGCTCGTGCAGGTCGGACGGGATGGGCAGGATCGGTTCGGGGCTGGTGGCAGGCATGGCGGGGTCCTTTCGTTGTGGTCAGTCAGTGGGCGGTGCGGGTGGTCTCGAACGTGGTGCGGCGGTAGGTGATGGCGCCGACGACGGCGCGGATTCCGGCCAGCAGCACCGCGAACACGCCGGTGATCAGGCCGATCGCGCCGGACAGGATCGCGGCGGCGATGTCGCGGACCGGCGGGCGATGCGCGGCGTTCCAGAACAGGAACCCGACCCACGCTCCGGCGTAGAGGTCGATCGGCACCGCGACGACCGCAGGCTGACCGTGGGTGGTGACCACGGCGAGACCGACCACAACGAGCGAGCCAGGCAGCGCGGTGCGTGCCCAACGCGGCACCCGTCGCGCGGTCGGTGCCGGTTCGGGCTGCGGGCGCAGCGCGGGCACCAGGTGCTCGTCCTCGACCGGCACCGGGCGAACCGGCTCGTTGGTCAGCGACTTCACGAGCCGGACAACCGGTTTCGGTGCCGGAGCGGGCTCGTGCGGGACGGCGTCGGCCGCGGCGGCCAGGAATGCCTCGGCCTCGTCGATGAGGGTTTCGGCCATGCGGGCGGCTTCGGGCTCGGTCGCCGGCCGCTGCTGCCCGTCGTGGTCGTGGTTGTGCTCGTCGTCGTTGTGGTCGTCGTTGCCGCGAATGATGCGCATGAACAGGTCCTTTCGGGTGAGAAGTGGGTCGCCTCAGACGGCAGCGTGTTCGGGATCGGGGGAGAGGGCCGGTTCGGCGGTGCGGGTGCCTGGCAGCGGCTTGAGTTCGCCGCGGTCGACCGGGACGACCCGGCCGTAGTAGGCGTGGCCCTGCTTGGCGTAGACGACTTCGCCGGTGGCGAGCTGGCGCACGCGGTCGGGGTCGACCAGCCACTTCTCGCCGTAGCTGATCGAGCCCTCGTCGCCGTGGCGCTGGCCCTTGATCAGGTGCCGTGACGGCATCGCCGAGCGGATCGAGCCGAAGTGTTTGCACACCTCGCCGGCGTTCTCGCTGTAACCGAGGATCAAACCGCCCGCGCAAGCCTTGAGCAGCCGGTTGAGCGTCCACTGGTCGCGGGCAACGCCCTCCTGCGACTGCGCGGCGAAGGTGAGCGCCACGCCCTGGGAGCGGCCGCGTTCGGCGACGTTCTCCAGCCCGATCGCCTGCGACTGGGTCGCGACCGCCGACAGTTCGTCGATGATCAGCGACACCGAACGGCGCTGGTCCTTGGCGGTGCGCCCGGCACGCTGCATGACCATGCGGATGATCGCGGCGACCTGGGCGCGACCGGAATCGGGATCCATGCCCGGTACGGTCACGAACAGCACGTCGAGCTCGTCGAGGTCCTTGCCGCCGTCGAACACCCCGTTGCCGTTGTGGTCCTCCAACAGCGAGAACAGGTTCGACATCTTGATCAGGGCGTCGTCGAGCTGCGGCACCTTTTCCGCCTGCAGCGCCTCGACTTGGCGCACCACATCCGGGGCGCCGCCCCACAGCTTGACCAGCACCTCGGAATCGAGCCGGGCCAGGAACTCTGTCGACGAGCGCGGCGGCCCCGCCGGGGCGTCCACGACGAGGGTGACGATCCGCTTGCGCATCTCGTCGAAGTGCTGGCCCTCGCTGGTGGTCGACTCGCCGCCGACCATCAGGTCGTTGAGCACACCACGCATGTCCCGCGGCGGCATGTTCCAGATGTCGAGGCGATCGCGCGAGGGGACCAGCGCGATCCGCTCGTCGTCGACGCCCAGCGCCAGCGCGTCCTTGCGCAGGGTCTCGCCGAGTACCCGGTCGTCCTCGCCGCCCTTGCAGGCGATCATGACCACCAGCGGGCGCGGGTGGCGCCCGGCCATGACCGGCACGTCCTTCCAGCGCTGCCAGGCCCGCCACTCGGTTTCCAGGATCGACACGAACTGCCGCTCCAACAGGGTGGTCTTGCCCGCGCCGGTCGTGGCGATGATTCCGACGTGGCGCTTCACGTCGGCGTGGGGGATGGTCAGCCACTGCATGTGCCGGGCGGTCAGCGAGCGCCAGAACCCGCCGGGCTCGGCGCTGACGTGCTCGGACAGCACACCGAGCACGATCGAGTCACCGGTGCTGTAGGGGGCGCCCAGCTTCGCGGCGCGGGCCGCGGCCTGGCTGCGCCGGGTCGCCATCGCCGACCGGATGCGTTCGGTCCGGGCGAGGGACTTCTGCCCGACCGACCCGTTCTGCACCAGGAACTTCGCCCACCACAAGGTCGCCAGTAGCATCGCTGCCGGCCCCGCGACGGCCAGCATCGGCACCAGCCCGGAGAAGTCTCCGGCGGCCAGCGATTCCGCACCCGACCACAGCAGCGACCAGGGCGTCGACCAGGAACCGCCGACCACGACCGACGACATCGGCAACAGCAGTGACGCGATGGCGAAGTTGCGCAGGCGGTGCGGGTCCAGCGGCCACGCGGTCGCGACCGCGACGATGAACAGCAGCATCGCGATCACCACGAACGCGATCACCGCTGAGGTCCCGGCGACGTGCGCCAGCGCACCGAAGTCCGGCAGCGGCAGATCCGGCAGATCCACCCCGCCGACCTCGACCGGCGGCGCGACTGGCCCGGTCTCGGGCATCGGCGCACCGGGATCGACGGGGACCGGCGCCGGGCTCGGGGTGGCGGTGATGGTGGTCGGGCGGCTGACCGGGGTGCAGTCAGAGGCGGTGATGAGGGGCTGGCACGTCATGAGGCTTCCTGCTCGGAGAAGTGGAGAAGGGTGTTGCGGCGCCGGTTCGCGCTCGCTGCTTTCTTGGCCTCGCGAACCTCGGCGTAGCGCTTGAGCCAGCGCGACCAGCGCGCATCGAAGTCGTTGATCACCAGGTCGAGCGCCAGATCGCCGAACTCGCTCTGCGGCAGGCGGGCCGCGGCGTCGTGGACGTTGTCGAGCACCGAGGCGGTGCGGCACAGGTAGAGCACGCCGACCATCGGCTCGGTCTCGCTGTCACGGGCCGCGCGGATCGCGCCGCGCAGGGCGATGTCCATCGCGTCGGGCTGCTTCTTCGACAGCTCGACTTCCAGCGCCCACCAGCCGTGATGGCCCTCGACCACGCCGAGGAACCGGCCGTCGTGGATGTGCGGGCGGCCCAGCTTCGGCTCGCGGCCACTCGACACCGACATCGGCGCCGGCTTCTTGCCCCGCGGCCCGCCCTCGACGGACTGGGCCCGGTGGCGCAGCGTGCGCTCGGACACCCACAGCTGCGGGTCGGAACCGACCAGCATGATCCGGGCCTGCGCGACCGCGCGGTAGTGCTCGGCGTACATCAGCGGCGGCTGCCACTCGGCCGGACGCCACCCCAGGTAGGTCGCCGCGGTGATCCGGGTCGGCACGACCCACTTCTCGCCGGGCTGTACCTGCTTGAGGTCATGAACGTCGTTGCCGCGCACCAGGTTCGCGACCAGTGCGTAGACGTGGTTGCGTTCCATCCCCAGGAACCAGCCCAGGGTGTCGACCTGCATCCCGTGCATGTCCGACAGGGCCGACAGCACCGCGGTACGCCGAGACGTCGACAACGTCCTTCCAGCACCGGTGATACCCCGCGCCGTGGTGCGCGGCAGGCCGACGCGGGCGCTGATTTCCGCCATGCTCAGCCCACGCGAATGCAGGGCGTCGATTTCGCCGAGGGTGGCCTCGACGCGGCGGGCGCGGATGCCCAGCAGGCGGGCGATTTCCTGGTAGGTCAGTCCGGTGTCACGCAGGCCGGCGATGATCTCGTCACGCTGGTCGACCTCGAACGTCGCCCAGCGGGCCACCTTCTGCTTGTGGTCGATCTTCATCGTGTTCGCTCCCTTCCCGGGCGTTGCTGCCGATTGGCGGCCCGGTCTCGGTGACGAGCGGCCAGATCGGTCCTGGCCTGCTCGATCAGCTCCCGCATGTCTGTGGCGTCGATGCCGCGCCGCTCGGCGGCCTGCGCCGAGCGCGTCCAGCGCGCGATCCGCAGCGCGTCCAGCTGCGCCTCGGTCGGCTCCCGCTTCGGCTCCGCCTTGTCCTGGTCGAACAGGTGAGCCCGCAGCGGGTCCCGTCCCCGCCGGCCTCGCAACATCTGTGCCTCGTACTCATCGCCCGGCCGCTTGCCCTCCGCGGCGAGCTGGCGCCGCGTCCGCAGGTGCGAGGGGGCGAAACCCCACGGGTAGGTCGGCACGCCGAACCGGCGGCCTTCCGGGTCGTGGTAGCGGCTCACGGTCGGCCTTTCACCGGGCACGGCTCGGCCTGCGCGATGCGTGTGTTCGCGTCGAGCTGGCAGATGTTCAGCGACGGCTGATAGTCCTGCTGGTCGACCCAGGCGACGCTGCAGCCGTACATCGCCACGACCAGCAGCCCGGCGAGCACGACCAGCCGCAGCGCGATCGGCAGATAGTTCAGCGGTGCGTAGACCGCGCCGACGCCCATGAACTCCGGGCGCGTCATCGAACCCAACGCGCTGCGCCCGACCTCGTTGCGGTCCTCGCGAGCCGACCGGAAAACACCGCCGCTCATCGCCGCAGCCCCGCCCGCTTCGACGACCGCCACAGCGCGATCGCACCGAGCACCATCACCGTGAACCCGACGACCTCGGGCGCGGTCAGGATGAGCATCCCCACCGACACCGCCGCGACCGCGATCGCAAACGTCCTCGCCCGCATCAGAACTCACCCCCGCGGCGACCTGCGCCACCCCGGCGGCGCGACTGCGCCGACTTCGACGCGAGGATTCGGCGAGCCTTGCGCGCCCGCTCGGCGCGGTAGGCGCGCTCCTCGGGGCTCAGCAGTCCATCGGGATCGACGAGACGATCGAACTTGCTCGAACCCGCTGGGCGGGTCTTCGCCGCGCTCACGCCACACCGCCCTGGGCGAGCTGGGCCGGGCGCACCAGTGCGAGAAGTTCGGAGCGATCGACGCGGAGCAGTCTGCCGTTGATCCGATACCCGGCGATGTCGCCGGATGCGATCCAGTTTCGGATCGTCTTGGAGTCGACGTCGATGAGCGATGCAGCTGTCTTCAAGCTGATGAGATTGCGCGTCTCGGATGCCGTGTTTTCCACGTTCCATCTCCTGTCAAAGTGAGGAAAGTTCTTGGCCTTCATCACTTTTCGGGAAATTTGAGGATTTCCGAACCGCATAGCTGGACGGGGGAGGACGTCCAACGTACAGTTAAAGACGTCCCTAGACGTCCCCTGGAGGCATGATGGCGAACGAGCGGCTTCGCGAGGCTCTGCTGCGTAACGGGCTCGATATTTCCGACGTCGCCGAGCGCGCCGGCGTGGAGCCGAAGACCGTCGAACGGTGGATTACGAAGGGTCGCGTTCCATATCCGCGGCACCGCCATGCCGTCGCTGCGCTCGTTCGTGAGACCGAAAAATACCTCTGGCCGGATGCGGTCTCATCCGAGCGGCGCGCGGAGGTCAGCGGGTCGGAGGTCATCACCGTCTACCCGCATCGAAACGACATTCCGTCGGACCTTTGGCGCCGGCTGCTCGCATCCGCGACCGAGCGGCTGGACATTCTCGTTCTCGCGGGGCTGTTCCTCGCCGAAGAGCCGGAGTTCACCAAGGCGGTCAGGAAGCGGACTCGTGAGGGGTTGAAGGTCCGAATGCTGTTCGGGCGCCCGACCGCCCCGGAGGCGGACAAACGCAGCGCAGAGGAGCGCCTGCACACCGGCACCGTTGGCGCGCGTATCAGCAATGCCCTCGCCCTGGTACGTCACCTCGGCGACGTCGACGGTGTGGAGCTCCGCTACCACGACACCACGCTCTACAACTCGATCTTCCGGTTCGACGACGAGATGATCGTCAACATGCACACCTACGGCCAACCTGGTGCGCACAACCCGGCGATGCACATCCGCCAGCTGCCCGACGGCGACCTGTTCGACACGTATATGACTAGTTTTGAGTACGTGTGGGCAACCGCGACGGAGGACGAACACAATGGGACGGACAGACTACTTTCATGATCCGGCGGCACCGCGGCCGAACGCGATCAAGGTCGCGGTCAGCGCCGTGGTGCTCGATGGCGATGGCCGAATCCTGATGATTCGGCGGACCGACAACGATCGCTACTCGATCCCCGGCGGGGGCCTCGAAGCAGGCGAGACTGTCAGCGAAGCGGTCGCTCGCGAAGTGCTGGAGGAGACGGGCATCGAGGTGGATGTCTCCGACATGGTCGGGGTCTTCTCGAACCCAGAGCACGTGATCGCGTACGACGACGGCGAAGTTCGGCAGGAATTCTCGATCTGCTTCCGTGCACGTCCAATCGGGGGAACGCTCCGGACGAGCGAGGAGTCGAAAGAGGTTCTCTGGGTCGCGCCCGCCGCTCTCGACTCGCTCGACGTGCACCCGTCGATCAAACTTCGGATCGAGCACGGGCTGGCGAGCTCCGCGCCCTACTTCACCTGACGTCGACGCCGGCGCGTTGGGCTGCTTCCTCGGTCCGGTCGGCCGCAGCGATGAGCTCGGGCGCAGACTCGCTGACCGAGTCGGTAACGACGTGGCCTGGACCGTAGCGGTGCAGAACCTCGGCGATCCGGCTGCGCACATCGGTCGGTTCGCCGCTTGGGGTCGTAGTCATATCCGCCCACCAGAGCGCGTCACGCAACGAGGTTCGCTCGTCTTCCCAGGCGATCGGAACGCCGCGTCGGCGCGCCTCGACGCAGGCGCACGAATGATGGGCGACCAAGGCACACAGCCGAATCGAAGCACCTTGTGCGCGAAGGAACTCGGCGCCGTCAACTGGGTGAAAGCCGGTCGTCGCGAGTTCGGCGCTGTAGCCGATGTCGTGCAACCACGCTGCCACGACCAACAGTTCCGGATCGTCCACCGTGGCGGCGACCCGCTCGGCATGTCGGGCCACTCCCTCGACGTGCCGAAGCCGACGCGGCAGGTCGCGCAGGTACGACCGGGCCAGCGATTCGGCCCAAGCAACAGCGTCAGCGGTCATGCGTCCACGGTATCGACTTCGGACCAAGACCGACGCACCTGCAGCGGCCAACCCCTTCGTTGTGGTCAGGTTACGCGGGCACCTGCCGCACCGCGGCAAACCAATCCGAACCCCCAGAATTCGCGTTGGTACCGCAGCCGCACGACCGATCGCCGCCACTCCACCGAACCACGTTGCGAACGCAACGGGCGCTTCCCAACGCAACCACTCACCCAACCCGGCCCGTCCCTTGTGGTCCTCACCTTCCACTTCTCAACTCTCACTTCACATTTCTGCTCACCCACTCACCTACTGGTTTTTGTCTCCCTCCCCACCCCGGCCAACACTCTCTGACAGCGAAGCGTTAGAGAGTGTTGGCCGGGGTGGGGAGGGAGACAGCGCGAAGCGCCCAGATCAAGGCATGTATTGAACCGTGCCTGTCGGGACACTGGCGGGACTTTCCGAGTCCCGCCAGTGTCCCGACGAAGTCCCGCCTCTATCCCGCCACTGTCCCGCCAGAATTGACGACGTACTTACCCATATCGGTTACATTCGCTCCCACAGTCCATAGCAAACGAGTATGTCGCTCACCCACAGCTGATCAGCCCATACCTGCGGGTCATCCGGATCAAGGCCGGCGTCGACGAGCGCGTTGCGATCCACGGAATCCATTCCCATGGTGAGGTTTGACGGCAGCCACCGATCTACGGTTCCCCAGGGCGATCTGACTGTCCGACGTTTGACCTCACGAAGTGGGCATAGCTGGCTAGCCAGCGAAACCAGGCTCACCCAATTGAGTGCTCGCAGTCGTCGTGCAGCGGCGGCTCAAAGGTCACTGCGCCGCACGCGAGACAGGTGTGGACGCGATGGTGTCCGCCGATGCGATGACATGGCACCGCAGTGGCGATAGCGCGGCTGGCGCCGAGACCGGTGGTAGCGGGCGCAAACCGTGGCGCCGGCTCGGTCCAGACGCCGACTCGTAGGTAGGGCCGAACAGATTCGCACACATGTTCGACTATAGTCGGACTGTGGAGGTGTCGGATGAGGGTATGCGGACCGAGGGAACTTCCCCGCGGCCCTTGTACCCGCACGCGCAGGGGCACTTCGCGAAGACGGTCGTGGAATCGCCGAAACCGGTGTGGGTGCGCTTGGACGCCATCGTGATCCGTGATCCGGGTGCGCCTCGCCACGTCAACGGTGCTGGGGTGGATATGACCGGGGAGCGTCCGGGTTTGCTGACGCACTGGGTCCCAACCTATGCCGGCGAGTGGCTTGGCAGGGTCACATACTCGGTCGCCTATGCCGATGGCCGTCCTCCGTTGGAGCTGATCGATCAGCTTGTGCCTGCCTACGCGCTGCGACCGCGATCGACTGGTTAAGGCAGCAAGACCTCGAAGAGCTCTACCGAGGAGCGGCAGCGGCATCACAACACCGACGTTCGCCGCTGGAACTGGCCAGCCGGCTCGTGCGCGCTTACGTGCTAGGGCCGTAAAGACCGGTCCTACGGCTATGGCCGGGCGCGCATGGCGGTGATTCTAGGAATCCGGGCGAGTGACTGGCTACGATGCATCCCGACCAAGTGTCGGACGCCTATAGTGCACAGGTGGACATATTTGCTGGATTCGCGATCGAGGGCTTCAAGAGCTTCGGCGGTGACACCCTTGAGCTGGTCGGACCGATGGAGCAGATTCACCTACTTGTGGGTAGGAACAACGTCGGGAAGTCGAACTGCCTGTCAGCCGCACATGATGTAGTTGCCAAGCTTCGACAGCGTGACGAAGCGGCGCGAAATGTTCTTCGAGATAACGCCCCTGAGGGATGGGATGCGGAGCGTGTTCGGAAAGTAAGTATTGCACTCCATGTTGGTGACAAGCTTCTGGAGCCATACGATCGATTTTTGCGCAAATCGAGCAGGAGGAGCGACGAGTCAAAGGTTGATCTAGCGGAACTCTTGGCGACAAATGCTTATAGCCGAGGAAATCCTGGAGTTGCTTGGTTCGATTTCGAAATCGCGATTGACGGGACGTCTTCTGGCGCGCAACCACGCGCGTCGTTTTCGCAATTCTTGAGGGCCAAGGAAGAGCTCAAGCTCGACCAGCTTGAGGCGGAGACGTGGATCCACGAAACTCTGCGGAAAATGCAATCATCCACGGGTAATTCTCAGCACAACTATGTGCAAATCATCGAGCGGCTGGGGGTCTTAGGATACATACCAGAAGTGTATCAAGTGGATGCAATTCGTGAGCTCACAACAGCTCCGGCCTCAGGGGAGGCCAATGCCCTTCGGAACGGTCGGGGGCTGATTGAAGAGCTCGGACGCCTGGAGCGGCCAGATTACGCCGATCATAAGGCCAGCAAGGAGCGGTTCGAGGCGCTGAAGAATCTGGTGCGCACTGTACTTGAGGATGAAACGGCGGAGATCGAAGTGCCCCGATCTGGCACCGACCTCCTTGTTCAACTGGGCGGAAGGCTCAGGCCAGTAAGGCAACTAGGTACCGGGATCGCGGAGCTCATTGTCATGGCTGCGATCACTGCAACAGTGCAAGGTAAGTTGGTGTGTATCGAAGAACCGGAGGTTCACCTCCATCCTTCGCTGCAGCGAAAGTTGCTTCGCTACTGGGCTGACGACAAGCGAAATCGGTACCTAATCTCGACGCATTCGGCTGCGATACTCGATTCAGAGATCGCTTCCATCTCCCATCTGTCTATGTCTGTAGACGGGTGGACTAGAGTGGCTCCGGTGATTTGCAGGTCGGGCCTATCAAAAGCTGTGTCCGATTTGGGCAATCGAGCTTCTGATATTGTGCAGTCGAATTTCATGATATGGGTCGAGGGACCGTCTGATCGCATCTATTTGGCCTATTGGATATCGCTCCTAGACCCACGATTGGAGGAAGGGGTGCACTTCTCTATCATGTTCTATGGCGGAGGTCTGCTAAACCATTTAACGGCTGCTCACGATGAGAGTGTAAATGAATTCATCGAACTGGCGATGATAAATCGAAATGTTGCCGTAGTGATCGACTCTGATAGAAAGTCTACTTCGGATGAAATAAATTCAACCAAGCGTCGAGTGCTTGACGAGTTGAAAACATCGGGCGGAGTCGGGTGGGTCACGGAAGGGTATACAATCGAGAATTATGTGCCAAGAGACATCATCTCGACTGCGATTGGCAACAAATACTCAAATAAGAAATACAATCTCCCTGCTGGGAAATTTTCGTCACCTCTCGGGAAGGTATTTGTCGGCGGTTCATCAAAACCGAACAAGGTGACAATTGCGCGCGAGGTTGTCCGTCTGGGATGTCCGGTTGAGAAGCTGTCTGAGCACGGACGGAGCGCTCTGAGTGAGATCGTGGCTGCGGTATGCCAGGCAAATCACCTGTCAGCACCAGTCGCCGACGGAGCTCACTAGATCCTTTGGCTGCGCTAACTCTGCTGGCATCAGCGGGAGTGGCGGCCCCTCGTGAATCCAGATCGTGGACGACGGCATGATCGTGGGGCTGGGGACCAGTTGGGGACCGCACGTCATGCGCGCTGCTGAACTACCGGCATGAGAGCAGCTGCCCGCCTTGATGCGAACCGTGTGTGACGTGCGCTTTTCTTCAATCGTCAGTCCTGGGGGTCAGGTGGTCGCAGGTTCAAATCCTGTCAGCCCGACAGTGAAAACCCTCTCTGACCTGGGTCGGAGAGGGTTTTCTTGTGTCCGAGATTTGACGTGGTTTGCCGATTTCTCACAGAAACCCCACAGTTTCGATTCTGATCGTTCGTCCAATATGGTCTCGATGGCTCTCTTGCGCCCCATGTTGCGCCGACCACCTCGTTGGATGCACGCACCGTCGGCGGGGTGCATGTACCGACCGTGACGAGGGGGTAGGGCGCTCCGGCGGCAGCTCTGCGCAGATGCTGAGCGATGTCTGGCGACGGCCCACGCTTCGAAGGGTGATGAGTGTCGCCCGGAGGTGACCAACGTGAGGTGGCCTGTACACACCGTGCGCACCGGGGGAGTGTGACGCGTTGAGCGACGGAGCCCACCCGAGTACTGTCACGTCGATGCTCGGCCTTCTTCGGTGGTCCGTTGTGCCGGCGCGGCCGCATCTTTCTAGCGAGGTGTGCACAAGCGCGACCGGCGGCACGCGCTCTCCTGCAGGTCCGGCACGATGATGCCTGTGCCACTTGCTAATACGGCCAGGATGGCCTTGCCGAATCTGTTTGTGTCTGGGCGTGGCTCCTTGGAACGAGATCTGAAGCATCTAGGGTGGATACCGCCCCGCGACGTAGCGGCGCGTGGGTGCACGGGGAAGCACTCGCCTCGACCGGGAGAACGGTCGAGGCGAGCCGAATCGCTCCACGGCCACAGGATCGGTAGCCCCGCGGATCGACAGTGAAGACCGGCGTTGCAGGCGCATGGATCGGACTCTTGATCGAGAAGGTCAGGGGTTCGATTCCCCTTAGCTCCACAACAAGTGCAGGTCAGGCCGGGTTCCGAAAAATCATCGGAGCCCGGCCTGACTCGTTCTCCCCACTAATTCCCCACTAATTCTCGTGAGGACTGGCTCGGACGGGTGCGGGGCGCGCCGACAGGAACCCGGGGGCGAGATGAACGCCGCGCAGACGGTGTCTGTGGTTCCTTTCCGCGAGCACAGCTTCCGTGCTAACCTGTTGGCACTACATCCCCCACGCCTCTCGTAGAAGCGCACTTGGGGGATTTTCTTTGCCCAGGCAAGAGGAGCGCGCATGCCCACTTCCAAGCGCACCTCCTGGACGCCGCCTCCACCACGTTCGCGGGGCTCGCTCGACTACGACAAGCCTCCGCTGAGCCTCGACGACCTTGTGGGCCGCCTGACCGATCGCGGTCTGAGCATCCCGGATGATGAGAAGGCGCGGCGCTACCTGCGCCACATCGGCTACTACCGTCTCTCGCCCTACACGATCCCCTTCCAACAAGGCCAGCCCGACCACGCCTTCCGGCCGGGCACGGCGTTCGACGACGTGGTCGACCTCTACGTCTTCGACCGTGCGCTGCGACTGCTGGTCATGGACGCTCTCGAACGCGTCGAGGTCGCCGTGCGTGCGGCACTGACCGACCACATGTCGACGAACTACGACGATTCTCACTGGTACACCGACGCCCGGCACTTCGACAAGACGGGCAAACACTCCGGGCTCCTCAAAATCGTCCGCGAACGCTGTGACGAGAGACTGTGCGGAAAGCCGGATGCCGGACTCGGCCCGCTGGTCCATCGCTCGGCACTCGAGCACTACCTCATGACCTACGGCGCCCCAGAGCTGCCGCCCTCCTGGCTGATGGTGGAGACCTTGGCCATCGGACAGCTAACCAGTACATACTGCAATCTTCGTCGGCGCGCCGATCGGACGGCGATCGCGGCGAGCATCGGCCTGACTGCCACGGTGCTCGAGTCCTGGCTGAAGACCTATGTGCGCGTGCGCAACATCTGCGCCCATCACGGACGGCTGTGGAACGTCGGCCTCGGCGTCAACCCGGCGATCCCGACAACCCCCACGATCCCTTGGCTGGAAGGAAAGGGAGCGCTGCCCGAGCGATCGAGGCAGCGGCTCTATCCTGTTCTCGTGTCCCTGCAGTCGGTGCTCGACTCCGTGTCGCCGCGCAGCAGCTGGACCCGACGGCTTCACGAACTTCTCAGCACCCGTCCGCGGATGAACCTGTCCGGGATGGGTGTCCCCGCGGATTGGGCCGACGACGGCTTCTGGAGTCGGCACCTGGCAGAGTGATCGGCTCGCATGGTGCTTGCGATCGAGCATCGTCCACGGCGGTGATGCCGTGGTGAAGTCACTCAACGGCAAGTTCCTCAGGAATTGGTGCTTAGCCGGTCAGGGCAGGAGAAGATCACTTTCGACTCCGACCTGTTCGATTGCACGACGCGTGCGGCGAGGTGCGCAGACTGGCATGACGCGCTGGTATGGCTTACCGGTGTCTCCGCTCACAGTGACGACCCCCGCATCGGCCCCACATGCATCGGCGTAGATGTCTACCGAGAAAGCTGACGGGTACTGTGCTCGGCCCGTTGCAGAAATCCGAAGTGAGAAGTGGCGAGAAGGAGCTAGGAGTGGTCGCGCGGAGCGTCAACCCCAGCGGCGCAGGGGGCGTGTTGGTCGGACTTCGTGGTAACTCGGGTTCTGGCAAAACGACCGTGGCTCGTGCAGTGCAGCAACGATTTGCGCGCGCCAGCTGCCTGGTGGTCGCGCAGGATGTGGTCCGGCGGACGATGCTTCGTGAGACCGATGCCCCCGGTGCGGTGAACATCGACCTCATCGAGCATGTCGCGGCGTTCGGGCTGGCTCGCGGACTGATCGTGATCGTGGAAGGCATCCTCGACGCGGACCGGTACGGCGAGATGCTCGAACGACTCTCGATGTCAGCGGGATCAGCGATGTTCTACAGCTTCGACCTGTCCTTCGCGGAGACCGTCCGGCGGCACGCGAGCAGGCCCCAAGCACAGGAATTCTCGCCGACCCAGATGGGGCAGTGGTACCACGGCTGGCAACCGTTGGCGTTCGTCGACGAGGTCCGTATCGATGCGAGTTGGCAGCTCGAGACAGTCGTTGATCAGATCGTCGGCGACATCTGTGCCGCAGGCCTTTTCGATCAACAAGCTGCGCGATGCCAAGGCGCGACGGGTGGAACCTCCCCGCCGGCCTCGGCGACGCCTCGGCGCGTGACCGTCACCGAAGCGGAGTAGGTCAGGCGTCAAGATCCACGGGTGTGCTGCCGATGGCACGGTCGAGGACGTTCGCCGCGGTCCGGTGTGGGCGTCCTCGCGCCATGTAGTACCGCTGGGTCATCGCCACGTCGACATGGCCGAGGACATCGGCGGTGACTCGCGCGGACAGGCCCGCGTCGTCGAGGATCGTGGCCACGGCGTGCCGGAAGCTGTGCGGGGTGATGTCCTCGGCGAAACCCAGTGCTTCCCGGACACGCTGCCACGCATGACCGACGTTCTGGGGGTCACGCAGGGTCCACACCGCCGAGGCAAACACCAGATCCAGGTCCTCGACCCCGGGCTTCGGCGGCGATGATTTGCGCCTGGCTGCCATCGCGTCTTTGCGCTGTTTGAGCATCGCCACGGCGAACTCTGGCAAGGCCATGATCCCGGTGTGGTTTTTCGGGTCATCGTCGTCGGCGACCCGGACGAGTCCCTTGCCGGCGACCCGGACGACTTTGCCGACGGGGTGCAATGTTGCTTCGTCGAGGTCGATGTCGGACCAGAGCAGCCCGAGCATCTGGGAGCGCCGTAGCCCGGTCGCGGCGTAGAGGGTGATGACGTCGGCGAGGTCGGCGCCTTCGCAGTAGGCGGCGACCGTGGGCGGGGTGTAGGCCTTGACCGGTGTGCCCCGCTCGCGTTCGGCCTTGGACAGCTTGCGCGGACACGGGATCTGCGAGGTGCGCACCGAGGACAGGATGAAGCGCAGCTCGTCGACGGTGAGATCACCCGCGCCGCCGGTGCGGCCCTTGGCTTCGACGTTCTCGGCCATCCGAGCTTCGCGCACCGGGTTCACAGCGAGGGCTGTCCTTGCGCACGCGAACCGGAACATGCCGGAGAGCACGTTGCGTGCGGTGCGCATGTTCGACGGGCCTCGGGCGTGGCCAACGTCCTTGAGGAAGGCTTCCACCGTCGCGGTGTTGACCTCGAAGAGTCGTCTGCCGCCGAAGGCACTGTCGAAGGTCTTGGCGGCCTCGTCGTAGCGGCTGAGGGTGCCCTCAGCGCGACCGAGGGAAACCAGGTGGTCGCGGTAGTGGTCCCACAGCTGCTTGACGGTGATCGAGTCCGACAGCTCGTCATCGAGATCGACACGGATGTCGACGGCGGCGGCCATCACCGCGTCGAGAGCGCGCTGGCCGGTGCGGTCGGGTAGCGGTCGGCCTTGAGCGCTGAGCTTGATCGGGGAGAATCGGACGACCTCGCGGCGGCGGCCCGAGGTGTCACGAATATAGATGCGTGCCTTCCAATGGCCGGGGGCTATCTCGGTGAGCATCGGCTTGCCGGGTACCCCGAGAGGCCTAGGTGGTCTACCCCGGCTCACCGTCGTGCTCGGGTGGCTCGTCGCCCGAGTTCGCCAGGGCGGATTCGAGTTCGTCTATGTCCCAACGGAATTCCCTCCCAACTCGGATAGGTTTGGGTAGCCAGGTGTGCTGGCCTGGATGGCGGGCCCAGCGCCGCAGCACTTCTGGGTGGACGCCGAGGTGCTCGGCGGCAGTTCTCGTGTTGACCCACCGACGCAGCGGCGCCGGGGTCGGGTTCGGGGTCGAAGGATCGTCACGCATCGGTGCGTCGCTGGTCGTAGTGGACATCGATCAGCGGTGCGCGGTGCAGGCCGCCGTACCTCAGAGGTGCGGGGCAATCGCGGAGAAAACTCGCATTCCTCTTCGGGAGGCGGTGGAACGCGCAGTCCCGAAGGCTGTGTAGATCGGTTGGGAGGGTGCTCGAATCGCGGTCATGTGCGCACCTATCCGTGGGCCGAAACTGCCCGCGGTGAGGGGCTGCGATGACTCCCGATAACACCGCGAGAAATCGCTCGCACAGAGGGAGCAGAGGGAGATGGGTAGTGCTTTCGTGAAATTGCATCGGGCACCTTTCGGCCCGATCAATGACTCTTCCCGTCTCCAGGAAACCTGAAAATGTGGAAGTTCGCCACCAATTTTCTGCTAGCGCTGAGAAATTGGTGCCGACTCTCGCGCACAGCCCGACGACTTCGCCTCTGTGACCGATCACAAGATCCGCCTGGTGCAGCGGCGGTAGTGTCGCCGCTGCACCAGGCGGATGTTGCTGGTGGCTAGTTGAGTTCGGGCCGCGGACACGCCACTTCAGGCGTGACTGTGATGAGCTGGACGTGGTGGGCGAGCATCCCGTCGGTCATTGACAGCAGGTAGGACACCGGCTTGCGGTCGGCATCGTAGGCGTGCAACAGGCACCGTGAATCGCGACCATAGGAGACGCTCACGCTGGCTGCCCACAGTCGCCGGGCGTCGCTGATCGGTGTCAGAACGGAAACGAGCTCTGCGGCCTGAGCTGAGCTCCGGTGACGGCCCAGGGCGGATTTCAGCATCGCAACCGTCCAGGAGCCTTCGGATTCGGAGTCGACGACCACGCTCTTGCCCTGCTCACTCAACATCCACACCGCGATCGAGCTGGTGTCGTCGATGCCGGGAAAGACCTCGGCGAACAAGTCGTTGCGCGCCAGCACATTCCAGAACGGGTCGATGAAGGCCGCTGGTATGGCGCGGGATTGGAACAGGTCGAGGTTGAGCATGAGCGACTTCTCGGCTCGGACATACCTGCGCAAGGCATCGGGTGGCGCCAGCGTGATCGCGGGGGCGGCGAGCTCACGAAGGTGTGAAGCCATGGCTCTGTCCACGCGCAAGCCGATAATGATCTTCTCGAGCGTGTCGGAAGGCGGCTTGGAATCGCCGCGTTCGAAACGCCCCAGGTGAACGGCGCTGAGGTTGAGCTCTGCGGCTGCCTGGGCCTGGGTGAGCCCGAGATCGTCTCGAATCCATCCGATGGTGGTACCGAGGTCGGGGATCGAGACCTGTGGTCGGTTGGGGGCACGTCGACGTTGACGTCCCTTGCGGGGTCGTGAAATTCGGTCGTTCATTGCATCTCCCCCCCGGGAGGTAGTGACGGAAGTCACAGATTGAGTGGTTTGAACGGAGTATTTCGACTTCGTGACGAGACCAGGTCTACCAGAGGGCGTTTCGGGCGGCAAGTTAGCCCGCAGCTGCCCGAATCGTGGACAGGCATGTTCATGACAACCTCATAGGTAAGGCTACCCGGTGACGATGGGACCGCTGCGGAAGGCGAATTCTATTGCGCGGTAAGAAACATTTCTTGATGCGTCAAAGCGAATCTGCTGCACAGGCCGCTCTTCCTTAACTGATCATTTTGTGATCTATCAAAACTCGATCAGTTAAGAACCTAGCGTCCCAAGGGATTTCGTGGTTTGGATGGAAAGTGCAAGCCACTCCATGCATTTCGAGAAAGGATTTCCTGTGGATCCCATCATGATCGCCAGCTACATCAACGCCGGGCTGGCGCTGCTCAGCAACGGCCTGGCACTGGCCGGCAACGTGCTCAACCTGGCCCTGCACCTGCTGTGAGACCCGCCCCGTAGAGGTACCCCGGCCGGGCGGCAGCCCGCCCGGCCGGGCCTCTCCCAGCGGGCGGCTCAAATTCGTTTGCCGCGCAACGTCAGCGGCACTTCCTGCATCTCAACCCTTCATCGAGAAAGGGTCTATCCGTCATGCCTGAATCCCCCTCGACCACCTACTCGAACGCCGAACTACGTCACCTCGGCGCCCTGTTGACTCGCCGCGGTAGCACGTTGCTGCTGGCCGCCGCCATTCCTGTCGCGATTGCCGTGGCAGCTCCGGCCACGGCCCATGCGAGTGCACCTGCGGCTGCTGTGGCCGACCAGGGCGGTGTCACCAGCCCGGCCCAACCCGGCACCGAAACGCCCGCTCCGCCGCCGCCTCCCGTCGAACCGGCCCCCGAACCGGCGCCGGAGCCGTCGCCGCCGGTGTATTACGAACAGCCCCAACAGATTCGCACCGGACTGGCCCGTCCTGCCCCCGAGGTCGATGAGCCGGTGGAGCCGGTGCGGATCGAGGAACTGCATCTGCCCGTTTCGGTGGAGTCGGTCGCGCCGATCGTGCCGCCGGAGAACACGGTCCGGGTAGGGGAGTGGCAGACTCCGAGCCCGGACTGGTTGCCGGTGGAAGTCCGCGACACCATCAACACCACCGCCGCCGGTGCCGAGGCGCAGATCGCGACAGCACTGGACTCGGTCGGTATCCCGGCCGGGCGCTCCGATCGCGTCAGCGGCGCGACCCTGGGTGGCGCCGCTGTAGGCGGTGCGGCCGGTGCGACCGTGCTCGGCGCCCCCGCGGCTGCGGTGGGCGCCGTAGCCGGAGGGCTGATCGGTGGCACAGTCGGTGGAATAGCTGGGGCCGCCGTCGGCATCGTCATCCCGGTTCCCATCATCGGGCAAGTCACCAGCGGAGTGGCGGGTACCGCCCTGGGCGCCGCTGCCGGAGCTGCCGCCGGCGCGGCGATCCTCGGAGTACCGGCCGGTGCCGTGGGCGCGGCGGTCGGCGGAACGATCGGTGCGGGATTCGGTGCAGGCGTCGGAGTCGGCCAATGATCGGCAGCACACGACGTGTCGCGGTCGTTGCTGCCGCGACGGTGGGGGCAGCGCTGTTCACCACGGTCGCACCGGCGCCTCCCGCGGTCGCGGTGCCGATCAACGGGTGCCCGGCCCTGTTCATCCTCGGCGTTCATGGCACCGGGCAATCCTCACCGACCGCCGACCCGCTTGCCGACACCGGCGTCGTCGGATCGTTGATCGGGCCGGTCGTGAGTGCGGTGCCTGCCCTCGTACAGCGCGCCTACATCGGATACGCCGCGGGATTCGGCGGCATCGTCCCCGGTGGGGGCTCCGACCCCTACGTCGCCTCGGTCTCGGGTGCCCGGGCCAACCTCGACGCCGCGGCACAACAAGTCATCGAGGCGTGCCCGAACACGATGCTCGCTGGCGTCGGTTACAGCCAGGGCGCCCAAGCGATGGCCAGCTTCGCCCGCGATGTCGGCGCCGGATACGGCCCTGTCCCGGCCGATCGTGTGGCGGGGATCGCGTTGTATGCCAACCCGGATCGTGGCGAACTCGAACCGGTCTTCCCCGGTCGGCCGGGGCAAACCGTGCCCGATCCCGCACCCGGTACTTCCGGTGCGGAGGTCTCGGCCGTGCAGGTCCTCGCGGCCCCGGCGGGCGGGGCGGGTATCGCGACCACCGGCGACGGCTACGGGGCCCTCGAGGGTCGGGTTGCCGATATCTGCAGCGATGGCGACCTCGCCTGCTCGGCACCCGGCCAGGCCTCGGTTCTGCGGTTGGGTGCCCAGCTCTTCGCCCAAGCGGACCTGACCAACCCCGTCGCGGCCCTGTCCACGCTGGGCAACGCGTTCTCCTCGGCGCTTGGCGAGGCGTGGAACTCCGTGATCGTCCACGACTTCCACCTCGGCGAAGGCACTGTCGACTACGCGCCCCAGACGGGTTTGGGGCAGCGGCTCGTCGATGCCGGTGACCCCCGCACACCGGTCCCGGATCCCGGTGCCGCCGCGGCACGGTGGAACGAGATCGTCGCGACGGTCGTCGCGAACCCGCTGGTGTTGTTGCCGCGTCTGCTCGCCCAACTGTCTGGCGCGTGGGGCGAGCTCGCGGCCGAGAACACCGAGCTGATCAACCCGGTGACGTGGTTGCGGTTCGCCGACACGGTCGGACGCCACAACGGCTACGCGCTGACCGGACAGTTGAACTCGGGTATCGCCTGGATGACCGCGTTGGCCCACGACATCGCGGGATCGCGGTCATGACCGGCACATCGTTGACCGGCGGCGCCGGAGCGGACCCGTTTCGTGCGAACACCGCGATCGGGTTCGACCGTCCCGGCCAGGTCCTGCGTACTCGCGAGGTCATGGTGCCCCACATCGCGGGTCTGAGCCGTGCCTGGCAGGTGATCTACACGACCAAGACCACCTTCGGTATCGCCGTTCCCGCCTCGGGCATCGTGCTGGAACCGACCGCCGCGACCGACAGCGCGATCGCTGGGACGCCGGTGGTGGTGTATTGCCCGACCTTTCACGGCTTGGGTGGGCGTTGCGCGCCCTCGCAGCTGTTGGTCGACGGGAACGACCCCGACACCAGCAGCATCGCCGCCGCCCTCGTCCAGGGCTGGCGGGTCGCGGTCCCCGACGGCATAGGCCTGGGCATCCACGGCGCCGGGCCGCACCATTGGCTGGCGAAGAAGGCCGGGGCCCATGCAGCGCTGGACCTGGCGCGCGCGGTCATCGCTGACCCTGACGGCGCGCGACTCGAGGCGCCGGTCGCGGTGTGGGGTTACGCCGACGGTGGCCGTGTCGCTGCCGCGGCCGCGGAGTACCAGCCCGGCTACGCTCCCGAGCTCGATCTGCGCGCTGTCGCGGCCGGTGCGGTGATCGGCGATCCCGGCGCGTTGATCAACACCCTCGACGGGGGCCCGTGGTCGGGGCTGGCGTTCGCGGGCATGGTCGGGTTGGCGCGCGCGTATGCGCATCTGCCGGTCGATCACTTGCTCACCGATGTCGGTGTCCGGGCGGTCCGGGCGGCGTCGGAGGCCGACCTGGACGCGTTGCTGGTGGAGTTCCTCTCGCCGCTGGCGGCCTGGTGCGAGCGCCCGGACCCCTGGAACGACCCGGTCTGGCATTACATCCTCACCCACGAAAACCTCGGCACCTCAACACCGTTGGTTCCGATTCACCTGTATCACGGGTTGCTCGACGGGCTGGTGCCGATCGAGTCCGGCCGCGCCTTGTTCGCCGAGTACAGCTCCCGCGACGTGGCGGTGTCCTGGTCGGAATTCGACGTCACCCATCTCGGCGCGGCCGACCTCGGCGTCCCCGACGTCCTCACCGCCCTGCGCACCGGATTCGCCCGCCCGCCGCGCCATCAAGGCCTGAACCCGACCAACTGACCATCTGACCGCCTGCCCGCACCACCCCCTCCGGTGCGGGCAGGCACCCCCACTCGCTATCGACCGGAAGCCGAAACCGATGAACCACACCACTATTGGGCGCCGAGCCCTCGCGATCGCGGCCACCTGGCTGACAGTGACCGTCATCGGAACCACCCCTGCAGTGGCCGAAACCACCAGCACACCGGCACCGACGACGTCCTCGCGCGAGCCCGCGGCCGCTGCCTGCCCGGTGTTGTACGTGCTGGGTGTCCAGAGCGGCGAGGAAGGTGCCGCCACCTCTGTCGACACCGGTGACACCGGGGTGCTGGGTCAGGCGTTCGGCCGGTTGGGTGCCGCCGTGGGCGCGCAGATCGAGCGGTCCTACATCGTCGTCGGCGCCGAGGTGAACACCACGAACTATCCCGCCGCGGTCACCGCCGCGGCCGAGCAGATCGAACAACGCGCCACCGAGGTCATCGACCGATGCCCCACGACTCAGATCGCGGTCGCCGGATACGCCCAAGGCGCCGCCGCAGCAACAACTTTCGCGGAGAAGGCTGGGAACGGTCAGTCGCGGGTCCCGGCCGACAAGGTCGCCGCGGTGGCGCTGCTGGCCAACCCGGCGCGCCGAGCAGCGACCGGTGCCCTCCCCGGTACTGCCAACGCTGTGGTCCCGGCCGCGGCGCCCGGCACTGCCGGAGCTGAGGTGGCCAAGATCGAGCTGGCCAACGTGGGGCTGTCCGGGGCCGGAATCGCCGCCAGTGCGGCCCCGGCGAACTACGGGTCGCTGGTCGGGCGGGTGGCTGATCTGTGTGTGGCCGGGGACGCGACGTGTGATGTTCAGTCCGGGAGCCCGTTGTTGACCGCGGTCACCAACATCACCGCCCAGACCGAGGGCAAGGACCCGGTTGCCGCGATCGCCACGGTTGCCCAAGCCCTGGCTTCCACCGCGTTCAGCACGGCGGTCGGCGTCGTCAACGACGACATCTCCGGCACCAGCTTGGACCAGCTGTCCTACACCCCCACCCAGACTCTCGGTCAGCGCATCGCCGCCGCGTCCTCACCGACAGCGACCACACCGACCGAGTCCGACGCACTCTCGGCGTTGTTCAAGATCGGCACGATCGGGTTGAACGCCGTGGTCTCGGTGGCCCAGAAGGTATTCACTGCCACGACCATCGCCGAGCTCGCCGCCGTGGGGTTGTCGAACCCGGCCGCCGCGGTCGCGGTGCTCGGTACGAAAGTCGCCGATGCCGTGGTGGATCTGGTGCCCCCGCAGTCGATCAGTACTTGGGTCAACGACGCGTTCGAGGCCATCACCTCCACCATCACCGAACCCCAAGACCTCTACACCACCTCGGCGACCGCCCAATACAGCGACGCCTCCGGCCGCCGTAGCAGCTACAGCACGGTCTCGGTGACCGCGAGCGGGGACACCCCGCTGGCCGCGACGACGGCGTGGTTCACCGCGATCGCCCGCGACCTCAGCGCCGCGACGCCGTCTCCAACGGAACAACCGACGCACTCGTCCACCACTGCGAAACCGACTGTCACACAGACCGGTTCGCTATCGGCGACGACCAGTCCACCGATGGCGCACCCCTAGACCCCTTCGGAGCACGACGGGCCCTGGTTCCTTCCCCCTGATCAGTGGCTCTTCCCAGCGGCGTGCTCCGAAGGGCCCGACCCTCAACCGAACCACCCGACCGAGCGAGGAGGTGAACACCATGCCCACCGATGACCTGAGCCGCAGCCACGGCCTCGACTGGCTCAACAAACCAGTAACTCCACAACCCGATCCAGAGGAGCCACGGCGGCTCGGCGAGCACGTCCACCGCCGAGCCACACCGCCACGCGGGTCACGGCTCGTCGCGTTCAGCGCCGCCGCCGGCATCCTCACCGGAGCGGTCGCTGCGGTCGCGGTGGACATGGCTGGCAACGACCGCACCACCACCGTGGCCTCCGCGACAACGACGACCTCGCTTACTCCTGCCTCTACTGTCGCCGCCACCGAGCGGGCCTGTGCCGGGCTCACCGCGCAAACGATGACAGCGGGCGCCGGGGACACCACGACCCTTGCCGGTGTGATCGCGGCGTTCGAATACGCCTACTACGTCACACGCAGCGCTGAGGACGCGCTGCGATTGGTGACCCCGCAGGCCGGAATCACGCTCGAACCGCTGACCGCCGCGATCACCGCGTTACCGGCCGGCACCACCCACTGCGTCGGCATCACCCCCATCGCGGAGAACACCGCCGAGGTCCACCTGGTGGAACTGCACCCCGACGGCCGCCGTTTCGACTACCTGCAGGTCATCAACGTCGCCGCCGCACCGCCAGCCGGGTTGGTTATCACCAACATCCAGAAGCGAGGCAGCTGATGCCCGCATCGACCCTTCAGCAGCATCCCCTCGCCGTGATCGGGGGCCGCCGGTTGGACCCGGTGACGGTGACCCTGCCACGCCGCGCGGCCGGTATCCGCGTAGAACCGCTGCCGACTACCCGAGCGCACCCACCGGCGGTCGCGATCGTCGGCGCCCACGGGGGAGCAGGAACCTCGACGCTGGCGCGGTGGTGGGCGCCCGCTGCGGACTGCGAACAGTCCTGGCCGGGCTCGCCACAGACCACCCAACGTGTCGTTGTGGCGGCACGGTTGTGCCTGCCAGGGCTGATCGCTTGCGCGGACCGACTGCGGGAATGGCACGCCGGAGCAGCACCCGAAGGTGTCGAGGTCGTCGGTGTCGTGCTCAGCGCCGCCCGCCCGGGCCGGGTGCCGGCACCGGTGCGCCGCTACCGCGCCGTGGTCAAAGACCTGACCGAGCACGTGTGGGAGATCGGCTGGCATGACGAGCTCATCGAACGCGAACTCAGCGAACTCGCCGAGTTCAGCCCCTTCGACCCCGCCCCACAACGCCGCGCCCGCCTGACCGAAGCGGTGCCGCTGGATGTCCATCACGTCGGCAGCGAGCTCATCGACGCCCTCGCCCGCACAACCAAAAACCCTATCGACCAACACGATTCGGAGAAATAGCGATGTCGGTTCTTTCCGTCGTGGGCGACAGCGTGACGGTGCTGGCCCAAGAAATCAAGATCAACCCGACCGTCCCGCCGGGCGGGGACAAGCTGACCAACCTGGTCGGCTACCTGTCCTGGCTGGTCATCCTGGCCGGGGTAGCCGCGCTGATCTATGCCGGGGGCAAGTTCGGGTGGGAACGCTGGCACGGCGGCGCGGTCGAATCACCCAAGATCGTGTTCGCGGCCATGGTCGGCGGCATCATCGCCACCTCCGCCGGCGCCATCATGAACGCCGCCGTCACCGGAGGGTCCTGACATGCAGGCGCCGGAGTACCGCCACGAAACCCGCGGTACCACAACGGATTCACACGCTGTGGCCATCACCGCCGCCGACGGCGCAGCGCTGACGGGATCCCGGTTCGGAATGCCCGACGCCGCGCTGACCGTGGTCTACCTGCCCGGACCGCTGGCCGATGCAACGCATTTCGCGCCGATGATCACGCTGCTGGACCGGCATTTCCGCGCCGAGGTCGCCCAGCTCGTGTACGAGCAGCGTGGCCACGGCAACGGCCTTCCGCTGCACCCCGGACCCGCCGGGATGGCACAACTCGTCGAGGACCTGGACACCGTCATCTCCCATGCTGACGGTCGCGTGGTGCTGGTCGTGCATTCGCTGGCCGCGATCGTCGCGCAGGAATGGCTGTTCCACCACCGACGCGACCCCGCCCGCGTCGACGCGATCGTCGCGATCACACCGGTGACAGAGCTACCCGATCACGACAAAGCCCTCACCGAACACCCGACCGGTTCGGCCCGCCGGGCCGGTCGACGTCTCATCCACGAACTCTCTACCGCCCTGGGCGAGCACCGCCTGCACACCGACGCCGAACTCGAGGCCGCCCTCCACACCCTGCGTGCGTACCGGCGCTGCGGGGCCGACCTAGCGGTGGTCGAAGACCTGCTGCGCGCGACACCCACCTGGATCGTGGCCGGGCACGCAGACCCAGTCGCGCGCTACGGGCGGGTCACCGAACTCGCGGAGACGGTGTGGGCTGAACTGAGCAGCCTGCGCGACGGGGGTCATGACCTGGCCCGAACTTTTCCCTGGTTGCCGGCCGCAGCGGTGTCTTCCGCGATCCGCGTGGCGCGAGACGCTGACCGGTTCGGAGGCCACTGGTGATCGCCGCACCGCTGCCCGCGCAGGTCTTGGCGCCGCTGACACAGCTGTTGAACTGGCTGGCCTGGTTCGTGCTGCTGCTGTGCGTGGCGCGCGCGACCTTCGTCGGCGGCCAACTCGCCGTTCGGATCTACCGCGAAGAAGCGATCGAAGGGTTCATCGGATCCCTGGTCGCCGCCGCACTCCTCGGCATGGCCAGCGCCCTGGCCATCGCCATCCTGCCCACCTGACACCACAGGACACCCTATGCAACACAAACTTTCGGCACACACCAACCCGATGATCACTGCTTGGCTCGCCCTCGTCATCACCGGCATCACCGCCACAGGCTGTGGCGGCACCGACCCCGGCGAGGACCAGCGTCCACCGGCGAGCACCACAGCAGAACAACTGCTTCCCACAGGGCTGAGCTGGCGCCCGTACCAGGGCATCGATCTGCCAGTGGCGGTCCAAGGCCCACGCGTGATCGACAGCGCGACCGCCACCGACTTCGACCGGTCCCCGGCCGGGGCCGCGCTGGCCGCGATCCACACGACCGTGCGCATGTCGGTCGCACCCGACAACCAATGGGCCGCGGTCGGGCAGCGCATGATCGCCCCCACCCGAGGCCGCGATGCCTGGGCCACAGCACGCGCCCAGGTCTCGATCACCACCCCAGCCACCGACACGACACCCACCATCCTCGGCTACCTCGTCACCACCTACACCGACACCGAAGCCCAGATCCAGACCTACTCCCTGTATCCGGACAACTCGACCACTCGCAACACCGCCACCGTCATCTGGGCGACCGACGGGTGGCGACTACGCCTGCCCGACACAGTGACCGAAAGCCCGGTCACCGCAGTCGATTCCGTCCCCGCCGACATGGTCGCCCTGCCGAGACCCTGAGGACCAACTGATGCGTGCCACTCGAACCCTCGTCCTGCTACTCAGCATCATCGCTGCCGTAGTGATCACCGTATTCGTCCTGACCGTCACCGGCGACGACCAGACCGCCACCACCCAACCCCCCGCCCAGAGCGGAGATGGCCCGACGACCGCTGTGTCATCGACGGCATCGTCAGCAGCACGTCCGCCGACGGTCGACATGTTCGGCAACCGCCTCGAAGTCCCAGCGGAGGAAGCCGGTTCGGTCTTGCCGCAAAGCGCCCAGGACGGTGTCGACCCGGCGCGGCCGGACTACTTGAGAGCACCACCTGCGCGGTTGCAGTGGCAGCGCATCTGGGGCGGCGCGGCGGTGCCGGTCTCGGGTAGCGACGGCCCCGCCCGCATCGATGCCGGTGTAGCGGAAGGGTTCGCGCGCACGCCGCAAGGTGCCGCGTTGGCGGCGATGGACGCGATCGGGCGAGCCTATGCCGCGCCGGAACCGATATGGCGAGAAGTGGTACGCGAGCGCTTCTACGGAGGCGGTGACACCTTGATCGACCAGTTCGCCCGCTCCCGAACCAGCACCCCAGGAATGGCACGTTACGTCACCGTCCCTGAAGGTGTGCGGATTGAACCCGGCTACCGCGACGACCTCGCTGTCGTTCAGCTCGCGATCCGTTCGACGACCGGGTACGCGATCGCGACCTGGCCGATGGTCTGGGTCGACGGCGATTGGCGCATCCGCACGCCTGAAATCATTGAGACGCTCTGGCGTCCAGCCACACCCGTCGCCTCGACCGCGGGGTTCGACCGCTGGAGGCAGCCGTGAGCACCCTCGCTGCACCGGGCAACGGTGTTCATGCCCAGATCATTCCCGATCTCGCCTGTCTCGCGGTGCCCGGAGTCCAGGAAGCGTGCCAGCTCGCCGATCTGGCCGGCGAGGCGGCTGAGGTGGCGAGCGACTCGGTGATCGGCAGCATCGCCGCCGATCTCATCGACAGCCTGGTGATCATGTTGCGGCTGGTGATGGCCTGGTGGACTAGCTTCCCGTCACCGGAACTGACGACCTCCCAAGGACAGCCCGCGCCAGTGCTCGGACAGATTCGTGACTACACCAGCGGGTTGCAAGTGGTCCTGCTCACCGCCGGGATCATGTTCGCCGCCGCGAGACTGGCACTGGCCAAGCGGGGCGCCGCCGCAGGGGAAGCACAAGAGAGCTTCCTCATGCTGGCACGGGCGACGTTCGGGGCGATGACCTTCGGCGCGCTCATCACCGTCGCGACCACTGCCGGAGACGAATTCGCCTCCTGGGTGGTCTTCGACGCCGCCCGCGGAGACCTCGATACCGCTGTCGGCCGCATCGCGGACCCCCGAATCACCGGAAATTTAGGGCCAGGAGTCCTGCTCGTGCTCGGCATATTGGGTTTGATCAGCCTGCTAGTTCAGCTCGTCATGCTGGTGATTCGACAGGCCCTTCTCGTTGTCGTTGTCGCGGTGATTCCGATGGCGGCCGCGGCATCGGGCACCGGTCCCGGTTCACAAGCCTACAAACGGCTGGTGGCGTGGTCACTGGCCTTCGTGTTGTGGAAGCCGGTCGGGGCCCTGGTTTATGCCATCGCGTTCACGGCCACCGGCACTGACGACGAACCAGATACTCAGTTAGTCCTGCTCGGGATGATCTTGATGTTGATGAGCGTAGTCGTGCTGCCCGCGCTGATCCGCTTGATCGCACCCGCAGTGGCCACCCTCGGCGGTGGCGGCGGCGCGGCATCAGCGCTGGCCGGCGCCGGGGCAGGGATCGCGATGTCGGCGGTCGGCAGCCGGGGATCCCAAGCCAGAAAGGTCTCGGAGGCCGAAAGGTCTGGCTCGTCGCTAGGGTCATCGAGCCCGAGCGGGCCGTCCTCTCCGCCGGGCGGCACCGGTGGGGCGAGACCGATGGCGGCGAATTCAGGCTCGCCACCCGGAGGGTCACCCCCCGCATCGGGCGGTGGCGCGCCCAGGTCCGCGCGGGCCGGTGGAGGTGGTTCGAGCGCAGGTGGTTCGAGCGCGGGCCGGGCCTCAGCCGCTGGCGCCGGTGGGTCGGGCAGTGCCGTGGCCACCGGCGCGATGGGTGCAGGACCTGCGGGTGCGGCGATGTTGGGTGCCCAACTCGCTGTCGGTGCGCTGCAAGGCATCGCGTCCACCGCTCAACGCGCTGTCCCGGAATCGTCGGGCCAGCTGGATCCGGACTCGCTCGGTCCCGGGGAGGTCCGCCGATGAGCACACGAATGTATGGGCGCTGGGAGCAGCCACGCTCGGCCGGGTTCTTCGGATTGACCTGGGGCGTTTCGCTTCTCGGACTCGGCCTGGTGATCACGGTGATGGTGTCGTTCATGATCACCCGCTCCCTCGGATTCGCCGGGGCGGTCCTGGTGGGGTCGGCGGTGGTGTTCGTCCCGCTGGTGGTAACCCGCAACGGGCGCACGGGGTGGGAGCTGTTGCTGTTGCGAGCACAGTTCGCGCGTGCGCGGTCTCGCGGTGAGCTGACCTACCGATCCGGACGATTCTTCCGCCTGCCGGGGCTAGCGAAACTGCCTGGCCTGCTGGCTGATTCGCGTTTGACCGAGTACGAGACGCCCGGTGGGAAGCGGTTCGCGATGCTGCATATCCGGCGCAGCGATCACTACACGGTGATCGTGCGGGTGATCCCGCGCGGCAAGGAACTCGTCGACCAGGCCCAGATCGATTCCTGGGTCGAGGGATACGGCCAGTTCCTGGCCTCGCAAAGCCGGGGTGGGGAAGTGGTCGCGGTGACCGCGGTGCTGGACAACGTCGTGGAAACCCGGTTGAAGCAAACCCGGGAAGTCGCGCGCCTGGTCCGCCCGAACGCCCCCGATTTCGCCAAGGCGGTGATGACCGAAGCCGCCGCCGACAGCGGCGGGGTCGGGGTGCGGATCGAAGCACGCATCGCGATCACCTACCGAGCAATCGGCAAAGGCCGTATCCGCCGTGATCAGGCCGAGCAGGCCCGTGAGATCGGGCAACGCCTGCAATCGGTGTTGTCCCAGCTCGCCCGCGCCGGCCTGCCCGCCACACCCCTGCAAGCGTGGGAGGTGCTGGGATTGGTGCGCGGCCGATTCGACCTCGCTTCCCAGCGTGATGTGGAGGCGGCCGGGGAGCGGATCGTGGAGTCGCAGTCGTGGGACTCTGTCGGCCCGCTGGCCCATCAGGACCGGTGGGATCACTACGTTCACGACGGGGCCCGTTCGATCACCTGGGAAATGGACGGCGCACCCCGCGGCGCGGTGATGGAAACCGTCCTCGAGGAACTGCTCCGGCCGCGCCCGGACGCGCCACGTAAACGGGTCGCGATCGTCTACCGCCTGCATTCGGCCGCGGAAGCGACCTCCCTGGTCGATTCGGACTTCCGCGACGCGGTCGCCGCCGAACAGACCGAACGCGGCATCTCCTCAGCCGCGGCCCGTATCCGGGTCGGCAACACCTCCGCCGCCCGTGAGGAGCAAGCCCGCGGGGCCGGGTTGACCCGGTTCGGGGTGCTGGTGACAGTGACCGATCACCTCGACGCGGACCTGCCCGGCATCGAGGCCTCGGTCAAAGGAATGGCGGCGGCGTCACGGTTGACGGTGCGCCGCTGCTACGGCTACCAAGCCGCCGGCTTCGCCGCCTCCCTCGGCATCGGGCTGATCCTGCCCGAGCACGCCTCCATCTCCGAACGGGTCTCGGGATGAACGGGTACACGAACAGCGCGCCCGACCGAGGCCAGCCCGCGAAAACCGAAATCATCGAGGGCATCCGGGTTCTGAGCAAAACCCGCCGTGCAGAAGTCGAGCTCGCGGCCACACAGGCCGGGCTGCGGGGTCGGCGGGCACGGATGCTGCTCTCCAGTGACGATCATCGCCGCGCAACCGCGGCACGGCGTCGCGACGGTCGCGCCGGGGACGGGTTCGATCTGAACGCGCCAGTGTTGACCGACCGCGGCTACGGCGGGCCAGGAGGTGGGCGGGCCTCGGTGGTGCCGCGCACACCGGAGTGGCGTGCCACAACTGTGCAGGTGGCCGGGTTGTGGCCGTTCTGTGTCGGGGCCAGCGCGCCGACCGCGGGGGTGCCGGTCGGCAGTCACTACATCACCGGTGCCCCGGTGCATTTCGACCCGATGTCATGGTTTCTACGCGGGTTCATCACCGCGCCGATCGCGTTCGTGTTGGCGCTCAACGGGTTCGGCAAGTCCTCGCTAATCCGGCGCATCATGACCGGCGCGGTCGCGGCGGGGGAGACCGTGCTGTGCATGGGCGACACCAAAGGCGAGTACCGCGACCTCGTCGAACGCCTCGACGGACAAGTCGTCGACGTCGGCTACGGCCACGGCACCATCAACCCCCTCGACGTCGGCGCCCTCGGCGCCGTCATCGCCGCACTACCCGATGCCGATCAACGCCGCCAGGTCATGGCGCGGGTCGAAGCCGGGCAGATCAACATCGTCGCCGGGCTGATCGAGCTCGTGCGCGGCGCCCGAGTCGAAGACTACGAGGAAGTGCTGCTCGCCGCCGGTCTACGCGAGCTCTACAGCCCCGCAGGCGGGTTCACCCACCAGAACCCACCGCTGCTGGAAGACCTGCTCGCGGTGATCTCGGCCGGCGGGGAGCGGCTGCGCGCATTCGCCGAAGAAGACGACGAACTCGCCTACCGGGCCGCCACAAAACCGTTGCGCCGGTCGATGCGTGCCTTGGTCGAAGGCCCGTTCGGGGCGATCTTCAACGGACCCACCACGACCCGCCTGGACCTGTCGAGCCCCGCGATCTGCATCGACATCTCCCGCATCCCCGAAGGCGACACCAAACTGCTGGCCGCGGTCCTGATGACCTGCTGGTCAGACGGTTTCGGCGCGGTCGCCGCCGCCCACGCCCTCGCCGACGCCGGGCTGGCACCCGCACGAACCTTCGAGGTCGTGATGGACGAGATCTGGCGGGTGCTCGGCGTCGGGGAATTCATGGTCGACCGCGTCGACGCACTCACCCGGCTCAACCGCGGCCTGGCCACAGGGCTGATCATGTGCTCGCACACCATCAAAGACCTCGCCGCCTTCGATTCCCCCGCCGCACAAGCCAAAGCGCTCGGCTTCTTCGAACGAGCCCGGGCGAAGATCATCGGCCCGGTCGGACCCGAAGAAGCCCACCGCATCGCCGCGGTCGCGGGGATGACCGACACCGAGAAACTGCTGGTCACCTCCTGGGCGGCGCCACGCCCACCCAGCGACGACGATCTGGACACCACACGACGCGAAACTCCGCCTGGCACCGGGTGTTACCTGCTCAAGACCGGCGAAGCCGACCAGCCCGGCATCCCGTTCCGGATGGTGTTCACCCCCACCGAACGCAACTCCGAGATCCACAACACCAACCGCCGCTTCGACAACCTCGGCCAAACCCCGGCAGGTCGGTGAGCCCGAGATGACTACCGGTCCGACGATTCTCGCCGCCCCACAATTCCTTGCCGCCCACTTCTTCCCCCGCCAATTCGGTACGAGTCCGAATTGGCATATCAGCGCCTCGAAATCGGTTCGCCACAGATCGCAACCACTGCAGGACACATTGTATCGCCCACACATCGAACACAACACGGACCCGACTGAAGAAGAGGAAATTCGATGAACAAGCCAGCTGATTTCGTCGTGCTACAGATGGACCGCACAGCCGTCTACGGGCGAGGTGATGTCGAGGACATGATGGATGTGCTCGAGGTCGACCGGCTGCGCATGCGAATGTCCCCGGCCGCCGATCGGGTCCAGGTCTGGTACGTCCCGGACACTGTCGGGCCGAACCCCCTCAGTGAGCAGATCCTGACCCGCCTGGGCTACTGGGATCCGGCGGGCTGGACCGGGCCGATCGCCCTGACGATACGCCCCGAACCATTCGACACTGCCGCACCATTCGCAGCCGACGTGCGCGAGCTGGTGGACGAGGTGGTCAACACTGCCGGTGGGGTGGTCACCTACGCCAACGTCTCGACGACGAGTCCTACCGTGAAGGCTCACACGAGGATCGTGGTGAGTGCGCGCGACCGGCCAGCCGACGCAGCTGAGGTTATCGAACCGCAAGCGGGGATCGCGCAGGCCGTGAATGCCGCACTCGGCGACGGTGGCACAGGCGTCGAGTCCCCCGATCACCCTGAGGCCGACACGGCACCGCCTGGACATGTCCACGACACGGCAATCGGCCCGGATTTCGGCTAGCGGAAACCAATTGGCACTTCGCCACCGCAGACGAGTAATGCGCGCACACCCTCAGTGAAATGCGAGAGATCAATGGAAACCGAATTCGATACATCAGCGAGAAATACATTGCTCGCGCACGAGACACAGTGCGGAACATTCCTTTGCGGGCGAAGTCGGCAGAATCCGTGATGAGCACCGTTGAACGTGGTTCACGCCGAAACCGCACCCCGGCCGCCTGCACCTGCGCCACGCGCACTCATCTGGTGGGGCGATGAGTGGCGCCGTACGGGCAGCGGCCGCGGTGACCAGTGCGGTCCTGCTGGTGGTCGTGCTGCTGTTCTTCGCCGGCACCGCACAGGAACGCGGCTGCGCATCGTCGACGGCGCCGGACCAAGCCCCCGCCACCCGTAGTGCAAGAACGATGCCGATGGCCGAGGGCACTTACACTCTGACCTCGGGTTTCGGAATGCGTTGGGGCACACAGCATCAAGGCCAAGACTTCGCAGCAGCACCCAAGACCCCGATCTATGCGGTCGCTGACGGTGTCGTGGTGCGGGTGGGCGAGGCGAGCGGGTTCGGGATCTGGGTGGTCATCGATCACAACATCGACGGGCAGATCGTGTCCTCGGTCTACGGGCACATGTTCGCCGACGACGTCTACGTCGAACAAGGCCAGCGCGTGGGCATCGCACAACTGATCGCGGGCGTCGGATACAACGGCCAGACGGTCCCGGCAGGACCGGACGGTGCACATCTGCATCTCGAAATCTGGACGGGCGGAGGAAGGTTCGGCGGCGGCACCGCGATCGACCCGATGCCGTGGCTGCGAGGTGGGTCGGCACCGAGCAGCCCGGTCGAATCGACCGTCCCCGCGCCCTCGACGACGCCGGTCCCGAGCGGGAGCACGGTGATCGAGGCCGGGACAGCGGCAGGGGCCGAGCTGCCCGCGATGCCTGCGGCGATCGGCTCCGAGAACGGATTGCAGGTCGACACGATCCGGTTGGCGCGCACCATCGTCCAGCAGTTCCCGCAGGTGCGAGAGATCGGCGGTCATCGTGAGGACCCGTTGCCGGATCACCCGAGTGGCCGGGCGATCGACATCATCATCCCCGACCCGACCTCCGGGGACGGCAAAGCCCTCGGCGACCGGATCGCCGAATTCGTACTCACCAACGCTTCCGCTCTGCGCATCGACTACCTCATCTGGCGCCAGACCTACCGCTCGGCCACCGGCGAATCCAACGTGATGGAAGACCGGGGTGGGGCGACGGCGAACCATTTCGATCACGTGCACGTCACCACGCTGGGTGGCGGATACCCCGACGGGTCACCGATCGGCCCGGTCACCACGAACCCTGCCGAGGCCGTGACCGCCACGACGTGTGGGCCGACAGTCGGTGACACCGATCTGGAACCCGGCACGGTCCCGGCCGAGCTCGCGATGTGGTACCGCCTGGGCGGCACGGTGTGCCCGCAGATCGGTGCCCCGCTGCTGGCGGCTCAAGGCAAACAAGAATCCGGATTTCAACGCGGGCTGACCTCATCGGCGGGGGCGCAAGGATTGGCCCAGTTCCTGCCCGGCACCGCGACCGCGACCGCCTCCGACGGGCAACCGTATGTGATCGACGCCGACGGCAACGGTGTCGCCTCGGTGTGGGACGACGGCGACGCGATCATCGGCCAAGCCCGCTACCTGTGCGACATCGCCGACAACGTCGACACCTGGATTCGTGAGGGCAAGGTCGTGGCCCCGAACGGGCCCGCCGAGCTCTACCTCGCCGGCTACAACGCCGGCGAACACGCGGTGCTGCGCTCGGGCGGATTCCCCACCGGCTCACCCGATTACGAAGTCCAGACCCGCCCGTACGTGGCCAACATCCTCGCGATGGCCATCCAGATGTCGACGACGCTGAGCTGAGGACACCATGGTCAACCGTCTGTCTCTGGCCGCTGTGACCTTCGGTGTCGCGGCCGTCCTGATAGCGCTCACCACGGTACTGGTGGGTTGCGCCGAGGACCCGAGGCCCGCGTCCGGCACGCACACCCCTGGTGCCGCGCATGTGGAGGGGCCCGAGCCGGAGGGTGCTGACGCGGTGACCGCGATCCAGATGGGTTTGGCTGCCATGTTCTCCTGGCAACCTCGTACCGACCCCGGGCCCGGTGCCGGGTTGGTTCGCGCAGCACCGTGGCTGACCGGCGAACTGGCCGCTTCGGCCAGCAGCGGCCCGGCGAGCGGGCTGGCTCCGTTACCGGAATGGCCGGGCTGGCGCGACAGCAACGACATCGTCACCGCCTTGATCGACACGGAGCAGGCCACAACCGGCGGGCCCGCGGCGACGGTCGCGGCGACGGTAATCCAACAGGTTCTCCACCAAGACGGGTCCACCACCGTCTACCGGCGGATGCAGGTGACCGTCACAGCGGCCGAAACCCCGCAGGGGTGGCGGATGTCGAGTTATCGCATCGACTCGGTGACCGGCCATGGTTGAGCACACAGCATCACCCGGAACCACCGGCCCGGCACTGACCGCGACACCTCACACGGTCGTCGAGGCCGGTACGACGGTGGTGCATCGGCGGATGGCTGCGGTCCTGCAGAACGTCACTGTCGATCTGATGCAGCTGGCGCGGGAACCACACAGCCGCATCCAGACCTTCCGGGATCTGTCGGTCGTCGGTCGCGTCGTGCATGAACAAGCGGTGGCGATCGGCGTGCCCGCCAACTGGATCGCCTACGCGCGCCAGGCCGGCCAGGAAGGCCGCAAAGCTACCGGAGACGCTTTGCTGCCACCGCGGCGTCCGGTCGCACGGCCGCTGCTGATCGCCCAACTCCACCACCAGGCCGACACGCTATCGACCCTGGCCGCAGTGAGACCCGTCCGCCGCGACCACGCCGCGGTGACCGCGCAGACAGCGGACAAGCTCGCCGAGCATCTGCGGTTGCAGTGGATGCGGGTCGCGATGGTCGCCACCACCCTCAACGTCACCGAAGCCGAAACCAGCGGTTGGTGGTCCCCTGAGGTGGCCGACTGGCGATCACGCCTGGACCAGATCTCGCAGCAGTCGCCACCCGATCGGGGGCGTCAATGGCGCGAACTCACCCACGTCGGCCGGGTACGCGAAGGGAGGGTCCGCGTCGCGGTGATGCGCATGGTTGGCATCGACCTCGCCGACAGCGCACCCCATCAACTGCCTCCTGCCCCGCACCTGCTCGAAGCCGCCGCCGAAACGGCCTGGCACACCGCCTATCCGGAACCGGGGGATGGTGCCGGGATCGGTGCCGCCATCGCCGCCACCGGCATCGAGGACGGCCACGGCATCGCAGACGGCGACCTGTTCGACCTTCCGCCGCCCGGCGAGGTCGCGCACCCCCAGCTCGAACCAGATTTCTGACCGATCGCTCCGAAGGAAACGCGATGACCACCCACCCCCGTACCAGTGCCCCGGCCACACCGATCGCCCCCGAAGACATGGTCCGCGCCCGGACAGCTGAACTACAGACCTTCGCCACTACCAGCGAATTCGACAGCCTCGCAGCCGAATACGGCTTCACCACCAATGACTTGTCGGACCGATACACCCAAGCCTTGCTCGATGTCGCCGGGATCGATTACGACGGTCTGCGCCAGTCCGAAATCCTCTGGGCCACATCAGGTGCCAACCTCGTGCGCAAGGCCGCGACCGGACCGGCGCTGACGGTGTGGTCGGCGGCGACCCTGGACGCGTTCACCGTGTGCGGGGCCTCCGGGCGCATGATCTGGCACGAAACCTTCGGCTTCGACATAGTCGATGGTGTCGAGGCTGCCACCATCTCGGCGGAGAAGGCGATCGAGTTGGCCGCGCACGCCCTGGCCGAGTGGGGTGGCGACGCAGGTGTCTTGCGGCTGAATCTGGCGCGCAGTCGCGGCCTGGACTTTGCGCGGCTCCACAGCATCGCTACCACCGCGAGCATGGTCCTCGACATCGCGACCGTCCCGGTGCGCAACCCCGCCGCCGAGCGATGCACTTGGCCCGACGAAGTCCGGTGGCGCACCGTCGACCTGCACGAACTCTGGGACGCAGCGTGATGAAACCCGTCGCGTTTACCAGCGTCGCCTTTATCGTGCTGGCGGCGGTGAGTGGGTGTTCGTCCGCTCAGGTGCCGGTGGTCGAACCGGGCTGTCGCGCCGAGGCGTTCCCACCACCACACACTGAGGTCGCGCCCTGTTCGGCACCTGCGGTTCTCCGAGCCGCGGTGACGATGCTGTATCGGCTTGATCCGGTTGCTGGGGTGGACGCACGGTCGGCGTTCGAGGCCGCGCGAGCGCTGATGTGGGCCACGTATGCGACAGACGCCCGGATCGGGGTCTCGCTGTGGGCGCCGATCACCCCCGAGGCGTGGGGGGACTGGGTCGATTCCAGGGTGCCGCTGCGCACCGAGGTCGCTGTGACCGGCGATACCCCGGCGCCTGATACTGCGACCTCGTCGAGCCGGGTCTTCACTGTCGCCCTCACCCCGGCCGCCAGGACACCGATCGAGTTTTCGGTGTCCGCGCGGGCGACTCGCGCGGGGGCCGAACGTGCATGGTTGGTCACCGAAATGCGGGTGTTGTGATGAACGGGGATCCGGTCGAAGAAGGCGGGCAAGCGGTCCGGCAGGGGTTTCTGCAGGCGTTGCAGACCGCGCACACCACCAACGCGTTGTTCCGCAGCAGGGGCGGGGAATCGCGCTCACGTGCGGAGTCCGAGCAGAGACTCGCGAACGAAGCGGCCAAGAACCAACGGTCGTGGATCGAGCACCAGGCCCGCCTCGGCAATCTCGGGACCGAGCAACAACTGGCAATGGTCAAGATCGCTGAAGTCCGTGCCCGCATCGACAACGCCGCCAAGATCACCGAGGTCGACCTCCGCCACAAAGAAGGCCAGATCGTCAGGGCTGAAGCAGATTTGGCGCGCCGTGACCTCGACGGTGAGCTGTCCCGGCAGCAGAGCAGCGAGGTCCATGCCGCACGTATCGCCGGCTACACCAACCGCGAAGCCCGCGAGGTGACGTTGCACGAGCTCGATGTCGAGCTCAAGGAGCTGATGATCGAGATCCGTCGCCGCGCGGCCGGATTCACCGACACCCTGCACCACTCCGATGAACGCACCGGCGCCGCCAAGGCCGCAGCGGCCCAGTTCGCCGCCGCAGACGCCGCCCGCGACCTGTCTCCGGATGCCGAAGCCGCGCGCCGGGCCTATGAAGAGCGGTTCACCGATGACACCGGCCTGGACCCCGAAGACTTCTTCACCGACAACGCCGCGAATCAGCCCGGACGCAGACCGCGCGGCGTCGACGACGTGGGCGGGCTAGCGGCCGATCTCGCCATGGACGCGCACTTGCACCACGAGTTCGGTTACCTCGCGGGCTATCTCGCTCCGACCACCGCCCCGGCCGCTGAGGCGATTATCGACGCGGAGATCGTCGAGGACGGTGAATGGATCGAGGCCGCGGTTTCGGCGACTGCGGTTCACGACGTCGATTCCACCGCTGCTGATCCTGGCTTGACCAGTGGCGGAGCAGAACCCACACCTGCCCGCGCCACCGGCACCGAGCTCGAAGCGTGGCGTGGCGATCTCGATGTGGGACGGGGCCGGTGAGATGTTCGAGCCGAATCCGGTGCAGGCCAAGCTGCTCAAGGCCGTGCAGAACCTGGCCAGCGACAACCAGCACCTGATCGACCGATCCCGCACTGGCGACAACGAGGGCCTGTCGTCGATGGCGCTGGCGCATCTGGATATCGGGCGCCGCACTCGGGAAAACCTGGAAGCGATTGCCACCGCGGTCGGGGTGCCGAAGTCGGTGATCGACTACACCCGCGCCTGCGGGGAACGCGGACACCGCTGGGCACCCGGCCAACCATTGTTGAGCACCGAAGCCATCGACCGCGACACCCTCCTGCGCGGGCACCGGCGAGCAGTCGCGGAATTACAGACGATGGCCGGCGTCGGGGCCGCTGCCGCGCGACAGGGCGCCCTGTCGCGTGCCGGGTTCTCCGCATTCCGCCGCGTCATGGGCGTGAGCTGGCAACAGGTCGGCGCGGTCGGGCACGCCCTGGGCTTGACCACGGTCGAACAGCAACACGCGTGGGAACCCACCGCCATGCCGTGGACCGAGCAGGTCGCGCACACCCTGTCGAAGCTCGACCGGACCGAGTTGTCGGCGCGGTGGAAGGCCGTCATCGACACCGACTTCGCCACGGTGTCGATGCCGGTGATGGTGCTCCAAGCCGCCGGAATCACTCCCGACGACATCAACCGCCAGCTCCCCGTCCTGCCCGACCGGATGGTCGAGCTCGCCGCAGCCGCCCTCGACACCCGCCTCACGGAGCGGGTAGTCGGCGGCGTTGATATCGACGCCGCGATCGAGGCCACCGGCGCCGGTGCCCACACCGAACACGACCCCACCGATCCCCGACCGGGCCCGACCCCGGATCAACACACCGGACCCGAGATCGGGCCGGGGCCGTGAACCGCCGCGCACGGTCTCTCCAGGCCGTTCCGGGAGCACTGAACACACAGTCGAACAACAGGATTGGAGAAACCGGTGAGTCATCCCCTCTCGGGTGCCGAGGATCTGCCGTCGTGGCAGCTTCGCCTACTCGAACGCATCCAGAACACCAGCTACGACCACTACCGCACCCTGTTCCACGGGTCCCCGCAGTACTCGCCCGCCCACGGCCCGAGCGTTCAGCTCGAGACATGGCGGACCCACCTGAGGGCGTTGGACGACGAGCGCGGTGAGATCGAGCTACACGCCCACGCCCGCGGCGTCCCGCAACGGATGATCGACTACGCCACCGACACCGGCGCCAGGGGAGCACGCTGGGGGGATACCCCCGAAACAGCAACACTGCGAATGGCCCCGCCGGGGGCGGATCCGGCACGCCTGCACCTGCTGGACCAGCTCGCCGAGGACGTGTGGCGTCTGGAACACACCGCCCTGGTCCGCGCGGAGTACCTGCATCGCGTGCACACCGGTGGGTTGCCCGACAACGAGTCAGGCGAACGTCAACTCCACGACAACATGGCCGCGCTGTGGCGCCGTGCTACCGGGACCGCGGCACTGATCAACGTCCAACCCGGCGAGGCCGAGCAGCTGTGGGACCGCAGCCCGAGCTCGTGGCAACAGGTGGCGGAACTGACCGCGGCCTCCTACACCGATGCCGAACTGCGGCAGCGGTTCACGGAAATGTCGTGGAGAGGGATCGAAGCCGACGTCTCGCGCACGTTCGACAACCTCTCCACCACGACCGTCACCGATCTCGGCCCGCCCACGCCCTGGGAGTTCGCCCAACGTGCTGAGCAAGCCTTGGCCGCGGTCAGCTTCACCGACGGCCTGGGCTCGCGCGCGGGGCACGGTATCGGCACCGCGGTCGAAGCAACCGGGGTCGCAACAGGCGCACGGTGGGAGCCAGACCCGGACCTGGAACCTCACCCACCTGATCGGAGCATGGGCCCCGGTGTCGATCAGGGGGTGTGGTGATGACCAGCAGCGCTCCAGGACCTGACGAGTCGGCGGCCCAGTGGCAGGGCCGCATTCTGCGGCGGATCCAGGAGTTGGCCGCTCAGCATCGGGAGGTCGCTGATGCCGGACCTGCCATGTTCGACGACGGCGTCTCCGGTGGCAACGAACAGGTGTGGAACGAGCGACTCGAGCTGCTCACCGTGCAGCGCGAGCACGCCGAGTACACGGCCATGCTGGGTGGGGTCGACCCGGGTTGGGTCGTCGATGCTCGCGAGCTCGGCCAGCGCGGCGCGAACGCCCCGAAGCCGGGCGTGGTTCGCCAGCATCCCGCCCGTGCGAACCAAGCCCAGGAGTTCTACCTCGACATGCTCGAACTGGATTTGTGGACATTGGAACGCATGGCCGGCCTGGAAGCCGCCCGCATGGACCGAATCGAAACCGGCAAATGGACTTTCGACCATGATCCAATCGCAGTCGCGCAGTTCGCCGACAACATGACAGCACTGCACACCCGGGTGACCGTCCTGGCCGCCGCCGCCCAGCTCACGCCGGCCGAAGGTGAGAGCTTGTGGGGGCCGAGCGTGGAAGGGATCCGCCGCGTGCACGCGGTCACCTTCGCCGCTTACTCCGAGCAAGACCTCGCCCAAGCCTGGAATGGCTATGCCCGCGCCGACCCGGCGTTGGCGGTGCCGCCGTATGTTCCGCAAGGTCCCGACGTCGGCGCCGCCCTGGTCGAGCCACCGACACCGCGCACGATGCTCGCTGATGCGACGAGCGCGTTGCGGTCCCAACTCGTCGACACCGCCATCCGCCAGGCCGACCCGACCGAACTGGCTGCCGAGAGCACCGCGATCACCGCCGTCGTCGACGCCGCCCTGGGCGAAGACAACGCGTGGTCCTGGGAACCCGATCCCGACCCGGTTCCCGGACCTGTCGGTGAGATCGGCACTGATCCCGGCCCAGACCTATAGAACCGCAGCACGATTCGTGAAATGTCGGCGTCACGGCCAGGGGGAACTGGACCTAGACGACCGAACCTGCACCGCTGGGACCTCACCACACCCGTTGAGGGTGTGACGTTTTCTCGATCCGAGGAAGCACGATGCCCCACCGTCTCCGCGAACAACCACCTTCACCCTCGAACCCCACCTCACCGTCGCGCCGGTACTTGTCCGGGAGCATTCGATGAGCTGGGAGACCCGAGGAACCAGTTTCACCGACCCGGCCTACTACCGTGACGCCGCCGACCACGCCGAAGCTCAACTGCGCGCCGACTTCGCCACCCACCACCAATTACGCGAGATCGCCGCATACGGGGAAACCCCCGCGCAGGTCGTCGAGTACACAGCACGCGCGCACCATGTCGCCCGTCAGTGGCTCCAGGATGCCGCGCCCAAGCACCAGCAGTTGTGGCACGAACTCGCCAGCGCGGTCGAGGCCTGGACCGCGAACCCCGAAGCCGCGCGCCTCGAGTTCGGCCAGCTGCAGCAATCGTTCATCGAGGACGGCGCTGGGATCGACGCGAGCACCATCCGTACGCAACGGCAAGCCGCGGAACTGACCGGACACCTCGAACCGGTCAACGACCGGTCAACCCAAGACGGCGCCCGATGGCGACCTCGCCACCTGAGCGTGGTCCCCGACTCCGGCGCAGAGAAAACACGCTCGGACAGCGTGGTCGACCGCGCGCTGGGCGGGCGAGCCACACAAGAGCTGAGCATGGCCGAGATCGAAGCGATCATCAACGGCTCCGACGAACTCCTCGCCGCCGAGGAAGCCCTCGGTGACCTCGACACCGGTCAAGACGAGATCACCGCCCTGCTGCCGGCCGCCCAACGCAACGCCTACCTCACCCCCACCGTCGCGATCGACCAGTTGCCCGCCCAGATCGTCGCCGTGCGCCGGGTCCAAGACCTGGCCGCGCAACACGCCCGCCTGGCAACAGAATTCGACGAATCACCCGAAGGCAGCCAGGTCCGCATCGACCAGTTGGAGCGGTTGATGGACGGCGCCAGGCACGCCCGCCGCGCCGCCGCCCGCGCCGGGGTCGACCACGCTGAGATCACCGCCGCCTACCAGGCGGGCCTGGCCGGGCACTACTGGTCGCAGCAGCCCGGGGCGCCGCGGCTGGCCCAACTCGAACACGTCCTGGGCGAACGCGACACCGCCGTGGCCGAACTCGACGCCCTGCGAAGCCAACTCGGTCTGGCTCCTGACTACCCACCTGCGCTCGCGCTCGCCGCAGGCGCTGAGAACACCCACCCGGCCCCCAACACCGCCCCGCCGGGTGGAGCGGTGATCTCCAGCGCGGTCGAGGCTGCCCTGCCCGATGCCGATCCCGCCGCCGACTGGGCGAGCCCAGAACTCACCGGCGTCATCGACGCACCCCGCCACGCGCCCGGTGTCGACCCCCACTTCTGAAAGGACCAGGTCAATCATGTTCTCTCCCCGAGAAACCCGCCGACGCACCAAGTCCGGACTGGGTGAAGAAGCCAGCATGCTGATGATCCTGCTAGCCCTGCTCTCGATCCTGATCGTGCTGTGGGCGGCACTGAAACTCGGCAGCTGGCCCGCCGGGCAACCTATGTCGTGGAACCCGTTCTCCGCGTTGCTGTCGGTCGTCGCCGGAGACAAGCGCTGGCCCTGGCAAGCAACCCCGATCGCGGTCGTCCTGCTCTGCCTGACCGGCGCAGGTGCAATCCGCGGAGCCCGATCATTCAACGCCGGTGGGGAGGTCGATGCGGCAGCACGGACCATGCAACCACCAGGCAAGATCCGCATCGCGCGCGCCGCCGACAACCTCGCCGACAACCAACGCCTCCTCAACGACGCCCCACCAGGAGTACAAGCGAATCCGGGACCGCTGTTGGGGCGCACGGTCATCGGCGACATTGCCCTGCATGTTCCCGCTGAACTCGGTGTCACGGTGACGGCTGGTCAACGGACCGGCAAGACGGTGGCGTGGGCGATCCCTGCGGTGCTCTCGGCGTGGGGGCCGTGCCTGGCCACCTCGAACAAGCCCGACCTGTACCGGCACACCGTCTACGGGCGTGAGCAGGTCGGGCGAGTGTGGGTGTGCGACTTGCAGGCGGTGACCGGGCAGGTGGTGTGCGGGTTCTGGGTGAACTTGTTCAACCAGGTCACCGGGTTGCCTGCGGCGCGCAAGCTGGCCGGGTTCTTCGTGTCCGGGTCGGCGGGTTCGGCGAACGAGATCGCGAACGCGAAAACCGATGCCTACTTCGACGGCGGCGCCCAAGAACTGTTCGCCCTGCACATTTTCGCTGCCGCGTGCGCGGGTGGGGACCTGCACCATGTCGCGGAATGGCTTGGCCGCGACCAGGACCCGACACCAGCGCTGATCCTACGCCACTACGGCCACGACCGTCCCGCCGCCCGCATCATCGAATGCCAAGGCCTCTACGCGAGACAGCGCGACGGCCTCTACGACATGGCGCGACGGTTCCTCAACGTGCTGTCGGATTCCGGTTACGCCCAGATGGTCACGCCCCCGGTTCGGAAGCTGTTCCAGGTCAGCGAAACCAGTGCCAAACCTGGGACGGCGCAACGGAATCTGTCGGGCAGGGCGGCTTCGATTCGTAACGGGGTCCTGATCGAGTCAACCGAGCAGCCCCGCACCCATTTGTTGCCGGAGTTCGACCCGACCGCGTTCGTCACCTCCAACGACACCCTCTACCCGTTGTCGATGACCGGACCCGACGGTGCCACCCCGTTAACCGCCGCCCTGGTCGGGCAAGTCCTGGAAGCCGCCCTGACCGCGGCGCGGGCCCGCCCGGATGGGCGGTTGGCGGTACCGCTGTTGTGTGTGCTCGACGAGGCCGCCAACTGCGCCCGCATCAGTGAACTGCCCTCGTACTACACGTACGCCGCCGGGTGCGGAATCATCCTGATGACCATCCTGCAAGTCCTCGAACAAGGCGAAAACCTGTGGGGCGTCAATGGTTTGAAGACGATGATGGCCCAGTCGATCGAGGTCTACGGCGGGTCCATCGCCTCACGCGACTATTTGGAGCACTGGTCGGCGATGGCCGGGCAACACGACGTCTCCGATCGCTCCCGCACCTACACCCCCGGCGGGATCCAACGCAGCCTGTCCTGGCGCGCCGAACCCATCCTCGACGTCGCCATGCTCGCCGCGCTACCGAAAGACCGGGCCCTGGTCCGTCTTCCCGGCCACGGCCCCGTCGTCGTCCGCAAAATCCCGTGGTTCGACAGCGAGTACGCGCCGCTGGTTCGTATGTCGATGCAACGGTTCGAAGGGGAGCCGGTTTCGCTGATCAAAGTCACTCAGCCTGCCACGGGGGAGGGCAGTCGTGACTAGCCCGACACCGGCGGCGGGGCCGATGCCGCCGCAGTTCGTCCATTTCACCGATTTCGCCAGCAGGTGGATGTTGCCCACGATCAGTGTCCGGTTGGCGGAAGCGAACCGGGAGAACACTTTCACGTGGTGCTCACGGTGGTGGGCTCATCGCCCGGTCGCGGTCCGGGTCGCGCATCTGCATACCGCGTTCGAGGCGATGCGCCGTGCCAAAGCCGGATCGAGCCTGAGCACGTTCCTGCTCACCCATTTCGACCCGCACGTCAACCTGATCCTCGACGCCGCGAACGGCCCCCTGCACCGCTGCACCCGTAATCACCATCAGGCGACACCGTCGTTGCCGTTCGATCCTGTCCCGCCCGGTTGGTTCGGCACCACAAGCACCACCACCACCACCGTCGATGATGACAAACCGGCGAAGAAGTTCGGCCACTACAGCGAGTTCGTGCAGCGGTGGTTGTTGCCGGTGGTGTCGGTGAAGATCGCCGCGAACAACCGGGAAGGCCAATACACCTGGTGCCGACAGTGGTGGCGCCACCAGAGCGTGGCCATCCGCTTCGCCGGACTGCACGCCTGCTTCGAAGCCGCGGTCAATGCCGAGGACAAGCAGGCGATGAGCGCACTGTTCGTCCGCCACATCGACCCCCAAGTCCGGTACATCCTCGACGCCGCCAACGGCCCACTGCACCGCTGCACACCTGACCGCCACATCGACAGCCCAGGCCTGGGTGGTGAACCGGTTCCGTCGAATTGGTTCGGCATTGCCGGGTCATCGACACCGGTCCACCAATTAGGGTTCGGCCCGGACTTTCGCGCCTTCACCGAAGCAGGTGAGCCGCAGTGAGTATGGCCAGCGCGACCACAGTCCAGAAACGGGTCCTCAAAGCGCTGCAGAATCAGGCCGCCGACTCCCAAAAGCTCCTGACTACCCAACGCACCAGCGGCACCGAGCCGACAACGGAATGGACACTGGATTTCCAGGCGCGGGCGATGCTGCACAGCGAGCTCGGCGCCGCTGCCATCGCCGGTGGGGTGCCGGTCGAATGGGTCGATCAGGCCCGCGAACGCGGCACCAAAAGTATCCGCTGGAACACCAACCTGTTCCTGCGCCGCGCGGCCCCGGTCGATCGGAAAGCGCTGATCGACAACCTGCGCACCGACATCGACCAACTAGCGCGAATCACCGGAATCCATGCCGCCTACCGACCCACTGCAGCCGCGCAGAAAACCGGCACTGCCGGCGTCGTCGACGACGACCTCGACAGCCTGTGGCGACGATCTGCCCAACTCGGTGTCCTGCTCGGGCTCGATGCTGACGAGGCCCGACAACTATGGCCACACGACCGGTGGATCGAAACTGCTGCCTCGGCAGCAGCGGGGCTGACCGAAGCCGCACTCGCCCACCAGTGGCGGGCGATCGTGGCCACCGACCTCAGCAGCTGCGCTGTGCAGGCGCGTGCCTTGGCCGAGGCCGGCATCGACCCCGAATCGAGGATCGCGCCCCGGAGCCGAGCGCAGTGCTCGACGTTCTCGGCGACAACCACGTTCGGGTGATCGGGTTGTTCTCCCACGGACCCGGTGCGCAGATCGACGCCGCAATCGGCGCGACCGGAGTTGGTGCGCACCAGCTCGACAGCGGGTGGACCACCCAGCCGGTGTTCAGTGACCCGCAAACCAACTATCCCGGGATCGAGCGATGAGTCGCCCGTCATCGCGGCCGCGTCTGGTCTCGGATCTACCGGGACCGCAGGCAGAGGCACTCAATAACATCCATGACCTGGCTCGCCGTGCCGGTGCGCTGCGTCGAAGCCAGCCGTATGCCGCCGAACTGGTGCGGCTCGAACACGACCGCAGTATCGCCGAGATCGTGGCGACCAGCAGGGCAGTACCGGCGGTGTGGATCACCCAAGCCCGCGAATACGGGCAGGCGAACCGGGCGTGGCAACCGACCACGGTGCTGCGAGACCCGCCGAAGAACAACGTCCCCCGCCGCGGCTACGGCCGAGTAGTTGCCGACACCAACCGGCTCATCGACATGGCCACCGTGTCGGTCCTGCGTCACCACCATCTGCACCACGCCGGGATCGAGGGAGAGCCCGAACCCGCGGTGGCGCAGCAGCTTCGGCACAACATGGTTGCGATCCGTACCCGCATCATCCACACCGCCGCCGCGATCAACATGAGCCCGGCCCAACGCGCGCGCAGCACGACGGTGACCGATGCCCACCTCTCCGAACGGCTCGCCACCCACCACCGGCTCGCCGTCGACGACCTGACCGCGCTCTGGCGCGACCTGGCCACCCCCGCGATCGCGGCGAGTGTTCGCTCATCGCTGGCCAGCCTGCGCCGCACCACCACCCCACCAGCCGGTACCGACCCCGGTCTGCCGATGCCACCGACTGTCGAGGAACTGATCACCCGCACCCACCTGCAACTGGCCGGCGCAACCCCCTTCGACGATCCCTCGACCGACGGGCAGCGAATCGAAACCGCAGTCCAGCTCGCCTTGCCGCCCACGACAACAGAACCCGACCACCACAACGCCGAAACAACGGCCGGGCCGCCACAGGATCGTCCACTCACGCCAGGACCTGAACCGTGACGAACCGTCAGCCCGACCGCAGGACTACGCCACCACCGACGGACCAGTGGTCGGCAGGAACCCGCCAGGTGCAAGACCGATCGCAGCGCCCACGAGCAACCGCGTGAGCCGCAGCGGGAGAGAAACCGCCCTGCACCGCGGCCACCTCAGCCCCAGACAACAGCTTGGAGACCTTTGCGATGACTACCGTCGATCTACCGCCGATCCCCGCTCACCACAATCAGGTGGCCCAGCCGCTCTCCCCATCCGGTGATCCCACCGTCGCCTCGTTGCGCACCGCGATCCTGGGCACCGAACCAGACATGCACCAGCGGGTGCGTGCCGTCATCACCGAACTCGGGGACCGGCCCGGCACAGGCTTGACCTATCCGGCCGAAGCGAGACTGGCACCGAACCTGCTCCGGGCGACCATTGCGGGGCTGGGCGGGTCGGCGACCGCGATCGCCGCCGACACCCGGCTGCGCGGGGTTCTGTGTGAGTGGGCCGCGGTCTGTGCCCCGCACCTGCTGCCGGTGCTGACCGGGCATCTCGATCTGTCGATCGGGTCGATCAGCGCCCTGGGCAACAGTTCCGCCTACCAACGTGACCTGCTCACCGAACTCGACACCGGTCAGGCGGTCGGAGTGTTGTTGTTGACCGAGCTCGGTGGCACCAACGGCGCCGACCAGCGAACG